>JAZOOK010000082.1:0-61477 GCA_045654965.1 Candidatus Coprovivens sp. | reverse complement strand
AATTGATTTTAAATTATATAATAATAACATAATACATAATGATAAAACATGCGAAGAATTGATATAATAGATATAATATTTAAGTTGTTGTTTATAATAATGTGCATAGTATCGATAAAAGCATTAATGCAGGTTAGTATGCAGGTTAGTAAAATTATAAAACAACCTACTTATATTATTATCGAAGATAATCAAATTTGCGATACAATTGATTATGATGATATTAATCAAGCAGATTGGAAAAGTAATAATGAATGGTATAACAATAATATAAAATAGTATGAAAGTATTTGGTTGTAAAAGAAGTGGCAGTTATAGTGGAGGACTAATCATTGTAGCTGCCAATAATTTAGATGAAGCATTTGAAACATTTGCTGCTAATGAAATATATGAATGGATGATTGATTGGTTTGATTATAAAACAAATCAATTTACTAAAGATATTAAAAAAATAGATAGTGAGTATTACCCTCGTGACAACTGGTTTGAAATTCAAGAACTTGTAGCAAATGTTGATAGTCCAAGAGTAATAAGTGAAAATGGTTACACTGACTAAATTTATATAATAGTGTAACATATAAACTTTAACTACATTATGGAAGAAGAATTATATAAATGGTATCCAATCATTGATGAAGGTGACTATTGGACTAATTATGATACATCATTTTTTCCACATAAAGGTGTTGTTAAAATAGGTACAATTGTATCTAATGGTACAACAATATATACTTTTGATAATTGTACATTGAGTTGGAGTACAATGGCTAAAAGTGGTAAATGGAAATATATGAGAATATTGTTATAATATTTAAAACGATAATTATGGAAGATTTTGTAGCTTGATGCAAGCTAATTGGTTTGTTAAATTATTTTGGAAATATTAAAATTATGACAGAATATAATAAAGAACCTTATTTAGAACGTAATATTAAAAAGCGTTTTATAGAAAGAGTAAAAAATGGTAAAATAGAAATGTTTAATACATTAGAAGAAGTTTTACCTAATAATCCTTTTGATTTAAAAATTGGGGATACTGTAATGTTTACAAACGATTATGGTGTAACATTCGGTCCTCATGAAATTCTTGGATTTAGTAAAGGAGATTTAAATGGTCGTTATGTTTATCTTGATTACGATTGTTTTTGGTTTCCTGCAAAAATAGAATCATTAGAAAAAATTATAAATATAAATTATATTACTAAAAGTCTAATTAATGAAGAAACTACAATGAAACAAGAAGATATTAAACAAACTCTTAAAGATAAATTAAAGAATTGTGATAAAGAAGTCTTAATAGATATTATTGCTGAACTATGTAGTATATACGTTAATGCAAGAATATTATCTAATATAAATAGTGTTAATTCTATTCAACATTGCGTTAATAATATTCAAACAAATATTCAAGAAGTTGAAAATAATATAATTCAAAAAGTAAAAGAAATTATAAATTATGGAAAATATTAATATAGCAGAGCTTCTTAAAGATGCTCCAAGAGGAATGGAATTGTATAGTCCTGTTTGTGGTAAATGTAATTTTAATTATGTTCAGTTTGCAGATTCTATAATTAAAGTTTCTAACAAAACCGGTGTTTATTCTTTTGCTAAAGATGGCACTTATACAAGAGCTATAGATGCAGAATGTCTATTATTTCCATCAAAAGATAACAGAGATTGGAGTACATTCCAAAAACCTTTTAAGGATGGAGATATATTAACTAGTGGGTTAGAGGGTTGTGAAGGTAATCCTTTTATATTTAAACATCTTAATAATTTTGGTAACGCAGAATGTTATTGTGCTATAAATTGTTACGGAGAACTTATTTTTAATAGTGATAATTGGACATCTATTAAAGGTTGTAGACTTGCTACATCTAAAGAGAAGGAAAAATTATTTGATGCTATTAATAAAAAAGGTTATAAATGGAATGAAGAAATAAAAATATTGGAAAAATTGATAGAACCAAAATTTAAAGTAGGTGCTATAATTCAAGACAACGGATATGAGGTAGAAATTACTAAAGTTAATCTGGAAAATGAATGTTATGAATATGAATCTATAATTACCAAAACAATAGGTAGTATTCCATTTATCAAACAAAATGATTGGGAATTAGTTCCAACTAAATTTGACATTACTACTTTAGTTCCTTTTGAAAGTAAAGTACTTGTTAGAGATAATATCAATGAAGTTTGGTTTCCATGTTTCTTTGGAGGTATATGTAATGATAATAGTGCGTATTTATATAGGATAGTTGGTGGTGAAAGGTGGAGATGCTGTATTCCATACGAAGGTAACGAACATCTTCTTAATAAAAAAGATGATTGTTCCGAATATTATAAAAATTGGTAAGATATGACACGAGAAGAAGAAATACATAAGATAGCAAACACAATTAGCACGAATATAGGCAAAGATGTAGATGAAGATTATATTTGCAACGATGAATATGATTTCACGATTGGATTTGAATGTGGTGCTAAGTGGGCAGATGAACATCCAAATCTTTATAATGATAAAGAATATCATACAGTTAAAGTATCTTGTTTAGATGAATTAAACAGAAAAGCTGTATTATATGATACTTTTCTTGAAAAGGCTTGTGAGTGGTTGGAAGATTGTGCAGTAGTAGATATTGAAGAATTTAAAAAAGCAATGGAGGAATAAATATGAAACAGTATGAAGTTATATTTGCAGACCTTGATGGTACTTTAATAAATACTATTAGTGGAGAAACATTTCCTAAAGGTATTTGGGATATGAAATTTAGCTTTGGTGCTTTAAATACTATTAAAAAAATTAATCCTAAATGCTTATTAATAGTTTCTAATCAAGGTGGTATTGAAAGAAATTTTGTTAATGAACGAAATTTTCAATATAAAATGGAATATATTTGTAGAAGTATTAAAGAATATACAGGTGTTGAAGTTGAATATTCTTATTGTACTTCAAATGATAAAGATAATAAATATCGTAAACCAAATATAGGAATGATTGATTCTTTAATTCGTGAAATGATTAAACGAGGAATCATCGAAAATGGTATTTGTACAGATAATATTCTTATGATTGGAGATGCTTCTGGTAAAGAAGGTCAATTTTCAGACAGTGATAAAAAGACTGCTGAAAATGCAGGTTTTGATTATATGGATATTAAGGATTTTATTGCAGGAATATAAAAGTAATATAATAAAATTAGTAGTAAAATAAATAAAACTTATAAAACTATGACTATAGAAATTAATATTAATGATTATCTTTCAAAAGAAGAAATCAAAGAAGAATGTAAAAATGCAATTAGAGATTTACTTTATAATACATATAAAAATGAAGCTTGTATGGATACCTTAATTTCAAACTTATCTTATGAGTTTTTATTTAAACAAATATCTGAATGTATTAATAAAGATGCTGAAACTCTTATTAGAAATAAAGTTATAGAATTATTGGAAAATGATTATACTATAAAATATGAGTTATTTAGAAAAGCAAATGCATGGGAGAGAAAAGCTTCTGTTGGATATGAGATTCTAACACAAGCAATAAAAGATTCAGAAAATCTTATTAGAGAAAAAGTTACAGCAGCCATAAATGATTATGACTTTGGTAATAGTCAGGAAATATATGATAAGATAATGGATTGCATTACATCAATAATAGATGATAGATTGTTTAGAATAGGTGTAAATGAGAATATACCAACAACTTCAAATAAATAAATATCTATGGCAGAATTAGCAATTAAAGGACATCCAACAAGAGGTAAAGAAGTAATTGAAATACTTGAAATGTTAGGTGGTAAGAATTTAAATAATTTAAATGGAGCATCTGATGTATATTATTTAATAAGCATTACAGACCATAAAATTTTAGGTAAAGCTAAATATAAATTAGATAAATCACCCATATATTTTACTTATTTTACTCTTGAAGAATTTCTTGAAAAATATCCTTATAAAATTAATGATAGAGTTACTTATATATACAACAATTTACTTGAAACCCAAACAATACTTAATATACGTTGGCATTCTGATTGTAATCGTCTTCTATATTATCTTGATGATTATAATATAATAGAAGTTGAAGATATTTTTTATAAAATTGGAAGTCCTGAAGATAATATTCCTACAATACAAGATAAATCTACAGTAGAAACTATGAAAGAAAATAAAAATAATAAATCAGAAGATATAAGCGAAGATTTATTTGATGAAGTGTGTAAAACTACTTTTGGAGATATTAGTTATAAAGCTAGTGAACAAGCTTGTGATACATACAATAAAATAAAAAATAGTAAATTTAGAAATGATAGAATATTTCAAATGGCTTTAGCTTTAGCTCCTACTTTTGCTAAAGAAGGATTAAATCTACAACAAAGACTTCTTAATAATGGTTGTGATGTTAGTAGTTGTACTATAGGAAACAAAGATATACCTCATGCTTATGGAGAAAGTCTGAAATTATGGGCAACTGCATTTGTTGACGAGTTGAACAACAACACCAAATAACAATATGGCTGTAATAGGTGGCTCGTGTTAGCTTTTAATATATTAGGTTAACAATTTATCCATTTTTGATTATACCCTGTCAAATCGAATAAATTTATTTTAAATAGAGTAAGTGGACTTTAATAGTTCATTTACTCTTTTTTTTATTATTTTAGGAACACATACGGTACACATAAGAATAATCCTATTACTAGTATTTGAACTAATAATAGGATTATTTTAATATTATTTTTTTCTTACACCTATTATATCTACTTCTGGTAAATATCCTGCATAATATGCATTTTCTAAATTTTTTCTATATTTTTTAGGAATACCATAGTAATCATCTAAATAAACTCTATCATAAAATTCTATAGGTTTACCTATACCACTACTTTCATCTGAAGCATTAGAGTTTCCTATTGGAGATAAATCCCATTTATCATAAAAAGATATATATTCTCCTCTTTTAGGGTCTAATCCTCTACTTATTAAATGTGGACCAAAAAAATCACCTAAAACTTTACTTACTTTACTTTGTCCAAAATTTAAAGGACCATGTTCTCCTACATTAACTCCGTCTTTAGTTATTCCTCTTACTGATTTATTTTTAGCTTCATGTATTATATGAGGATAAAAATCGTTTATATTTGTTAGAGTTTTATAATCGCCTTTACTACCTATTGTTGGACTATATTGTGAATTTATTACTTTATATGTTAACGAATTATACTCATTACGTCTTTCAGATTCAGGTATTTGTAAATAATTAGCCCAAATATCATCTCTCTTAATATAAGCTAGAAAATTTCTATCAGCATTATATACTGGAGATTTTTTATTTATAGCATTTTTAAATCTAAAATAAGCATTTTCATAAGATACAGGAATTACTCTATCATATAACCGTTTTCTAACAGTATCTATAGGAATATCTTCAATCATGTTATTTATTGCATAATCGATTATTATATCTTTAAGACTTCTATGTTTTTTAGCCATAATTATTTCTTTTTATATTTTCTTTTCATTATATTTTTTCCACCATAAGGGCCGTATTTATAATAAGTATTTACAGCTTCATCTAAAAATATTCTACTAGCACCTGGAAAATCTTTAGCTGCTTTATCTCTAAAAGCTTTTAAATGAGCTGCGGTTAAACCTATATTATCTACCATTGTTTCTCCATCACTAGTATTAACAAGTCTACCTTGTTCATTTTCATTAATAGATGTACCCCACTGTTCTCCCATATGTTTAACAAAACCGCTATTTATATAATCAGCCCCATCATCTAAACCAAATTCTTTAAATCCAATTCCATCATAACCTAGTGTTTCTAAATAATCATAACTATGAGTATCTTCAGGAGTATATCTAAATGTAGGATCTTCAGGAATTGTTCCGTTATTTCTATGAATAGACTGGTCTGTAAAACCTTCTTGATCTAATCTATATCTTAGTAGTTCTCCGCTAATTCCATAAGCATCTGCTATACTATCAGTGGCATGTTTAATAATAGGATTTTGTTCCCAATATTTATCTCTAACTTCTTGTGTTCCTCCACCTATATAACCGTGTTTATTAGGTTTTCCTTTTTTATCTACATCTTGTACAGCAGGACTATAATAGTCATTTCTATAAGGAATACCACTCCATACAAGTTTTTTAGTGTAACCTCTATTATCTTTAAATGAATTATTTTCATCTAATCGATAACCTTTGTAATATTTTTTACCATTTCGTACTTCTATAGTACCGGCATCTTTTAATGAATGTTTTGGCATAAGTTTTATTATTAATATTAATATTAAGTTTATTATAAATAGTAGAAGGGTTATAGAGTTATACAACCCTTCTACGGGGGAGGTAGTTAATCTTTAATAGATTTAGCCCATTCTTTAACAGGAAGTACAGTGAGTATGTTATCTCCCATTTTATAATAATGATTACTTTCTGCTATATCTCTTAAAGCTACATAATTTCTCCAATAAGGAATACGTCTTTCTACATATACTCCTAATTTATGTTCTCCTGCATATCTACCACTAGTAAAATAAGGATTATAATCTTCTCCTTCAAAAATCATTCCACTAATAGTACCCATGATATTTAAACCATCACCAATTATACTTTGAGCTGCAACCGGACTAGACCAAAGTTTTTTAGCTTCAGCATAAAGTCCTACTGGATTCCACATAAAGGCTTCTGTAGCAAGTCTATCAGCTTCATATAAACCTAAATTATAAACAACACTTTCATCATCATCGTCAAAACCTAATCTTAATAACATAGACATCATTACTGCTGTTAACATACCAGCTACATCTCCTAGAACTCTTCGCATATTAGCTTTTTCATATTCAGGCATGGTATTATAATTAAGTTTTACATAATGAAAATAATCAGTTATCATTCCAAATAGATTTTGAATACCAACTAAAGTTTCTGTTTGTCCTTCAGATAAATTATTTCTTTCAGCTATTTGTTTAATAGGAGTAGTAAGAAAATCATATAATGCAACATAAGAACCTTTTTCTATAGTACCTCTTTCTTCATTGAAATATCCATGACGACGATAACGTTTCATAATTCCAGGATAAATATGTTTATGATATTGCATTACGATACTTCCCCACCATTGAGACTCTATACTAGCAGCATCAAGTTTACCATAATTACCGTGAATCTTTTTGTTTACAGATATTACACGCTCTTTAAATTTACCTAATAGTTTATAAGCATCACTAACTTCTTGATTATCTTTTAAAACATTAATATTAGCTAATATAGAATTATCTGCAAAATCTAATTTACCATCAGAACCTAATTTAAATTGACTATATAAAGTAGGATGATTTTCAAAGTCTTTAGCTTTTTCTTTTCTATATTTTTTTACAGTTTCAGAATAAAGATTTTGTTTTTCTTTAGAAAGTTTTGTTACTACAAATGTACTAATAGCATTTTTATGAAATCTAGCGTAATCTTTTGCTTTATTTGGATCTTCTTTTATATCTTTAATATGAGATTCAAATTGTTGTTTTTCTTCTTCGGACATTATTTCATATAAAGCTAATTTCATACTTTCTGACATATATTCTTCTTTATTCATAAAAATATATTCTGGTTGTCCAGGTTTACCATAATTAGGATTAGTTACAACTCTATGACTATTCATCATACTAAACATTGCTGCATTTTGCATAAAATGTTCTGTAACAGTTTGTGGAGAAAAAGCAACATCTCTTAGTCTTTTTGACCATTCTTCAAGACCTGCTTGGGGTGCACGACCTGTAATTCCATCATAATCCAATATAGACATGGCTTTTACTATAGCATCACCTAAACTAGTAGAAGTATCGTCATACATATTAGCCATAAAACTAGCAATATTGCTAATCCATATTTGTTTACCTATTGCCCAATCTTTAGCTCCAAAATATTCTTTAGCAAAAACTTCACCAAATATATTACTTTCTCCAATTAATACGTTAGCTATACCTCCTCTTATATTTAAAGTCATATAATTAGTAGAAGTTATGCCTTGTAAAATAGTCATAAGTCTAGTTTTTCTACCTTGATTTTCTTTAAATTGATCAAATATAACTCTACGACACCAATTAGCATATTGTTTTTGAAGATTTTCATCTTTTTTCTTTTTATAAATAGTAGTTTCTTCATTTGATAGTGTTCTATCTTTAGCTAATTGAGATGATGTATAATTTTTATTTTGATAAATTAAAATATCATTAAGAAGTTTTTGTCCAAAATATAATTGAAGTTTATTATCTTGAACTGCATTATAATGAGCTGCTTTAATTATAAATTCTGATATTACTTCTTCCCAATTACGGTCTAAAATATCACTATGAATTTTAGCATTTTCTTTTTCGTATTTTTCTTTATTTGTTTCATAATCTTCTAAAGCCTTTTTATATTCTTCATCAGTTTTATACATTTCTCTATAAGGTTTTTTATGAGTATCTTTTGTTATTAATTGAGATAACATAGGCATATCTGGAACATAATCATTATCATAAGATATATCATTATCCCATCTTTCATAACCACTATTACCTTCAACATAACCAAAACCTTTAGCTAACTCTTTTAACCAAATTTGTGAGAATTTTTTATCTTCTTTTACAGCTTTTGATGGTAAATAACCTTTTTCTATATATTGTTTAGCTTTTTTTGTAGTAGCTAAAGCTGCTAATAAATTTTGAACATAATCTTTAACTTTTTTCTCATATTCATTAAGTTTTACATTGTTATTATACAGACTATTTGAATTAGTTTTATAATTAGCTTCAAGTCCTAGACCTTTTTTATAATTTGGATTTCTAAATTCTTCTTTTACTGATTTATCTGACATTTGATAAGTAGGTTCCCAAGTTCCAGGCATATTAGAGTTAGGCTCAGATTTAGTCCAACAAGTAAGAGGTTCTAATCTATGAGTATTAGGATTATAAACATGATTATCTAACATCCATTTTTCATATTCAGGACTATTTGTACCATAAGTATTTGCTATACGAGTTCGTTCTAATTCATAATATTTAGTAGGAACTTCTGTAAATACTTCTTTAAGTATGTTTATTGCAGCAGTTTTTTGTTTAGAAATAAATTTATCTCTTTCTTCTTTAGGTAAAGAAGTTTTAGGTTGCGCATGTCCCCAAAATAAATGATTAGGAATAAATTCTTGTCTTTCTTCACTCCATTCTTGATTCAGTTCACACCAAGATAAATAATAAGAATCACTTATAGTTCTAGCTTTAGCTTTTTCTGCATCAAATTTTCTTTTATCTTCTTCAGTTAAAACAAATTCTACATTCTTTTTTATAAATTCATTTACTTTTTTTACATTTTTACGTCTTACACCTTTATATTTACGAACTCCACCTTGTGTAGTAAAAGTTTGTTCATGTCTATCATATCCAAGTTTTTCTAAAAGTCCTAATACATATTCAATTTCATCAATGTTAAGTTTTGAAGTTTCTAGCACCCCCGTAGAAGGGTTGATGCATCTACGAAGAATAGTATTTATTCCATCAACAAAGTATATACTACCATTTTCTTCATAACTATAACCATTAATTATTTTTAAATATTCAGGATTAGTAAGTCCATGAATTTTCATTCCTTCATAAAAAGTAGAAGTATAAATAGTATTATCTGAACTTGAACTATGAATTATATTTCTTTCTGAATATGCTACAGATTCTCCTATATTAAATTTAATTTCTTGTTCAGCTTTTATAGCAGCTATTTCATCTTCATCAAATTTACGAGCATCTATAATACCTAATTCATCTCTAGCATCTTCTTTAAGAGCAATTCGTTTATATACAGCTTTTTTATTATGACGTTCTCCTCTTGTATTTTTAAAATATTCTAAAGCAGCTTTTACTCTAATTTGTAAATCATCTACATTTGGATCAAACAATCCATCAAAATATTCTTCAAGATATTTTTCAACATCTCTTTTTGTAAGAGTAGTACCTGTTGCTTTATATAAGTCATATTGATAAAAAGCATTTTCTTTTACCCAAGTTTTAGCAGTTACATATTCTGGAATTTCAGCTAAATCATCTTCAGTTAAATTTCTACGTTCATATTTTTGTATTACATCTAAATATTTTTGAAGTTGTTCTTTAAAACCAAATCTTTCAGTTCTTTCATAATATTTATCATTTAATTCATTTCTTTTATTAATAAAAGTAGTTAAACGATTAGCAGAAGAAAGAGTATTTAAATTTTGATTTCTTTTAATTTTAGCATCATTAGAAAATTCATATTCTTCTAAATCTCTTTTTGATATCCAATTACCTGTAGCATCTTTATAAGCATCAGAACGTAAATTTTTAATAGCATTAAGTATTTCATTTTTCTTTTGTTCAAAATGAGGATCTAATGCTCCAGTTCCTTTATGACTTAATACATCTCTTAATTGGTCATTTAACATTTTATATTCAACATATATATCTGCAAATTTACCAGTATCTGTATTAATCATGCTTTTTTCAATATCAAGCATTTGCTTATAATATTCATCTTCTATTTCTCTATTAGTATGTTTTAATAAAAATTCATCATAAGCAAGTTTAGCTTTTAGATATTTTTCAAAAGCTACCGATTTATCATAATCATCTTCTATTGTTTTGTATTCTGCATAAGCGTTATCTTTAGCGTTTTCTAAATTTTCTAAATCTTCACTAAATTTATCATTATATTCAGTAATCCATTTACCATATTTATCTACTAAGTTATCCCAATTTACAGATAGTCCTTTGGATTTAGCTTCAGCTATTGTAGTAGCTATAAACTTTTTAAATTCTCTAACTCTTTGTTCTCCTTGGAATTCTTTAGCTCTAATATCACTCATTACATCACTTGTAATTATTTGAATTATAGGATTAGCAGTTTCTTGTAAATCATGAATATAAGAAGTTAAATAACTAGTAGAATGAAAACCGTCTAATAAAGAAATTATGTTATCTTTTATGACAGGATTATTAGAAATACTTGCTAAATAACCAGTAACATATAATTCTTCAGCTTCTTTTAATATATTAGATTCTGAAAGTTTTTTAATAGTTTTATTTATTTCTTCTACATAATATTTTAAATGAGCATTATCTTCTGTATATTTAAAAGTATTAAAAGAACTAAATTTATCTATAAGATGGTTAGCCATTAAAATAGTTTTTATATATTTACGTCTAAGACTTGGATCAGCTTTTATAAGTTCTATAACTTTAGGATCTGTTATAGACAAATAACTACCTGTTTCTGGATCTCTAGCAAACATATTTAAACCATGGTCTCCATTAAGAATATTATCTACTTTTACTTTAAGATATTCTGAAGTACTTATAACAACATCATTTAAATTATCTTTTACTGATTTGTTTTTTTGTTGAGTTACATATTTTTCAGATTCTTTAGTTCCTTCATAATATGCTTCTTTTTTTATAGCTTTATCTATTTTAATTATATCTTCTGTTACAGAAGAAGCTAGTTCTTCTTCAGATAAAGGAGTAGTTCTATGAACATAAGGAACTACAGCAAATAAATTATTTACATGAGCTTGACCTTTATGTCCTGTATCTATTCCTAAATTTCTAGCTTTTTCAATTTGTTTTTCAAAAATTTTATCTTTTTCTTCAATAGTTTTATTTAAACCTTTTTCAGTAGTATATTTATATAAATGTGAAGTATTCAGTTTATAAATACAATAAATATTACCATTTACTGTTTCTAATAGACCATTTTCTATACCTTTATTTTTAATATGATTTTCTAATAATCTATTTTTTAAAATAAGCATATCGCTAGTAGTTCCATTAAAATGATTGCTTATTATATCATGTAAGGTATCTATAGAATCTTTTTCTTTAACTCTATTAAAAGGAGTAGTTTCTGTATTTTTAGATATAGTTCTATTTTCAGGTTTATTGTAATCTTTAACAGTTTTAGTATCAGCGTTTATATGACCCAATAAACTTTTAACTTCCCAAGTTTCATGACTTTGTTCATAAGTTGAAATTATATCTTCATACCATTCTATAGGCATATATTTATTATTATCGTTATTTGCACTCCACATACCTGTTTCATTTTCTTGTAGTAGATTTAAAGGAAGCAAATATAACACATTACTAACTTTACTTCTAATTATTTTATACAAAGTATTAGATTTAGAACTATAAGTTATTTTTATATACGGATTAGCTATGAATTCTTTTGTAATTCCTAAACTAGCTCCATCATCATCAAAGTTTTCTACTTCTATTGTATAACCTAAATTATTAGAATTTAAAAATTGTTCAGTGTCATCATTTATAAATATAGTTTCAATGCCATTATTAATGTTTTTAAAATATTTAGCTCTATTTTCTTTATTAATCCAAGTATTAGCAATTTCTGAAATATTAGAATGACTACGAACAAAATTTTCTGTAAGTTTTTCAGTAGATTCTATACTAGGATCATTTGCGTACATATTAACAATATCATTTAACGCATCTACAATACCTGTACCTTCTAATCCTTTAGGATTAATCAATATATCATTATCTATAATTTTATTTACTGCACCTTTTTTCATTCTATAACCCTCTACTATAAAAGCATATTTTATAATATCCATAGCAGTTAAAGCTAAAAGAGGATTAGTATTCATATAAGTATTTTTAAATAAATCATAAACAGATTCTATATTTATATTATCTTCTGCGAATTCTATTGTTTGAGCTCCTGCTATAGATTTTCTATAAGTATTACTATTAAATGTATTAGATTTTATATAATTACAAATAAGCCCATCTCTAAAATGTTGTTTAATCCAATATACTTTTTGAGCAGGAGTAAATTTAGTAAATAAATCTATTTCTTTTTGAGTTAAATTATTTATATCTTTTGGTTCAAAAAAAGATTCATTACCACTATCATCTGTAATTTGCAAATCTGCTTTATATCCATATCCAAAAATACGATTGATTTCTGTTTGAGAATTACCTTCAACAGAAGTTATTCCTTTTCCTTTTATATAGGTTACAGGTTCAGAAATAATTTTAACTTCTTTATAAAGACTATTTAAAATATAACTTTCAAATAAATTATAAGTATCTTCTGATATTCTAGGATTAGCCCCACTTATAACTTTCTTTATTAAATTAACTTTAGTTCTAAATAAAGGTCTTTGAGTAATAAATAGATTTCTATTTATTTTTATAGAAGCCGCACTAGCATATTTTAAAAAATAATGAAGAGAAGGATAAGCACTATTGTTATCATTATTATTTAAATAATTGTCTATACTATCATAAATTATAGTTTCTATTCCAGGATAAATTCTATCTAAAAAACTTTTACCATCATATAAAGCAAATACAGGATTTGAATCTAATAAAATTTCTTTAATATCTTCAAATACTTTATTTGTAGCAAATATAGTTTGTTTAGCTCCAAATTTATCAGGATTTGTAACTCTAGCTATATTTCCTAATTTAGTAGCAATATTAGATAATTCTTTATATTGTTTAATCACTAAATAATCAAACAATAAATCTTTTACAGAAAGACTATTTTCAGTTTCATTTACATTTAATCTTTGTTTAAGAATTTCACTATTTAAAACATTATGATCTTTCAATCCATATTTTATAAGTTCTTTTTCTAAAATAGCTTCTGCTTTTTTATAAGTAGTATTATTATCAGCTAGTTTCAACGCTTTTGCTATATCTAATATAGCTTCATTAATTGGATTTTTATATCCTTTAGCATATATTGATTTATTTTTATTATTATTATTTACTATAGCTGTAATGCCAGGTTGCATCATAAAAGCAATAGCAGTTTCATAATTAGAACCAATATTAGGAAATAGTTTATAAACAGCAAAAGTAGTATCGTTAACATTAGGTATAGAACCTTCTTTAATAGCATCTAGATGGTGAGCTGTAGTTTGAGCAGAATATCCAGTAATAATTTTGCCTTCTACATTTTTATTATCTGTACTATAACCTAATGTAGTATGATGTACTAAAATTTTATTATTTGATAATTTTATTACATTTTCTTTATCATTTATATTAAATCTTTTTTGTAATTCTTTAAATTTAGCATCATCTCCTTCATAAATTATAGATATAGGTTTACTAAATACAGGTTTTACTGTGTTACATAAAGAACATTGATTATCCAAAGTTACACTAAATGCTTTAAGTTTAGCACCACTAATAGCATCTTCAAAATAATCAGCTTGATCTAGAAAATCATAAGTAGAACGACTATCACGAGCAAGAGCTACATTTTTAGGAACTATTTCTTCTCTAGCATCAATAATATCTTTGAATTGAGATTGTGATAAATTTTCTTCTAAAGAATTATCATGTTGAAGAATTTCAATCATTGCATCAAGGATAGCATTATTTCTACCTTTTTTTCCATCTTTAGCTAAATCTCCTGTATATGGAGTTTTTTCTATTCCTCCATTTTTTAATTTATTAATAGAATAAGTAATGCCATAAATTGAATCAATGTCAAAGTCAGAACCTGTTTGAGCAACCCAATCATCAGGAACTATAATAGTAGATCCATATGCTTCAGAAACAAATCCTACAACTTTCATAACACATATTGATGCTTTACTTTCAGTAGGAATACGATAACCTATAAAAGTGTCAAGACCTTTAGTTTTTATATAATCTAACATAGCGTTATCTATTTTAGATTCTATTTCATCTATTGTAAGTCCTTGACTTCTATATAAGTCTCTCAATTCATTAAACATTGAAGCATTTCTATCAAGTCCAAAAGCACTAGCAGGTAACATAACTTCAATATGTTTTTCTCCATTTGGATGATATTTAAGTTCTCTACTGTAAGAATGTTTTTCTACAGTTTCATTTAAAGGTTTAAAACCTATTTGAGTAACTTGAGCAGCATGAAATCCTGGAAGTTTTTGTCTAGTAATCGTATTATTAAAAATAGCATTACTAATACTTTCTAGTTTTTTACGATTAGAATTTAAAAATGGAGGCATTTTTGTTTGAAGTCCTATGCCATTTTGACCAGAAGCAGTTTCAATAGAACTATCTATTCTAGTAACAAAATCAAACATATTACTATCTAATCCTAATCGTGCCATTTCATCTTTTAGTTTAGATAAGAATACATCATAGTTTAACCCATTTATCTTTCCATATTCATCAGTTTTTATATTACCGTTATCATCGAAAGATATGTTTAATTCTTCCATCAATTTTTGAGAACTTTCATAAATATTATAAGAATAGTTTTCAATAATTTTTTGTTTAGCAGCATAAAGTTCATTATTTTCATCTATATTATCTAAGATTTTTTTCATTATTTGAACCCCTGCTTTATTTTCAGAATTAATATGTTGAGGAGTTTCTTGTTGAGTATATAGATAATTATAATCGTAAGTTTCTATAGCTCCTTGAATGTTAATATTAAAATCATCAAGCCATTCTTTTTTAAGATTTCCATCCTTATCCCATAAAGTTAAAACATTTGTTTTACCTGCTTTAGATGTTTCTTCTGTATTCAATTGATCGATACCATGACGAATCATAGTATTATAAATAGTTTCAAGTTCGGTCCCTTTTATCAAACGAGGAACAAGTACAAATTCTGCATTTTTAATTTGACGAGGAGCCATAACTCCAGTTCTTGTATCATATACTTGGTCATAATAAAAGTTTTTTTGAACTTGTATAAACTCATTAATATCTTCTACATTTAAAGGTTTAGTTTCGTCAAGTATAGCTTCAATCAAAGGTTTATACTTATGTAATTGACCTCTTGCAGATATACGTCTAATCCATTCTTCAAAGGTTATATAAGATTGAGCATCGTTTACTTTAGTATTTCTATAACCTTTCATAATAGCTTTAGCTTTATTCTCTGCTTCTTCTTCAGTTATACTTTCTTTTTTAAAGTTATCAGTAAGCTGTTTTACCAATATTTCTTGACTTTCTTTTGAAGTTCTAACAGTATTTATAACAGTAGCTCCTCTAAATGTAGTAAATTGTTTACAATTATTAAGTTTACCTACAATAGCTTGCATTTCTGCACTATTAAGATAAGAATGTTCTACAGGTTGGTGAACTTGTCCAAACATAGGTTTTGTAAAATCAACAATGCCATAAGGAACTCCAGAACCTTGAACTTCTTTAGCTCTTTTAAGAAAATCTTGTGTACTTTTATAAAATTTAGTATCTCCTTCAAAAAGATCATTACAATTTATATAAGCTAATCTATAGTTTAATATAAATTCTGCAATATCATTTTCATTATGAGGAACTCCTTCAAGAAATACTTTATAAGGATTTACTCTTTCAATAGTATCTTCAATATAAGCTTTTATGAATTCTTCTATTTTACTTTCAATAAGTTTTTGTTGAGCTTCAGTAAATTCTATTTCACCATTTGAATTTATATGTAAGTGGGTATTAGCTCCCCCGTAGAGGATATGTATCATACCATCTTCTGTTTCAGCTCTTTCTTCACTTAAAATATCATTAAGAAAATTATGTTTAACATTATTTTCTTTATCAAATAAAGTAAATCTATCACTAGTAAAAACATTACCACTTAATCGTGTCCAATTAGTTTTTTCGTGATATTTTACTTTTCCGTTTTCATCATAAACAGGTTTCCATACATTTTGAATTATACCTTTTTCTTCATGTTTTACACCGTTTTTATCATAATAAACAGAATTTTTATGGTGATAGTTAGTATAAGTAGCTCTATCTGGATTATCTAATTGAGATAATTGTTCGCTATAAATTACATTACCTTTTTCATCACGTTTTATTATACCTTGATTATGGTCGAATAATTTATCTATTGCTGTAGCTGCATTTTGCATTTCTTGTTTAAATACAGCATAAAATTGTTGAAAAATAGGATGTTCTTTATTAATACTTCTTTTAACTGTACTACCATCAGATAATTTAATTTTACCTGAAATTAGCTGTCTTTTATAATAATCAGTAAGTCCAGCATGTAATTCTGAACCATAAGCTACGGCGTTTCCAAAATTATCGATAACACCATGTAATGTAACATTAGTTAAAGCTGTTTTATTATCATTTAACGTACCTTTTATTATAAAATTAACTCCATCTACTGCAACATTAAGGTAACCAATTAAAGAATTAGAATTTTTATAAAGAGCTTTTTTATTTGAAATATTTATATTATCTAAAGTTCTTCCAGTAAGTATTCTAGTAGCTTGTTTAATAGAAATATTTTGAGAATCTAGAAGACTTTCTTCATAATCGGTATTATGAGGAATATTATTTATCAAATCTCTAATTCTAGAATTCATTTGACTTTCATTATCTATTTTCCAAAAATTAATAATCTTACCCCCATGTTTATAAGTTAAACTATATTTTGGAGCAGACATTACAAAGTTTTTTGGAGCATCTGATGGAATACGCATAAAATAATCAGCAAATTCTATATTGCTATTATTACTTATATGATTAGATTTCCAAAAGTTAATCATTGCAGTGGTAACATAATCTCCTTTAGACATTTCTGAATATACTGCTGATTTACCATTTCCAAAATCAGAAATTCCATTAAACAGAGTCATTTTAATTAAATCGGTAGCATAATTAGTAGGAATATATTTACCGTTTTCTAATTTAAATAAGCCATAATTAATTATAACTCCATTTTTTTCTTTTTCTACTAGAATATTAGACAAATCATATTGTTTACTTCTAAATTTATAAGCTCCATAATTTTTAAGAGGAGTATTTTCTTCATTTGTATAATTTAATCTATGTTCTAACATTGTCATAAAATTAGTTATCATATTACTATTTATGACATCAGAAGATAGATTACCTTTAGCGTTTCTACTATTTAATTCTGTTTTTATTACACTATAAGGAACTAAAATATTAGCCAATTGTATAACAGCAGAAGTAGCATTATTTGTAATATAAGATTCTGACCATACGCTATTAGGGTCTTTAAATTTAGAAGCTGAAATAAATTCTCCCTCTATTTGTCTTTGTCGTAAAAGGTTATTTTCTCTATTAATAGAAGATGCTTCTATAAGTCTGCTAGAATATACTGCATAACTAGATTTAGCTCCTTGTACTAAATTACTCAAATGATTAATTAAAACATTTATATTATCTAGTTCGTCTATTGTACCATTTATTTTAGTATTGTTTATATATGATAAAATAGCAGATTGTTCTATACTTGGCAAATATCTTTTAAAACTTTTTACAAGACTTGCTACTAATTTAGCTTTATCTTCTTTATAATTAGTTTCTCTATTATAATTCTTTAATTTTTTAGTTTTAGCATCATATATTTTTCCTTTAGCTACAGCATCTTTTATTTTCTTCAATTCTGTAGTTAGCTGATTAACTTCATTAGCAACAAAATCATGAATATCATTTGTTACAGAAGTTCTAAATTGATTTATATATTCAAATCTTAAAGCACTTACAGGATCTGCTGTAGTATTACTTATTCTTACTTTTCGTTCTCCATTTTCTATATAAGTTTCTGTTTTAGAAATAACCATTTTACCAAAAGTTGTATAAACTTCATATGCAAAATCATAATTATTTTCTAAATCTTCTGCAAATTGAATAAATCCTTCAAATCCTGAAACAGTTTCTGCAATTCTTCTAATAGAAGTAATCATAGAAGAAACGTTTGTAAAATCAGCTTGAGTATATAAAACTTTAGCACAAGTCGTAGCATCCATAGCTTCAGCTATACCAATAGCGTTATCGGTATCATAATAACGCTGTCCATTTACAAGACCTGTTCCTTTAAGTTTTCTTAAACAATTTAAATAACTTCTAATATTACCTCCTATATGAGTTGTAAAAGTGGCATATTGTCCGTCATGGCTATCGAATACTCTAAACGACATATCAAATTCGTCATTTGTAATATCGTCACTTTCTGTAGTAGATTCTCCTAAATTAACATTTTCATTTTCTTGAGCTTTATCTTCTTCAGCTGTATTAAATTCATCTTTATTTTCTCTACGAATTTCTTCAAGTTTTTTATTATAAAATATTTCTTCAAAAAAAGCATTTGCAATTTTAACACCATTTTCATTAATATTAAAATCGTGCATTTCTTCTATTACAGCTAAAAAATTGGTATCTTGTATATTTATATTTTTACCTAATTTTTCTCTAACAAAATTAACTGCTTCAACAGACATAGCTAAGTTCATAGCAGATTGTTTATCTACACCTTGTTCTATATAAAATTTAACAAGATTAGTAAATCTATTAACATTTTTTGAAATATAAGGTTTTATGTCTGCATTAGTTATATTAAAACGGTTTAGAAGTCGCTTAAAAAAACGACTTCTAACTTCATTTATATAATCTTGTTTTGTAAAAGATTTAGCATTATTTTTTGTGTAATGCTCATTTCTAAATATATCAAGTATTTCAACAGCTACTATTTTTTGACAAAAACTTCTATCTGCTGTACTATTATATTTAACACTTTTATTATTTTTTTTATGTAATATAGTAGTATTACCATCAGGATATAAAGTGTTATAATAAGCTATTATATCATTTACAATAGTTCTTGTATTAGCAGTATCTAATGTAACAATTTCTTCTGTTTTACGTTTTGCTTTTTGCCATTCTTGAAAAGCAGGAGTAAATTCTCCATTCTCAACTACAGCAACCCATTTTGCAAAGGCTTCTGTTTCATTAGTACCAAATCTTTTTTTAAGAGCCTTAAAAACTTCACTGTCATTAACAGTTAAAATACAATTTTTACTCATAATATAATATGTTTAGTTTTATAAAATTATTTTTATTGATTTTAGCCATGTTTATTTGTAAGGTGTACTTACTATTTACAAGCTATCGAAACTTCACCAGAGTTTACCGAATTTAGGAATTTGGCTTGAATATCGGTCGGTAATGTTTGCACAAAATCATAAATAGACGGATGTTTAGTTGGAGCTTCAGTTACACTACTATGATAAATATTATCAGTAGCACCAAATTCTGTATTAGAAGTAGCAGATTTAATTTGATTAGGATTAGTTGCAACCCATTCTATTTCATCTTTTTGCTTATATGTTTTGTAATCATTTATTGTATATGCAAATGACTTATATTCAGGATGATATATTCTTATATTTTGACCATCAAAATCTATAGGAGTTATAGAACTTAATTCTTCTACTTCTCGACTTTCTTTTCTAAATATATGTCCATCTTTATCAATTTTTGAATCCACAACATTGTATTTATATTCATTGATTTTAGGATTTCTAATATTAAGAAAATATGAAGTAACACCTATTTGATTTTTATTCAAAATAGTATTTGCTTGTTCTTCAGTTATTTCACCATTTTCTACTTCAAGTTGAAGTTCTTGAGACAATTCAAATAAAGCATCTCCTTGTTTATATTCTGCTATATTTGCATAATACCATGCTTGTTCTTTTGTAGTAATAAAATAAGAACCTTTTATACCTTTTTTAATACCAGCACCTCCACTTTGTTTACCAGAAGTATCAAAAATAGTTGGCTTTCTACCACCATGATAAACAACTAAAGGTTCGCCATTTTCATCAAGTACTTTACTAGTTTCAGGAAGACTGGTATGATAACCTCCAGAATATTCATCAATTGTCGCTATTCCTTCTTTTATTAAAGAATTCCAAACATTTTGAGCATCAGTACTAATAGTAGAATCATATACGTTATCGCTGTATAACGTTCCATTATCTTTATAAGCTGTATAAGCTAACCATTTATAAAAATTTTTTCCAATACCTTTTCCTTTAAATTTAATATCTAAATTTATACCTCTTATAGTTAGATTATTATTAAAATTAGATAATGCTACTGTACCTATTTTTTCTCCTTTATAGAATATATCATACCCTTTAGAATCATCATGAGGTGGAGTTTCATTATTTTCTTTTATTTCATAATCATTTTCAATAGATTTTAATTTAGCAATAGTTTCCCAATTACCAAACCAATCGATAAAAGGTTTAGTTCTAACAATTAACCATTGTCTTTCATTAAGATTAGTAGGATTACCATTAGGAGCTTTCATAAAAGTTCCATTAGCTATAGCTTTAGCTTTTATTTCTTGCATTTCTGGAGTATAAGAATTTGAAGATTCTGTAATTTCACTACCTCTAATTGCATCAGAGTTAATATCATTAAACGTATCATTTAAAAAATTATCTATATCTATATCTATAATAGAATCATTAATTTCTGCTGATTGAACATTTGAAGTTTCTTCAATAATTTCTACATTAGTATTATTAGTTTCTGTATTCTTATATAAAGAAATTTCATTTAAAGGGTTACGTTTAAATATAACAGTTTGAGGAATGCTAGTACCGTCTTTTTCAACAATAGTTATTTCTCCTGTAATTTTATTATATGATTCTTTTACTTCATTTAATATAATTTTATCTATATCTTCTTGAGATTCTATATATGTTTCTGATAAAGAAGCAATATCAATAGTATCAAAAGGTATAACTACAGGATTATATTGTTGTCTACCGCTTTTTGTAGATACTTTTATTCCTTTTAATTTAGTTGTTTTAATTCCATCTTTTTCAGAAACTTCTTTATCTATATTGTTTAATAAATCATTTGTTTTTTCAAATTCATCATCAAATAAAGTTAATTGAACTTTAGAATCAGTTGATGTTTCAGCTTTAGTATTTAAGGCTTTTCTAATATTACTTAAACTACCTTGTAAAGCATATAATTGTTTTTCACGAAGAGAACCAGTTTTTACTTCCCAACCAAATATATCACTAAGTAGTTTAAGAATCTTTTGCCAAAGATTATTACTAAGTTTTTTCTTTTCAAATGTAGCTTCAACACTATTAAGATAATTTACAAGTTCTTCACTAGTTAAACTTTCAACAAAAAATTCTTCTATTGCAATATCTTTTCTACCGTTTTCAACATATTTACTAAAAATATATTTACTTATAGATTGTTTAATAGCATCATCTTGAGTTTCTAAAGATTTTACAAATTCATCATATATAGCTTCCATTTTAGCAAGATAAGATGCCTTATTTTTTTCAGCTAGTTTATGATGTAATTGTTCGTGAATCAGTTTACGAATAGCTTGTTTTCTATAAACTCCAGGTTCTGCTCCACTAAATTCTCCTTCTTCGTTAAACATATCTATCCAACGATGCCCAAGAATTATTTCTTTTGTATTAGGTCTATAAGCTGCATTATTTCCAACCCAATAACCTTTATCATTTCTTGTATTAAAGTTTTCATCAAATATAATATTCTCAGGTAATAAATGCAAAGAGTTTAGTTTTGTTAACGTTTCTTTAGGCATTTCTTTTTCTGCTAAAGTTTCAATAATAGTTGTAGCTTTATCTTTAACACTATTATCTTTAAGAATACTTTCTACTTCTGAATTAGAAGAAGTATTAGTTGTAGAACGTTCTTCTACGGGGGAGGTGGTTGTTCTATTTAAACTAACTTCTAATATTTGATTAGCTGCTTGATTTAAGCCTTTTCTTTTATAATTACTATTATTTTCTATTTTAGTATTAACCCTTATAATACCGGCTTTAAATACAAAATCTTGAAAATTATCATAAGTAAAATTAGTAGGATTACTAGGTTCTGCAGAATTAGGAATACTAATATAAAATTTACCAGTATCATCTTTAATTGCAAAACCATTAGGTTTATAACCAGGAAGTATATAGTTTTTAGAAATATTAAATTTAGTTTGATTTAGTATTTCTAGTAATAGCTCTTTAAAGATAACTTGATCTTCTAGTTTATTTAAATCTCCTTGAATAAATTCAGTACTTCCAGTACGTTTATAACTAAATAATTTTTTACCTACTACATTTTTAACGTTTAGAGAAGCCCCATCTCTATTTTTACTAGCAACACTTATTAAAAATCCTAAACTATCTTTAGCTTGTTTTGTAAATGCTACACCGTACAATAATCCGGTATTATTTCCTTTAGCACTAGAATCTAATAAATCATGTAAAAAATCATAAAGTTCTTGATAATTTCCGTTATTATTAACTATATGTTTTTCTATTCTATAAATTAATTCTTTTTTTATAGAATCGATTATAATATTTACATCTCCTGTTAAATTTTTATCATTAAATCTTACAGCTGTTCCTATTACATAATTATCTATTCCATTTTTATTAGGAATTACTACATGAGGAGTGCCTGATTGTCCAAGTTGATTATGCACTATAGTTTTTCCATTTGTAGTTATAAGTTCATTAGAAGTAGAAGGATCTACTATTCCCAAAATAGCTTCATTAGGATTGGCTAGAGCTTCATTTACTTGAGTAAAATTATTATAATTATCTCCTACACCTCTAGTTTCATCATCTACAATTCTAATTAGCTCTCCACTAGTTATATTTTCTACTATAACTTCTATACTAGTAGGATTGTTAGATAATTCATCGATAAGATTATTTATAGAACTATACGAATCATATACTTTTTCAAACCAAGTTTCTAAACTATCTGAAATCCAAGCATTTCTTTCATCTTTACTATATTGCGCTCCATTTATATATTTCCATAATTTAGCTAAATAACTTATTACTTCTTCTTTACTTTTATTTTCACTTACTATGTTATTATCTATAATTCCGAAAGCAGTATTTAATTTTTCATAAATAGCTTCGATTAATTCTTCTTTTCTTTTTTTATTTGGATTACCATAATTAAGTTCAGTAATAGCATCATTTATAAAATTACAAACTTCGCTATCTTCTGTAAGAATAGTTTCAAATATAGAACTTAAATTACTTACGACTTTATCTCCTTCTTTCCAAACTTCAGTTCTCCAACCATTATTATATTTATAAAATGCTCCAGTTTTAGAGTTAATCAAAGGTTTAGGTAATGTTCCTACAATTACTCCATTTTTAAGTAATTTTACTTCACCAGCTTCTAATTTAATAGAAAGTTTATCGCCTTTATTTATACTATCAAAAGTTTTTAAAAAAGATTCACTAGGATTTTCAAATAAATGGTCAATAGAAACTCTATGATTTTTATCTTCTCTATTTCCTATACGTTCTTTTAATCTTTGTTCTTCTGTTTTTCTAACATTATCTAAAAATTCTTGAGGATTTGTAGTATTATCCATAACTACAAAATGTTCTTTAGATTCTGATATATTAAGATAAGCATTTATTGTTCCAAACATTAATTTAGCCATGTCTTCATTAAATAAATTATTTATTCGACGAAGAACATCTTCTAAATTAATATAATATTTACCATTTATTTTACGAAGTCCACTTTCTCTGCAATACTGTTCGATCATTTCTACTACATGTTTTTTGTATTCTTCAGAAAAATCATATTTACCATTAGGCATTTCTGTAACATCACTATGTAATACTTCTGCAGCAGCTTTAATCAAACCTTTTCTTAAAGCTCTAGCTTTAAGAATTCTAATAGATCTATTTATAGCATTTTGAACATATTTTTGATTATCATCATTTTTATGATTTTCTTTTAATGTATTTTCAATTTCTTGTATTACTTCTTCTACATTTTTACTTTCATCTCTAGTAGCAAATATAGCTTTAGCTTCATTTTGTATATTATCTTCTATTTGTAAAATAATTTCATCTAAATTCGATACTGGCGGAACATCTTCTCGTTCTTTAGTAGATTCTTGAACTGGAGTAGACTTTGGTGCAAGAATAGGAGTTGGTTGAGAATTAGATGTATCAGGTTTAACTTGCTCCCCCGTAGAAGGGTTGTTGGTATTATTATATATAATACGCCCTTTTTGTTTAACAGTTATATTACCATTTTCATCTTTGTGTAATATAGGATATTCTATAGTATCTTTTGCAGAATCATAACTTTCATTATAATTTTCGTATAATGCTTGATTTTTTAACCAATTACTAGGAAATACTACTTCTTTAGGAAAACTTAATACTATATCTCCGTTATCTTGTTCTATATAGTCATAAGCTACTTCATTTTCTCCTACATTAGTATCAAAATATATAGTTCCGTCAATATTTGTACTTATATCAACTTTTTGAGATTGTGTTGAAATTGTGGGCGATTGCGATGATGTTTGACCTTGTGGACTTGATATTTGCCCTGTGTTTGATGATTGTGTTTCTTGTGGATTATTGGTTGTCTGTTCAGAATTATCTGCTGAAATCGAATTTTCAAGTGCAGAATTTAATTCTTTTTCTTCTTGTGTTTGAGCTTCACCATAAAGTTCTCCTAATATAAGAGCATGTTTAAGATTTTCTCCAAGTATTCTATTAGAATCAGTAGTAAGATTTAATACTTCTAATGCAGAATCTAATTTAGTTTTATCTTCAGAAGTTATATTAGGCATAGATTCATTATTAAAAATATAACCTATTACACCAACTCTTCCATATTTTTTACCAATATCGAAAATAATAGATTCAGATTCTTCTATAGCTTTTCTTCTAGCTTCATTCATGTAATTATGAAGTTCATTAATTTTAGTTAGAATACTTTCATCTGTATTTGCTATTCTAGCTTGTTGTGTAAGTTTAGCTAATTTCAAAGCTGCTATATTTTGATAATCTTCATTTAAAGGTGCAGCTTTTTTATCTAGACCTGTTTCTATATCAAAAGCTGTATTTAAATCTTGAGAAAGTTTATCATACATTCCTGTTGATGATATTTCATCTCCGAAAAGTTCAACTATTTCTTCATCTGTAATATCAAAATTAACATTAGCCACACTCTGTATATAATTAAAATCTCTTCTACTAAGAGCATCTAAATAATCTAAATATTCAGAAGCAGCATCATCATGTTTATATTGATTACGTTCATCATAATATGCTTTTGTTGAAATAGCATTAGCCCATATAAGTCTAGCAAATCTATTGCTAAAAGAATTATACTCACTATTGCTACTCCAACTTTCATTAATTAAATTTTCATTTATTAATTTAATTTCATTATCTATGTCTTTTAATCTATTTTGTCCATCTAAAGATTTAGCATATTCTTTATCTTCTTCTATAGCTTTTTTGCTAGCTCTTAGAGTTCCTAATCTTCTAGCAGCTACAACTAATTCTACAGCAGATTTATAATCGATACCTTGAGTTAGATTTGCTCCAAATCGTCTAGCGTTATTTTCAGCAGATTCTTCATAAGCTCCTAATTGCTCATTTAGTCTTTGTTGTTGAATTTGAGCTAAAGCGTTATCTCTAGCAATAATTTGTATATATTCAAAAGGAACATTTTCAAAAGATTGAGATATGCCATCTATAGCAATAAGATTATCGTTATAAATTTGTTCTACTTCTTCCATTCGATTTATTAATTTATCTACACTAGTTATAGAAGAAGTGTCTATTACTCCTTTTTTTGCTAAAACTTTACGAACATTTTCATCTTGTAGATATGATTTTAGCATATCATAATTACCTGTTTCTAAAGCTCTAAAAGTAGTATTTACAATATACTCATCTATAGCTCTATCTCTAGCTACTTGTTTTTCTATATCAGAAGTAATATTTGCTTGTTTACTAGGATCAGTAGCGTCTCTATTAAATGGATCTTTACCTTCTTCTATTTGAGAAAGACGTTCATATAATTTATCTTCATCTGCAATTCTAGCATTTATTTCGGCTATACGTCGTTTATTTTCAGGAAGTTCAAATTTTTCTCTCCAATTAGTAGCTACGTCTTCTTTTGTTTTTTCACCTTTCTTTTTAGCTTTTGACTCTTTCCATTTACCTTGTATTGCATTGGAAAGTCTATTAAATTGACTACCTAATCCTTGAAATACTACACCTCCCATTACTCCCCAAAAAGCAGCATCGTAAAGTTCAGGAGAACTTAAATAAGATTGAAGTCTACTACTAAAAGCTGTTTCAGGATTCATTTTAGGGTCAAGCATGACTCTACCATAATTCATACCTTCTTGTTGAGCTATATAGTTCACGCCTTCTTCTATACCTTCTGTAGCATTAGCTGCTAAAATTCTACCATCTGCAATATGGTCACTAGTCCAATTTTTAATTTTTTTTCCAAAAGTTTCAGCAGCATCTAATTTAGCTATTTCTTCAGCAGTTTTACCTCTATTTCTACGAGCCAATCTTTCTGCTTTTCTAATTTTAGCAGTTTGTCTTAAATTTTTAGTAAGTTTTAAAGGATTACCTAAAGCATAAACTTGAGCAACATCGAATAAGATATTACTATAGTCTATCATAAATGTTTTATTTGCTGCATGATTAGCTATAGCTCTAGCTACAGATTCTCTATCATTAAGATCTATATTATAAGTAGCTAATTCATCTTTATTTCTTTCTAAAAAATCTTGATATTCTTCATTTGTCATATTATATAAAGAATTACTAGCTTCTTTATACATATCGTTATAAACTTGACGAGATTCTTGATAATTTTCTAGAGTACGCATAGCTGTTGCTGTAAGACCTGATTCAAATAGTCTATTAGCTCCAATAATAGTAGATTCTTTATTAGCCCATTTAGCAAATTTATTAAGTCTATTAGCTTGTTCTATATTACGTACCTTTGTAGCTCCAGTTAAAGCTTTTCTAGTGTAACTTACTGCTTTACCTGTTTTAAGACCTTTTCCTAATAAAGATAGACCTTTTGTTACACCGGTAGAAGGAATAAGTAAAGTTAATGAACTAGCAACACTTGGAAAGTTGCTAGCCCACCAACCTACATCCACTAAACCTCCATTACTTATATTTATATTAGGGTCAACATGAATTGGATTATTAAGTCTGAAATTTTCTTGAGCTTCTTCTAAATATCTACTAACTGGATTAGAGTAATCATTATTAGGTTTAAATACTTCTCCTGTTATAACATCAAATAAATCTGCAAAACCTTTAACTGTACCAAGAGCTATTTCACTATAAAGAGTTTGTTTAAGAGAATTCCATAATTTTTCTCCAGCTCCTTGTGATTCAGCTAAAGCTTTATCTAGTTTAGGAAGAATATTTGGATTATAATTAAGTCCAGCTTTATTATATTTTGCAGCTTCTTTAGCGTCAATAGTCCATCCTTCAACAAGAGCTCTAGTAGCTAATTCATCATAAGGATTTTTTCTCCTATTATATAGTTGAGATATAGTATTCAGATTAATAGGAGTTTTTGTATTACCTTGTTTTGAAATATCGTTAGTAGTCATTAGTTATATATTTTTTTATGGTTTGTTAATCCAGTCATTATTCTTCTATATACATCAAATAGTTCAGTATATACGTTATATACATCATAAGGCATTTTATCTGCTACAGGTTCTTGTATTTCACCAGCTATTTGTTTAGAAAAAACATAATCTTCAATATTGTCATATTCAGAAGTATTATCATAATCATAAAACAAGTTTACTTCAGGATAAGTTTCTGCAGCATAAGCAATTGCTTGTTTTTTAGCTTTAAGGTCATAAGCTTCTTCATCAATAATATTACTATCTTTATTTACAGAATCATAAAGAAATTGACGTTTTGCATCTTCAACTACAAAGTTTTTATTTATAAGTCTTAAAGCTTCATTTCTATCAATTTCTACACCTTTTGCAAAAATTCTTCCATTATTATCGGCATGTAAAACTGTACCATCTTCTAATTCATGAGTAATTCCATAATTAGCCATATCTAATAATTCTTTACTAGCTCTATAATTAGGATCTAGACCTACAGCAGAATTTATAAAATTAGCTGCCATACCTGGAATAAATACAGAAAAAGAAACATCAGCTATATGATTTTCTAAATCAGCATCAAAGTTTGTAGGTAATTTACTTTTATCTTTTTCTTTTCCTTTATAAGTAATCATTAATCCTTCTTCTACTCCATTATTATATACGCTATATTCTAAATCATCAATATTAGTTCTTAATTTATTTTGAAGTTTAACTAGTTCATCTACAGGAGCTTCTCTAAATGTTTCGTCACCTCTTTCATTAAACCTATTAGTATAAACTTTATCGTACTTACCAAAAGGTCTTGTAACAAGTTCTCTATTTACTTCATCAAAAATAAGATTTTTAAGTGTATTATATTGAAATTGTGTTAGTTCTCCATTAATTGCGGCTTGTTCTGCTTGTAATAATTCTGGAGTAACTAGACGCATAGTAAAACCTCTTTTTTGCACAACTTCAGGTTCATACTTTTTAAAGATGTTATCTCTTTTTTCTTGAGCATCTTTTACCGTTTTCTGTAAATTATAAACAAGTTCTCTATCTTTATCACCATCCATCCATTTCTTACGAAATAAATTTATCTCAGGTGTATCACTAGAAAAGTCTCCATAGAAAGGAATACCTCCTATAGTAGGTACTACTGGTTTATCCATAGGTACTCCCATTATAATTTTATTAAACAACTCATGCCCTTTATTAACTTTTATAGTAGTACTTCCATCTTCTTCATCAATAAACTTAACTCCTGATGATTCAAGTTGAGCTCTACTTAAACCAGTATTTTTATAAAAAACATCTATATTATATTCTTCATTATCCGCAGCTAGCCAATCTAACCATTCAGCACCAAAAGCATATTGTTTTTTAGGTTTAAAAGTTATATGTACATTATTGTTTTTATCAGAGCTTAAATCTTTAATTTTATTATTATAATTATCTATATAAGAATTACCTTTAGCATAATTAGATAAATTTCCTTGATATAGTAAATCTACAAATTGTACTAAATCTTTATCTTTACCTAAACGTTGAAATTTAGCTTCATATATTTTAGCAGTACGTTCTAGATTAGCTATATCTAAATCATATTTAGCTGCTTTTTTAGGATCTTTAGGATGAAATAGTCTTGAATAATTTACAGCTTCAGCGTATTTATTATTAGCTATAAGACTATCTCTTTTTTGTTTATTAAATGGTTCAGGTTCACCATTAATATTGTTAGGATTATAATATATATAATTGCCAAAATCGTATTTCATAGTTTTTTATTTAATTGTTATTTAATTAGGAGTTACAGTAGCTGTAGGAGTATTTAATCCATCGGTTACTTTCATTTCTGTATCAGGACCTTCATTTGTTGTAACCTCCCTTTCTGTAATTGATCTAAATATAGTCTCAAACGTAGAAGGTGTTCTATTACCAGTTTTAGTACTTTGATTATCAGTGACACTTCCACTAGTTGTAGTAACATAATTATAAGATAACAAATCACCCCAAGGACTATTTTTTAATTTATTATTTAGATATTCCTCATAACTTATAATTTGTTTATTAGCTCCTAACATACCAGAATTTTGTAATTCTACTTCTATTTCTTTACGTCTATTTTCATCTGAAGTAGAATTATATTCTTGTTGTAATTTTTCAGCTTTGAATTTTTCAACATCATACTTTTGTTTAAATTTAGCTTGATTAGTAGAATCACTCATATATGCTAGTACAGCTGCTTGAAGTCTTTCTTTAGATAATTTTTCATAAGATTTACCTGATTGCCAACCGCTACCTGTACCATCAACATTAGTAGTACTTCCTTGACCACTACTAGACCCTTTTTCTGCAGGAATAAGTTTTGCAATAGCAGCCCAAATTTCAGAATCAGTAATCTCGTTATATAAAGGTCCTGTATCTTTCAAAGTTGCAACACCTTTATCGTCATAAGTGATTCTATTTTCATAAGAACCTTGTGTAGCTAACCACCATTCTCTAGTATCTTGACTTATTTCTCCAGATTTAACTCTTTCATTAAGAGCTTTTTCATCTTCTAAATATTTGGTATTAGCCTCTATTCTACTAAGAATTGCAGAATCTTTAGCTACTTCCCCTGCTGTAGTTTTAGCAGTTCTAAATGCAACACCAAAATTACCCGCATCTATATTAGATTGTATTTTATTATTTATATTTTCTTTATAATTTCTAAACCATTCTTTATCGTTTTCATGTAATTTTAATTCTGTTTCAGCTAAAGCTACATCTATAGCTCCTTTAGCTTCAGCTGCTTCATTCATTCTTTGTTCTCTTTGTGCTAATGACCTCTCTAATATAGAAAAGTCATTAGGTTTATATTCGTATTGAAAAGGAGTAAAAGCTACAGGATTAAACTGTAGTGCTTTTAAACTCATATTAGGTAATTCTGCCATAACTTTAGCTTTATATTAAAATATGGTTTATAATCTTTTTTAGTTTTATGCTTGGGTATAGGAACTTCCATTTAAGATATTAAAGTTTCTCAATCAGAAACTATATTATTATCAAATTTATAAACATCGTTAAGTTGAATAGCGTAACCTTTTAATGTAGCGTTATCGCTATTTTTATAAACATTATATAAATTACGAGCTCTATCATAATTTCCTCTAATACCAGGATTTTGAATCAAATAATTTATTTGATTTTCAGTATCAGCTCTATACATTATAGCATCTAAATTAGCCTGTTCTTGTCTAATACCATCAGCAGTAGATGCAAAACCTGCTCCAGTAGCAGTTAATCCTGTACTTAAAGAAGCTACACCGCTTTGTAAAGCAGTTGCTTTAGCTGTAGCTCCTTGAGTAAGAGCATCAGCTTGAGCTTGAGCAATTCCTGCAAGTTTAGAATTTTCAATATTATTATTATATTGAAGCAAACTAAGTCTTTGTGTTGCATAATTTTGACGAGCTTCAGCTTCTCTATCTGCGTTAGCTTGAGCAGTTTGTGTAATTCTTTCAGCATTTCCTTGACGAATTTGTTCATCTAGTTGATCTTTATAAGAATATTGTTCACTCATTCTTTGCATCATTCTATCATTAACTGCTGCAAGTCTTTGTTGTCTAGCTGCAGAACTCATCGTACCTCTATTAATTTCTCGTTGTTCAGCTTTAGCATTTCTACGAAGTCTTTCTAATTGAGGGTTTATATTAGTATTTGCAGAACGAATAACTGCTATACTTTTAGGAGCTTGATAATCTTCCATTTTAAGTTCTGACATATCAATTCCTTTCATTTGTCTATAGGCATTTGCAAGAGTTTCGCCTGCTGTATTATAAGCTTTACTTAAAGTATTGCCGGCAAGACCAGTTCCTAGCCAATTAATACCTCCTCCAATTAAATTACCTACACCACTTACAAATGCCCCACCGTAATTATTCCAAAAACCACCTGATTTAAGTTTAATCCGTTTACCTAGTTTAGCTTTATTATTTGTAGGATAAAAACCTCCGGCTGCTAAAGCTATATTACTATTAAAAGGATTTTGAGTCAAATTAGCAGTATTATTTAAAACACTATATCCTCCTAAACTTTTTTTAATACTTTTTCTTTTTTTAGTGCCATCATCATTCAAACCTTTACTTGCTTTAATCATTTCTTGAATAGCAAAAGCTTTTTCAGGATGAACTCCATTTTTAACAGCAAGAGCTGGATTAAATCCAGCTATAGTATGTTTAGAAATAAACATTGCATCATCGGGAGTTACATAAAGTAGTTCTCCTTGATTTGTATTCTGATTACCTTCTCCTTCTACAACAGTACCATCGTTAAATTTAATACCAACTCCAGTTTTATGTTTACCGCCAGGAGCTTTATGATAATGCTCATGATCGTTACCTATAAGTTCATATAGTCCATTTCCTGCAATATCGGTAACAATAGGTAACGCACCTCCTCCATCAGTTACAGTAAATGGTGTACTAGCTCCCCCGTAGAAGGGAACACTACCAGCTATAGACATTCTAGGTTGACCTCCTAGTTTAAGAACTGCTTTTTGACTAGACATAATATCATTCATAGCATCTTTACCAGCCATCATTTGAAGAGTCATTTGCATATCTTGTTGTTGTTGTCTATTTTCTTGATTTTGCTGACGAGTAAAAGCTAATGCTTCTTGTTGAAGTCTGTTACTATTTTGAGTTTGTTCTCTAATAGTTTGAGCTTGAGTTTTAGCGTTTTCTATAGCAGCTTTAGCTTGTTTTTCTGCAGCACTAGCAGTTGCAGCAGCTTGTATACCTGCAGCAGCTAAAGTTGCTCCTGCACCTATAGCAGCTCCAAAAATAGCTCTATCTCTACATCTTCCGCCTTTTTTTAATTTATATCTTCTCATACTTTATTACTATAATTTAAAAATAATGTTTCTAATTTAAATTCTTCATTAAACATAAATCTAATTACAAAATATTTTCCTTCTATTAAACTATTCTCGTCATTAATATAAGGAGTTTTATTTCCATTAGAATTTAATATATTTCTAAAATAATTTAAAGTCCAAATTCCTTTATTATATCTAGGATATATATAACTTTCATTATCTGATAAATTATAATTATTACTAAGACTATCTGTTTTTAATAAAGGAGATAAACAAGTATCGCTATATATTCTAATATAATTACAAGGAATATTACGCAAATTATCTTCTGCTGTTCTTAAAGTAGCTTCGTCTGAATCAGTTATTTGAGTAAATTCTGAATCAATTATAGAACTATACCAATTTACAGAATTTAAAGTTTTAATAGTTTCGTAATTATTATTTACTATAACATCTACAATAGAATAAAAAGAATTAATATTATAAATATCTTTATCTTCAATATTTCCTGTAGTTTTATTTGCTGTATATAATACTAGTCGTTTGCTATCTTTTTTACTAGGATACAAGGTGTCATTTGCTATTTCTAATTTAGTATAACTACTTAAATTTTCTTTTTTATTTATATAACAAATATCTTGTTTGTCTCCTGTTATAAAATAACATTTTGTTTTTGTATTAAATGCTTCATCAAAAACAAAATCATGTAAACTAACAAATGCTTTATTAGTCTCTGAAAAATTAAATGATAGAGTTACAGGAATTAGATAGTCTTTTGTAACATAAGTAGGTTGTCCAGAACCAGGAGTACTAGGAGGTAACAGTACTTTTTTACTATCTTTAAATATAATACTTATAAAAAATCTATTGTTATAATAATCGTTAGCAAAATGAATACTTTTAGTATCTTTATATCTAAACAATTTTTCAATACCATCGCTTATTTTAACAAGATTATTTTGTCCGCTATACATATAAATTATTCCACTGTCTCTATCAAAAAATATATAACCATTTTCTGTTGTAATAGAATCAGTTTTATATTGTAAACCTCCAAAACCAAAATCAGAACCAAACATTTCTGAAACACCTGTATCAAATGGTTGACTTTCTGTTGGTATAATTTCTCCATCAGAAGATGTTAACGTATTACTTCCAGTAAATTTAAACATACTGTTTTTAGTATGTACTAAAATAGCATCGCCTATAGCTTCCAAATTTACTATTATACCTCTATTAGTAGGAATATTATAATAATCGTTAGCATTAAATTTAAAAATGTTTATGCCATTTTCGTCACCTTGTAATTCACTACTTCGTATAGTATTATCAAATTGTAATATATCTTCTGTATTATAATTAGTATAAAGTTTACGAGTATATGTTTTGTACATATTTGGTAATTTATAAACATTACTCATAATAGCACTTTTAAGAAGTCTTAATATTATACTTTTAGCTTTTTCATCAGTAGCATTAGATGTACCAGTATAATAACTTTGAAACTTTTCTACAGGTTCTTCATTTAATGCTAGATAATTTAAATTATAATTAGAATAAATATTTATATTATTACTAGGAGCTAAACGAAGAGCTAATACACTTTCATCAAGTTTTCCATCTCCTAAATGATTATGTAATTCTTTTATAGCAATAAATTGTTCATCACTTGTATTACTTTGCTCTAGAGACTTTATAAAAACACTAGCCCCATCTGTATAATAAGTAGTTGTTCTATCTCTTAATAAAGGTGTTATTTTACAAATATAGCCTAATAAATTCATATTTACACAGTCCGAATAAGCCATATTGCTATCCAAATTCGTAGAATTTATAAAAGGTGTACATTTTATAAGCTGAAGATTTTTCTCTTCCGAAATGCTATATTCATTTATTAAATAAGCTAGACTTTCTGTATCAAATGGTTTAGTATTATCATAAGTAACAATCCCATCTGCTCCAAAATATCTAATAATAGAAGCATCGCTACTATAATAATATTTACCATTAGCATCTATTATTTCTTCAGATTCATTAGTCTTTTCGTCAATTTTAGTTTGTCTTATATAAAGTTTATTTATTCCAGGAAATAAACCAAGATTTATATCAATACAATTAGCTTCTCCTAAATCTTCTTTATTTTTTAAATTATATACAGTAGCTACTTCTCGTTCTATATGTAATATACTAAAAAAACAACCTATATAACCGGCAGGTATAGATATATTACTAAAAGTAGGATATATAATGGCATCAGCATTTGCTCTATACGGAACTTCTATTATACCAGCATTAGATCCTCCACAATAATAACCGTTAGTTATTTCACCATTTTGTTTAATATAATGAACATAGAACTTATATTTTTGATAAGGAATTAGTGTAGTACAATTTAGGAAAAAATCATTATTAGATTCTTCCATTTTAGTAGCGTCTCCACTAAATGTAATAGTTATAGTTTGAACATATTCACCTACAGTAACTACAGTTACAGTTTCAGTTGTAGAATCTCCTATACCTGGATTATAAATATTGGGATTTGTAGGATCTGAAGTTCCTGGATTATCAGGATCTAAAGGATTTGGGGGATTTACAATCGCACTTGTAGTATTTACACTACTTCTACAAGTTCTTATAACTTCTATTTCAAAAGTATTAGCTTTTGTATTATATGCATCTACAAGTTCAGCTTTGTCATTTAAATAAAGTCCTTTATCATATATGTGTTTTATAATTTTATCAACTGTTGGATTATCAAACGTTATACCATTGATTTTAACCTCAGAAATTTCATCATCAAAGATGTGATTAAATCTAGGATATGGATTGTCATTTTTAAACTTTTCTTTAGCCGCATCAATACCATTACTTATAACATTTATATAAAAGCCGTGTTTATCATTGTTTAATGATATAGTTTTAAAGGTACTAGGTTCTTTTAAAGCATCTGCTATAATACCATAAGCTGTATTTTCTGTATAAACTGAAGATGTTTCTTTTTCAGGATTTAGTAACTGATTAATAATTCCATTTTCTCCATTTATATATAGAGCTACAGTAGTTTGAGTACTACCTCCTACTCCTGGAATTATACCTGGTACTTTTATACCAGAAATTACATCTTTTCCGTTTATAGTAGAAGTTATTTTTTCATTACCTGCATATCCTGAAGGAGCTTCAACTTGGTCAATATTTATTTGTATCTTATTGGCTATATTTTGTAAACTAGAATAATTAAAATTTGTTTCTTTATAATTACTTATATAAAGTTTGTTTTTAAAACTAGTTACATTTCCTACATTATATAGTTGATAAGTAGGTTTTGTCAAATCTGATACTTCTATGTCATAACTATCAGAATCTTTATAATCGAAATTAATAGTTGTAACATCAAAATTAAAATGTTTCCAAGCTCTGGCTACAACAGTATCATCGCTAGAACATATAAATCCTATTTGAAAACTCTGATAATACTTTATTGAATCTTGAGTTAAATGTTCTACAGCAAAAGTAAAACTATTATCTGAAGAACGATTAGTATTCATATATTTTACAGATCCAAAACTAGTCATTATATTATTTGTATTTCCGGCAAATAATTCTTTACTTGCAGGAAACCAATCAGTATAAAAATCTTTTCTTATTTTATATCTTATAAAAAACTGATATACTCCATTAGGGATGACATAAGAAAAAGGATTTTTATAATTTAAATTTGTAATAGGTATATTAGGTGTTTGAGTATATAAACTTTCATCATCTGTAATACTAGATGTCATTAAATTTATACATTTTAATGGAACATCTGTTTTAGCATTAGTTTCTGCAATAATTAATATAATTTCACCTAATAGATTGTTTATAACTTGCCCACTAATAGTTCCTCCAGAATAGGTCCAATTACAATTACAAGGACTAAATTGTTTTGACTTCTCATCATATTTAATAATTACAGCATCATTCTTTTTTGTAGTTGTTACTGTACCATCGGTTGAAGTAGTATCTATTTTATAAAATCCTTGTATAAAAATATAAAAACTATTACTATCTTCTATATGTCCTACAATATTATAACCTCCGTCATATACTTTTTGTCCGATTTCTGGATAAGTTATTTCTCCACTAAAAAATCTCAGTTTATTATATATACTAGAATAATAACTTGGACTATTTTCTACTGAAATTATATCTTGTCTTATTCTATTAAGAATATTAGTATAATTAACTTTAGTTGTGTCATCTATAGTTCCATGAGTTATACTTAACGGAAAAATTCCATAATCTCTATGAATACTCCCATCATTATCTAATCTTATATTTTTAGCAAAAACAAGACTATTGGTTTCTACTAAATTAGGAGTTTTATTTAAATTAAGTTTTGGTATTATATTAGCCATAATTTAACTTCTTGGTAGAAATGTACTATTATAAAAGAAATTGTTCCAACCCTCATCTCTGTTTTTATTAATAGAAAGTTTAACTGAAATTTCAGCTTTTGGCTTTAAAGCAAGCCATTGAGTATAAGGATTTATTACAGGATTATTACTAGTTAAACTATAAACTGGATGTTTGCTTCCTCTACTAAGATATTTAAACATTACATACCAAGATAAAGCTTCAAGTAAAAGACCATTATCGTATATATAAGGTACTTCACAATCGTAATAATCATCATAATAAGTAGCTATTTCATAACTTTCTACAGTAATTTCATCTGTATTAAAACTAAGCTCAATGCTATTACCGTCTAAAACAAAATATCTATTACTACGATTAACTACAGTTCCTACATTCATAAAATTAACTCCAGATTTGTTGGTATTATCTATAACAGCAATTTCTTGTGAGTTATAATTTTTACTTTTATTACAACCACAAGAAACTTCTTTATTATATTCTGGAATTTCTATACCATGTTTATCATATACTTTTATTTCTTTACTATTCATTACACAAGGAAATGTAGCAATTCTATCTGCAACTTCTAATGTTCTTCTTTTTAATTCCATAGGTAAAACATTCATTTGGGATAGTCCATCTATAGCCCAAGCTGCAACTCTAGGAATCCAATCTGCTTCACTAATATTAAAATCGTTATCGATTTTACCTACTAGTCTTTGCATAGTTATGTGATTTTTGATTTTCATTTCTAATAAATTTAGTATATAAAATTGTATCAGCTTTATTACATAATGTTAACTTAGTTCTAAGATCTACAGGTAGTTCACAAATTTCTCTAGTATCATTATTACATTTACTAATAAGTTCGTCATTTGTGATTCCTCTACAAGAAGAATGTCTATAATCACTTATTTCTAGTTTTAAAACACTACCGTTTGGTAAAGTACATCCTAATAGTGGTATTTCATAACAATATTCGTCTACACGAAAAACTCTTTTATCTTCAGCTTTATAATCAATACCATGTTTTAAACACCATTCTTCTTCTTCTTTATTATAAATCTTTTTTCCAGCTTCTTTTAATTCTTTTTCTTTTTTCTTAGTAGCAGAATAATCTAGCATTTTCTTTTTATATCTATTAAAACATCTATTTACACAAATCCAACCAATATTATTACCAAATACATAACCATTACCTTCAAGTATAAGTTGTTTGTGTACTTCTGTATAATAAATTCTAAGAATGTTAGTATATTCTTTTAGAGATAATTTTAAAAGTTTATCATTAAGTTCTATAGTTTTAATAGTATCAAATAGTTCTTTTTGACATTTAGCTAATTCATACAAATCATATAAATCACTAGTAGAACTATAATCATTAGCTCTATTAATAAAAGCTCCTTTAGCTACTTTTAAAAAAGTTCCTGTACTATATGTATTAGTTTTAAATTCTTTATATTTATCCAAATCTATACTATATTTTGTCAAATATAGGTCTTTATTAGCCATTATATCTTTGTGTTGAATTGATACTTTATCAATAAGTTTTTCTTTCAATTCAATAGCTTTATTTTTATTGTCTTTACTAGTTTGTTGCATTAACTTGTAATATGTTTTTGCACTAGTAGGAGTTTCTTTTATAGCCATTATCCGTTAAATTTAATTGTATTAGGTATTTCGTTAGTTTCTCTAATAGTAGTTAATAAATCTCGTTTATAAATAATATCTTTAATTTGCCCAATCATATCTTCTGATAATAACCACTCATTTTCATCTAACATAACATCTAGTTCAGTAACGTCTTTATTAGCTAAATCTATTTCATTAGGTTGTTCAAAAGCTGATTGAATTATTATATTATTTAAATCAAAAGTTTTATTATCTGAAGGAAAAATATAAATATATCCGTTAATATAATCGTAACAAGGAGTATTACATAAACCAGGAACGGCACTTCTAAAACGAGCAGAAGTTTCTTTAATATGAGGAAAATCTTTAGAAGTTTTATATCCTACAGAACTAACTCTATCAAAAGGTAGATTATTAGTTAAAGACACCGGTTTTGGAACTTTTTGTAAACTTCTTTTAATTTTAGGAACTCCTACGTTTTCATATCCTTCAGGTAATTCTATTTCTCCATCTAACACTTCTATTAGTGTAACTTTAAATCTTTGAGTTAGCCCTCTATCTACATAACCTAGCTCTTTATAATTATTTCTTATAACTTCATTTCTAGTATGAACTATAAGAAGTTTTATATTTTCTTTAAGAGCTTGATTATTAGGTTGTCCAAGACTGTGAGCAAACTCTGAAACAAGCATTGATATACTAGCCATTTTATTATTACATTTATTATATTGTTTATTATGTTATTGTTAGTATAAATTCTTCCTACGGGGGTGCTGAAATAATGTATAGTCCTTGATTGACCTATCTCAGCTGTCCATATTTCTATTTATAATAGCGACCTTACTTATTAATCGACTTAACTTTTAAGTAATGTAATAAACGAAATTAAAATATTAAATATTTTTAGTTTTGTTTAGTTTTATAACCAATATTAAATTTATTACATACAGGTTTAAATATCCAAGACCAACTTACAGGAGCTAAAATAACACTATTAAAAATAATCTTCATGTCTATATTATTAAAATAATAAACAACAGAACATATAATAGCTATTACCAAAAATATAAGTCTTTTACCCCAAGTACTACAAATAATATTAAAAGGTTTACTTTTAAGAAGTTGTATTATAATATAAGTTCCTATATTAACTATAATACAAAATGATAAATCAAAATTAGATATTATTTGACTAATTGTATTGTTAAATATTGCATCCATAAGATTAATATTATTATTATTATTATCTAGTTTACTTATAACAAACATAATAAAAGTCAATAATCCAAAAAAATAATTTTCAAATTTTAACTTATTTGTTATAATTACAATATTTGTTATAAAACAAATAATAGTAATAGTATAATTTCTACTATTACTATTATCTACTAACCTTTTAAAATAATAACTTTTATATAATCAAAGCATATCAATCCAACTTATAGGAACTCCTTTTCTACACATATCAGCATACCATCTATTAAATACAATTCCGTCATAAGCATCTACATCATCTATAACATCTTTAACGTACAAACACAAATGTCTTTCATCTGGAATACTGCTACCTAGAAAATCAGCTTTACACATATTAGCTACATAAACATAATCATAAAGTTCATTTTCTTTTAAAACTACTTTATTTGCTTTAAGTAGATTATCGATAACTTCTTTTGTCATTATGTCTAGTTTTGTCACCTCCCCCGTAGAAGGGTTTCTGACTTTCATTTTGCTAATTGCAAAACTACATAGTTTTTTATTAAAATGTCTACCATTATGACGAAGATAAAGTTCCATATCTTCAGGTAATTCATCATATAAGTCTAAACTATCTCTTTTCATATATCTTATAATTAAAAATGGAGGAGAATTATCTCCTCCACTAATATTAATCACTTAATTAATAACGACCTCTTCCTCTACCACGAGCCATATCTCTTTCATAATCGTAGTCACGATCTTTCATGTCTACATCATGACGAGTATGATGTCTGCCGTATTCTTCGTAATCTTCTCCATGAGCTTCTTCGATACATTCCATAATGTCACAAATAAGATTTTTCATGGCATATAGATTACTTTTAAGCTCTTTTGATTTTCTATCTTTAATAATTAACATCATAATTTTAACTTTTTAAATATTAAACATTAGTTTTAGCAGATAAAGCATTTAGTATTTTATCAAGTTTATCTTCCATATTAACTACTTTTTGATTAAGACCTTCAATTTTAGCATCACGTTCTTTATCTACTGCAAATTGAGGATTGAGATCTTTTAGAATGTTTTCACAATCTGTAACTTCTTGTTCGTATGTAGAAATATTTGCAATAATATGTTTTCTATTTTGCAGAATATTTTCTACTTCTAATTGAACTCCTTGTTTAGTTTCGCATATAATAATTTTTCCATTATTATAACTCATGGTACTATTTGAACTAGGAATATCAGGATAATCACGAACTTCTCCTTCTATTTTTACTTTAAGAGTTATAGGAGCTGCAGGATTGTTGAAATTATTAGAAAACATTCCTCCAAGTCCATTAGGTTGGGTAACTCCTATTACTTCTCCAACTTTATATTGCAATCCATTTGTCTTATCTAAAATATGAATAAGACTTCCTTGACTTAATGCTGAAAACATATTATACTACTAAATTAAGTTTATTATTAGGTTTATCAAATACAATTATATGGTATCCTGTAGTTAGTGTAGTTAAAGGTTCGTCAGTACTTGAAAAAAGTTCTCTAGTAGAACCATTTACTGATATAGTAACTCCAGTTACAGTAGCAGCAGTATCTCCTAAGAAATTAGCAACTATAATACCTTTACAACCTTTACCAAACACATGAGCTGGAAGAATATAAATAGCATTAGTAGTAGCACTACCGGCATTTGATTGATTTGCTTCAACAATAGGAATACCTCCTCTATTGCCAACGTATCCATTTAAACATTCCATACTACTTCAAGTTTATGTATTAATACCAGAATTGATTTGCACAATTGTTGTTATTGTTGTCACAACCGCAATTAGGTTGCAATTTAAAAGGGTAAAATGGAACTGTTACAGTATTTGGTTGAGCACAACGAATTTCTGCCAAAGCAGCGTTAATTGGAGCTACAGCAGCAGCAATAGACTGTTGTGTTAAGTAATTTTGGTCTTTGATATTAGAATTTGTACGAAGTGTATTAATTGTTTCACGTTGTGCATCTATCTTATCAAGAAGACCTGTACGTTCCATGTTATCAAGTTTAGCAAGAATTGCTTGAGTTTGAGCATTAGTAGCATCTTTGATAACTTGAGTACTTTCTTGAATTTTACCACCAAGAGTACAAGTTTGATCACGGAAAGCATAAGCTGTATCACAGAAACCTTGAGTAACAACATCTTTAACATTACGAGTTTCTCCAGAAAGAACCTGTGTTTGTTGTAGAGTTGCAATTTGATTTTCATAGTTTCCTGTAGTAATAGCTGTACGCAAATCACAGCAACAAGAAGCAAGTTGAGAAGCAAGAGTCATATTGCCTTGTTGAATAGCATTAATTGTTTGCTGTCCGCTAAGACCTACTTGACCTCCTAATTGAGAAATAGAATTTTGAACTCCACAAATAGCTTGCTGAATGAAATCGTTAGTTGTGTTAAAACGATTAGCCAAATTTTGAATAGCATCTGCGTTACCATTAATAGCTTGCATCAATAGCTCTCTACCAGCGTTATCATCAACGCGGTTTGCAAGATAGCCAAGACCACCACAATTTCCATTAAAACCTCCATTGTTACCAAAACCGTTACCAAAGAAACCATTACGCATAAGAGGCTCTAGGAAGAATAGGAAGATAATCCACATCCAGCTACCATTACCAAAACCTCCATTGTTCATCATACTCAAAAGAAGAGCAGAATCAAGATTTGAATTGTTACCATTGTTCCTATTATAATCAGGAACCATTAAAACTTCTGACATAAATTACTTTAATTTAATTATTAAACTTTTGTTTTTGTACTTAACTAGTATCTGTACGATGCAAAGTTAGAAGTCAGAAGTTATATGATATATTTTTAATCAAAATAAAGCAGACTATCTAATTATCAATAAATTAGATAGTCTGCAAATAAATCAATGACTATAAGTAAAGTATTAGGTTAATCCAAGTTATATTTTAATTTATAATTACGAATATATTCATCTACTTCGTCTTGATACCAATATTCTTTTTCTCCAGGACTTTTACGAGGTCTAGGAACTCTACCATCGCAAATCATTCTTGTAAGTGTAGCTCTAGAAACATTTAGATAACTACACATCTGCTCGGCATTTAGTTTTATATGAATCATTTTATTTGCTACATCTGTTAGAGTTTCTACATCTACTGCACAAGTTCCTTTTTCTATTTTATCAGCAAATTCTCTAAATATTTTAGCAATAGCTTTATTTGTTAATGTATTCATTTGAAAAACTTTAAATATATTACAACTAACATTGTTAATATTGTTAACATAACCATTAATAGCAAATAGTCCATATCAGTGATAGGTATTCCAAAATAAAAATCATAAATGTTTATAAGATTTACTACAACACTATAATGCAAAAACATTCTATAATATTCGCACAATTTAAATGTATAGCTAGCTAAATATAAGTATAATAATGGCAATAATGATATTCCTCCAATATAATTAAGAGGAATATCATTACCATGAAAGAAACTTATAACGACATTTAAGAATTGAATAATCGCAATAAAAATAGGAAGAACTTTTGTAGTAAGTACTAAAACTCTAACTGATGTTTTATTTAACTTTTCCTCCATATTCATAACTTCTTCTACCTGAACGTGTAACACCTGCTTTTGGAACCAAAGGATTAGGTCTATAAGATGACCTTGTTACTCCTTTACTTGTACTTTTATTAGTACTTTTACTTGTTGATTTACTACTTGTTTTAGCCATAACTTATATGTTATTATATTGTTTGCAAATATAACATTTTTATTTTAAATAACGTCTATATTCAGATAAGTTTTTATTGAATAATGTAACCTCTACTTTTAATAGATGCTATTTCTTCTTCAGTTAACACAGCTCTAGTATTAGTTGATAATTTAATAACCATAGTAGCTTCTAATTGAGCAGAATTTACAAGTAAACTATTTAACAAACTTTGTTTATTTTCTTCTCCTCCTGTACCCCAATTAAGTATATCGCTGAAATCAGTTATACTACTATGTCCTAAACCAATAATATCTAAATATTGCAATGAATTACATTGGTCAAAAGCATATTTTTTAGAAGTAACTTTAGTTATATCTAAACCTTCTATTCTTTTTAATGCTTTACAATTTGAAAATGCCCAATCTAAATCAGTTACATTTCTAGTATTATCAAATTTAATACTTTCTAGTTCATAACAATGATAACATATACTATTTAAAGAAGTACAATTTGGAAATCGCAAAGTATTAATATGTTTAAGTTTACCGCAATAAGCAAACATTTCTGTTGCATCTGTAATAGGTGCACAATCTAAAGATGGTACATAAATTAAATTAGAACATCTATTAAATAATTTAGAAGAAGTTTGTTTATCACTTAAATCTATTACAGGCGCATATACTAATGTAGTATCTCCGTCAAATGTTGTAATTTCTTTATTATTCCATTTAGTTAAAACTTCAGCTGTATAAGTTATAGAATCTCCCATTAGACAATCTAAATCTAAAGCAGTATAACCAATATTAAGTAAACTATCTGGAAGAGGATTACTTGGTTGTTCAGGACTTGGTTGTTCAGGATCAGGAATTACAGTAACTTTATTACATAATTCACTTGAATTATCGTATCCATAAATGTTATTTAATTTAGCATTTATATATTTTATAATTAAAAATGCTAATTTATCATTACCTTGATTTTTAGCAGCAATAGCTGAATTAAACATATTGAAACATTCTATTACTTGTACGTTTTTTTCCGTACAATTAGCTTTACAATCTTTCAACATTTCTTCACCATAATCTGCCATTAATACACATAGTCTTTTATATGTGCATTCAAACTCTGTAGGAATAACAAGATATAGAAGTCCTAAATTATATAAACTAGTATCATCCATAGTCAAAAAAGTTTATTATAAATACGATTAATATTTCTACGTTGGTCGTCTGTAAATAAATCGTTATTAATAAATGCTTTTGTAATAAACAAACCACAACTTAACTGAATATACTTTTTAGCATTAGGTATATAACCTACGTTTCGTAACATTATAATATCATCAGTTACTTTACTTAATTTGTTATCTAAATCTTTTAATAACTCATTATACATAAGAACGTCTTATTAATGATTAAAAATTTTATTTTTAAGATAAATAGAATACTCATCAGTTATAAGACTTAATTTATCATTAAGCTGACGTATTCTTGTAATATTATCTGCTCCATCGTATATTATGGTAAGACAAGCATTTGTTACATTATCTATCCATTCTTCTTTTATTTTTGTAGCAACATTGATAGAATCGTGTTCGTAAGCTGAAAAAATAGAATAAAGTTTATAATATTCTGTACTTACAGTTTTATATAAAGTTTGTTTAATAGATTCTTTGTCAAATTCAATGTGATTATGTATTATAATGCTTATACATTTATCTATAACATTACTTTTAGAACTATTAAATGCAATTTCTATAACATTATTAATTTTATTTATTTCTTTTATTTCAGCATTTTGAAAGGTTTTATCTAAAACTTGATTAAGTTTTACAACATTTTCGCTAACTTCTTTTATAGCAGTAGCCATATCAAGCAATGGTTTATTTCTGCTTTTAGTCTTAAATAATTCTACAACTTTAATTATTAGAGTATATAATATAAAAACTCCACTAGAAATTAGAACTGTAATATAAGATGAATCTTTTATAGCTCCATCTATAATATTATTAATAGTTTGTAAATCATTCATACTTGTTAGCTTAAATATTTATATAGTCATTAAGTAGGTATAACTTAATGACTATATAAATATTGTTTTAGATATTATTATTCAAGTTCTGGAGCTTCTGCTTTAACCAATCCAAAAATTTTATCCAACGTAGTTGAAAGGTTTCCATTTTTAGTAACAAACAAATGAACAATTTGATAAACAACTTCATCTGTTTGTTTTCCACTCATACGAGGTACTGCAAAACGCAAGGTATAAAGATAACCACCGCCACTAGTTGATATAGTTTCTGGAAAACCAGGATAAAGGTCTTGACCTCCTTCAGCAAGATAATTAAATCCTTTACCTGCAGCACACGCAAGAGCTAGTTCTTTAACTTGTTCTGCGTATAGAATTGGTTTATTACCTTTTTCACTAACAGTAGGAGTAACATTACTCAAACCGTCTGCCAAAGTAATAGCACAAGGTTCATTATTAGAACCTGTAATAGTAATAGTAGCCGTACTTACTGAAGCAGAAAAACCAGTATTAACAGAATTAGCATTAATTTGTTTAGCAAGATCTGCTGCGACATTTGCAGCTGTTGTAGCTTTAGCTACTGCATCAAAAGTCCAACTAGATCTTTCATTAACTCCTTTTCCAAGTTTTGTCAAAATAATAGTATATTTTGTGCCAACGACTGCTGTTGGAACTACTACTGAAGCAGAAAAATTCTTACCTTCTTTACAGTCTGCTTTAGTTACTGTAAGAGTTTTAATATCTACTTCTGGAATAAGTCTAGGACTCAAACCATCTCCTCTACCTAGTACAATAGCAAAATCGTGTGCAGCTTCAGATTCACTAGTAATAAGGGTTTCAGTACTTAAATCATAAAGACCTAAGTAACCTTTACTAATTTTATCAATATCTGCAAATTTGCTATTAGTAGTATAAGTTCCGCTATCACAAATAAATAGTTGTTTCATTTTAAAAGTATTTAAATATTATTTAACATTGTTATCAGTATTAGATATTTGTTGTGAAGAATGTAAACTTCCAGAAACAGTTATTCTATATAAATCTACAGCTCGTTTAAGAATATCTGTATGCATATATTCAGGAAGATCACAGTTAACATTTTCTGTACTATCAATACCTACATATTTAACTTTAGCAGGTTTAGCTATATAACTCATTCTAAGTTTATACGGAATAAGCTCCCCTTTAAGAAGGAATCTACTAGTTTCTCCTATTGATTTTTCTATAAAGGTATCTATATATAAGTCGAAATGATTATCATGAGCTACAATAATAGGACTAGTAATTTTATTTTTAAGTACATAGTCATTCATTGTATTAACTGCTAATGTATCATCTATTATTCTAACAGGAAAAAATTTAGTTTCAGTCCCTTCTTTAAATATAGGTTCGATATAACTATCAGTTCCTTGTCCTTTACTAATATATCCTGTATAACCTAAATTATCTATAACTTGTTTATAGTTAAGAGAAAAACCTACAAGATATAAATAATCTGGAATAGAAGAATTTACAAAACCAGGAAAATTAGTTGTCATCTTACCATTAACACTATCCGTTTTATCAAAAACAAATACTAGGCTATCTCGACTTGTAACTTTTGGAGACATATCTATAATAGCCACTTTATATAAAGGTTTAAGAGCATTAATTTGTCCAAGTTTTGAGTTATTTGTAGTTTCTTGAGTACTAGTTAAAACAATGTTTTCTGTAATAAGTTGATTGACACTATCGATAATAGCTGTATTAATCAGTATATCAATCTGCTCTGGCAGAAGAGTACGATTATTTTGTGCACCCATCTGCTGAGCATATTGACGAATCCATTTGTGCATATCAACTATATCCATAATTAAAACATCTTTAATTTATTTTCATAAATTGCACGAATATCTTTATTATCAGGATTATTAAAATAAGCTACAGCTTCATTCATATTAGATCCTATAAAGCTACCGTCAACTGATGAAATTTGTTGATTGTATTCAGCACGAACTAGTTCACCTCTAACAATTAATGTTTCAATAAATGCTTTAGTTATAATGTTTTTATCATTAACTAAACTATTAAATTTCTCTGGATGGTCATTGACAAAACTCATAAGAATTGCTTCTTTTTCAGTAAAGTCACGAAGCATAGCTTCTGCTACATTTTCATTACGAGCTGCAACCATAGCAATATATACTGCATTAAATTTTTGGTCAGAACTCATAAGTTCTATAAAATTACGCATAGCTTTCTTTCTTTGCTCAATCAACTTCTTTTGTTTTTCTGCTTCTTTAGCTTCATCTTTTATATAAAAACGAAGAGAAGAATCAGAATTAATAAGAGAAATATCTTTAGCTACATCCTTATAAAGAAGGCAATGACGATACATCAAATATTCTTCAAGATTGACAGGTCTACCAACTTTATACTTTTCACTTTCCAAAGTATTAAGAGCTTCAACTTTACGTTTTACAGCTTCTTTAATTTTGGTAGTATTGCTTCTGTCACTTTTGTTATATTCGTTGTCAATTTGCTCTTCTTTATTTTTGAAATTCAAATAGTCTTGTTTAGTATTATAAAGAAATGAAATATCTAAACGAGCATCATTGTCATTAACAATAAATTGTATGTTTCCTAGCCAAGCCTTAACTCTAGTAATAAATTCTGGATTATTAGGAGACAAACCTACAAGAGCAGGAAAATAAGTTTCTACTTCTCCTCTATTTGATGAAAGCACTCTACAAGAGGTAATAGAGCTACCGATAGTTTCTTTACGCTGACCTAGAACTTTAAGATTAGCCTTTCTATAATTAGAATAATTATGTACTAGGCTAATCGTAACATATCTTTTATCGAGATATTCTTCATTTAGAGCTTCATCTACATAAGGTTCAGATTGAGTAGTTGCCGGTTTATCAACGGTTGTCTCAGATTGAACTTTATTTGTACTTCCTAAATTAGGTTTAAGTGTATTCATTGTTCTACTAATTTTTTAATTATTTGCAATTAAAGTACACACTTCAATTGCATCATCTTTGTTGAATTATTTACTTGCAAACCGTAGCTGTTCTTAATTTCGTAACGTGACATATCAATTTCAGTAGAAATAGCATTAGTAGGTACTGCACCCCAAGAAGCTGGAATATCAGTAAGACCTTTAAGAACACCTGCTTTATAAATCTGACCTTTTTGACGAACTTTACGAACATTACGAACACCTTGATATACAGACATATCAATCAAGAATGCTTGGTGAGAAGTAATAGGACGACCAGAACGAGGGTGAATCATACCATTTGCTTTAGCATTTTCTGCAAGAGTACCATTATCCAAGAATGGAAGATGTTGTACTGTAATTGTATGACCATCTACTGTACGATAACGACGGAAATATTTACCATAAGAAAGACCTCCGTTGAAATCTTCAATCATCTTATCACCAAGAGGAGTAGCAAATCCTTCTGAACGAGCATCATCACGCATAGCACGATCGAAATCATCAAGGAAACCTTTACCACCAAAGAACACTACTTCCATAGAACCAGTATCAGTATCTTTGTCAAGAATATCACCTACAGTACGTTCAATCTTATTAAGAGTAAGAACTTCACCATAAGTATCATAGTTAGCTTCACGACAAATCTGCATCATACCTGCTGTATGAGGAATTGGCTGACCATTATCTGGGTCGATAAGAGTAATTTCACCATTTTCATCTCGGTTGTATTCGGCAAGCCAAAGACGTTCTTCATCCATAATACGACAAGTAATATCGTGTTGACGCATTTCTTCATTAATCCAAAGGTTAGTAGTACCACCACCTTTAGTTTTAAATTCATAAGTTACAACAACATTAGAAATATTACCTGCAATTTCTTTAGAATAACGGTGGAATTCAAGTTGTGAAGTCATCTTACCAGGACCCATAACATTACTACGATTACCCTTAGAATAGCTTTCACTAATAGTAGGAGCAGTCATAGACCAATATTTACCAACTTCTAGATTTGAAGGGTCAACATAAGCGTTAGGATCAGGATTAGTAAGTTTAAGACGATAAAGATAACCTCCATGAGGACCTTCACCAAGGTCTTTCATAATACGAACTTGAGTTACACCATCAGGAGCAATAAGACCATACTGTTCAATAAGCCAGTGAGTCTTAAATTCGACATCAAACATACTACCACCCTTACCTGGAGTAGCATTAGCTGTATTGAAGTAAAGAACATAATCGTTAAACTTCATACGACCCATTGTTTTCCAAGTCCATTGAGTAGTAGCAATATCAACAACACCAGCACTACCTTGACCTTCAGTCAAGAAAGTAAGAGGGAAACGGTCATCATCCATACCATAAGTATAAGTAAGAATGTTGTTAATTTCCTCTGGTTTAGATAGCATTAGATGTGCAATAGTTTCTTCATTAGAATAACCTCTGTCATCATAATTACCACGAGATACTTCTCTAAGTTTGTACATAATTAAATTTCTAAAAAATTAAACAATTAAAATTTATTAAAGAATTATATCATCAATACTTGATTTAGACGATTGATTTTTAATAATTTTTACAGTTTTATTAGAACGTTGTTCTTTTGCTTTAATACGTAGCTGACGAACTTTATCTTCTTTAACAGCCATATCAATCAAATCTTTATAAGTCCCACCTGTAAACATCAACCAAGCATCAAGCATTTCTCTATTCAAATATTCTTCATCAGTAAGATTTGCTAAATCATATTGATAACCGGTAATAGCTCTACCATTTTCAGATTGTTTAGTAGGTTTAGCTACATAATTAAAAAAGTCTTTAGGAGTAATAACTAGTTTTTGTCCGTTAACTTCTTTAGTAAAACTTTCTGGAATTTTATAACCAGAAATTACTCTACCATGAATAAGTTTATCTACTGTACTCCAATAAGCTGCTAGTTCTTTAGCATGTTCTTCTCTTTGTTGTGCAGCTTTTTGTTCAATTTCTTTTTGATAAGCTTTATCTTTATCAACCAAAGCCTTTAGTTGTTGTTTTGCTTCATCATAAAGACCTCCGCTATCTCTAAGATATGCGATATAATTATCGTTAAGACTTTTATTACCAAATTCATTAGCTGCCATTTTAATAACTGCAACTAACTGCATTTCATTATCTTTGTCCAACATAATACCGCTTCTATCAGGAATATCTCCAAATCCTCTAGCACTACCTGTAAGTTGAACATAATCTTGAAATTGTTTTAGCAAAGGATTATCAGCATAAAGTCTATTAACTGCTGCTTCTTGAAGTTCTCTAGATTTTAAATCAATTACAGAATCAACATAAGCTTTTACTCCAGCAGCATCATTAGTAAATTCAATAGGAGTATCGTTTTCATCTGTAATTTCAATACCGATTTCTTTTTGAATATCAGAAATATTGATAGAACCGCCATCATTAGAATCTTCAACTTCTACAGACTTAAGCCATTCATTTACGTCTTTAGCTTCTTTAAAAACATTACCTTTATCATCTACAAGATCGCCATTATCTGCTACTTGATAAACTATTCCATCTACTTCTAGTTTATCTCCAGGGTTTAGCTCCCCCGTAGAAAGGTTGTTGGAATCATCTGATGTTTCTTGGCTATTATCTTTACCATCTTTACCTGTAATGTCATCGTCATCGTCTCCTTCAAGACTAGTAATATCTACTTGATTATCATTAGCCTTATTGTTAATTACAGAATCGTTATCAGCTTGACCTGAATGGTCTTGACCAGCTGAATTACCAAAATCAATAGTTTCTGTTGCCATAATTTTAATATTACTATTATTATTAGATATAATTTAACTAAACTGAACAAAGATATATATTTTAATCATTAATACCAAGTAAAACATATAATAAATTTTAACGTCAATATTATATGTTGTAATATTACTGCTAAGATTAATATCACTACTTTAACCAAACTTATGACCGAGATTAATAGGCTATATTTATGGTATTATATTATAGGTGTAATATGGCATAGGGTAGCCTAAATTTTAAGTGTGCTACATTTTACACATAAACTAAACCTTTCATTCATGTACGATAAAATAATGGCTAAAATCAAATTAAAATATATTAAATAAAATAAGTAGTCCTCATGTCGATATTTACTATCTACACAAGGACTTGAAGTAGTTTGGGAATGTACTGTTGCTATACTTTATTTATCGTATTTATTTTTATTAGCTTTAGCTATTTTTAATTGAGTATCAATTTCATGTCGTTTAACTTGTCTATCAGCAGCTTTATTATAAGTATCAGCCATAAGTTTTTGACGTTCTATATTTAGCTTTTGATTTTCAATATCTCGTTTATTAGATTCTGCAAATTCTTGAAGTCTAAGTTTAGAAGCATCACTATCTGCTGTACTACCAAGTAAAGACATATCAACATCTACATATTTAAGTTGCATTTCATACTGATATTTAAGTTGTTCAGTAAGTCTATCTTGTTCTCCTTTAGCTGCAATTTCTTGAAGTTTAGCTTGAAGTTCTTCTTGTTTCATAAGTTGTTCAGCTTGTTGCATATCTTTTTCATGTTGACGCTTTATGTCCATGAATTTTTGTACTGTTGCTTTAATTTGACTAACATTATCTCCAGTAATAGCAGCAAGAGCCATGTCTAAATCTCCATTTTGAGCAGCACTAAATGCCCATTGTTTAAGCTGTTGAATTTTATCTATTTCTTTAGATTCGTTTCTTACAGTAGTAGAATAATCGGAATTAATAAAAGAATCAATATCTAGACTAACATATCTACGTTTGCCAAGTTCATCCCAATAAGATGTGTCAAGACCATCTATATAAGCTAACTTACAATAATCTATATCTCTGTTATAATCAGCTTTTCTAAGTTCATCAAACATCTGAACTAGAATAACCATACCCATAGAACTTCTAGTAATAGCTTCTTGTGTAGTAGCAGCACCGGCAGATTGAGCAATGTCTCCATATCGTTGCATATTCATATCTACCATTTCTCTAGCTTCTAGTTTAGTAGCTTCCATAAGATTAGTTAGTTGAACTATATAATCTCCCATGTTAGCATTTAATAATCTAATTTGCTGAGCTTTAAGAGAATTAGTATCTTCACTATCGTCAATAAGCAATACTCCATCAGCTGCCATTTTATATATTTTATCTTCTGTATCAGAAGCTATTAGAGATTCAGGAAGTAATAAAATCAGCATCTTATTCTTTGCTATTACCATTTCTCTATGATAAGCAAATATGTTTCTCATTATCTGATAAGGAGTAATAAGTTTAATAATACTAAACTTACCCATCATAGGAAGAACTTCCATAATACCATTATAAGGTAATTTACCTTTTCTATTAAATGCTATAGGTCTAGCTTTAATAGGATAAATAGAAGTGTATCTATGACCTATACGATAGCCTTCGTAAACTTGAGGTTCATAAGTCCATTCTATACTTATATCTCCAGCTTCTTTGTTTAGTTTATAATCTTCATCAACTACTCGTGTAGTTTCCATTCCAACTTCATTGATATAAGTAAGAATGCCTCTTTTAGCTTCTCCTCTCCAAACTACATGCCATACTTCAAATAAATTATTATTATTTTGAGATATAATTACAGGTTCTTTTCTAAACAAATCTCTTTCAGTTGGAGAAAACTTTTCACAAACATCAGCGTAGTTTTCAAATAATTGATTATAAGTAAGTCTAGTTATACCTCCGTTTGTACTATGTTTTCCATAATATGTTTCAAGAAAATATCTATCTTTATCAGTAAGACTATCATCAAACATATCCATAATTTGTTGATATGATAATAGCATCTTTCTTGCAAACATATCATGGTCTTCTACAAAGAAATTAGAATTAGGAATAGGATAAGCTTCTAATACAGGAACATTTTCTTTAAAAAGTTTATCTCCTCTAACATCAGCATAAGTAAAACATTCTCCTAGAGCTACATAATTAAAAAATGCAGAAAGATAAATAAGATTATCTTGAGTCATACTTCTAACATAATCAAGAATATCTTGACCTTGTTTACTTTCTTCATCAATATAATTTTCATTAAATTCTTTAACAAATTGTTCTGGGTCAGGCATAGCTTCTTGAGGATTTATAGTAGAAGGATCTTGACCTTGTTGTTGAGCTTGCTGAACCATTGCTTGATATTGTTTTTCAAATTCTTGTTTAAATGCTTCAGCAGCTAAATTACCCATATATTCTTTAAGTTTAGCATTTTTATTTATGACAATATCTGGATTATTAGCTCCTACAACAAATTCATGAATACCTTTAAAATACTCAGAAATATAACGTCTTATAATATCTGACATAATATCAAAATTTCTCATAGTAGCAGGAAATCTTGTATATTTTTCATTATTACTATTATAAGGATTAAGAGTCTTTTTGTAAAACTCATTAGGAATATCACCACGAAGAATAGAAAGCTTTCTTTCATCTTCACTTCTATCATTAAAACTCAAACCAGCATCGATAACATAATCAATGCAATTTGCATACCAATCTGCTTTTCTTTTAACAGCTCCACTAACTCTTTGTTGTGGAAATTGAAGATTATAATTAGGTGTCATATTTTATACAATTTTATAATTATCTATATTTAATAAATTACTTAACATATATTCTAAAAGATAAGTATGAGCTTCTCCTCCGCTTTCTTTAGAATAATTAATTCCACAATAGTCTAATATATGAAATACAGCATGAAGAACTTCATGAGCAGCTACAGCTATTTCTTTTGCACTTTTTGGAAATTTAGGTAATTCTATTATTCCATCTCCTGTACTTCTGTTATACCAAAAAACTCCTAGAGCATTATAATAATCATTATCATATACATAATCTATTAAATTTTGATAATCTTCATCGTTTTTATAATAATCTCTAACCCAAGATTTAAATTCTTTATGAGAACCTATAAAAACTGTAATGCCTCGTTTATAAATATCTACCGGTATATAAGTGTATTTAGCCATAGTTTAAAACCAATCTCTTTTTAATATATGTTGTGAATAATCTTCATTTTTATTTATTCTTTTTCTATGTGCAAGTTCTTTAGATGCTTCTATATCACAAAGTCTCCATTGTAAAGCTCGTATAATCATTTCTGAAACTCGGTCAAAGTTACCTAAAGCATTCCACTTTTTAAGTTCTAGTATAGACTGATAATCATAAATAGTTTGAAATAAATACACGTCTTCTCCAAGTTCATTTTTACCTACTACACTATAAAGCATTTCTTTAAGTAATCGAAGACCTTCAAGCTTTTTTGTTCCATCTCCCATATTAACACCGTAAGTAGAAACAACATTACCTTTAATAGAAGTATCCCAAATTTGAACAGGATCTTTCATTAAATATTTAAGAGCTTTCCATTTAGTAAAATTACTTACAGTTTCACCTCGGTTAATTTCGACTCCAGTGGTTCCTATACAATTATAATATTTAGCAAGTAATAAACATACTTTATCTGCTTCTTCAAGTTTTTCAGGTCTGCCATAATATGCTGCAACAAGAGCTGTTTTAAAACCATTATATTGACAAGGGTTCATCCAAACTTTAATACTATTATGAGAGTGTCTATTTGTGATAAGTTTATTTTCCTTATTAACCCCTACAGGGTCATAACTAATAGAATATAATCCTGGAGGAGTTCCCATTATTTGTTTTCCTTCTTTTGTCAAATATGGAACTTTCATAGGAGCAAACCATCGTCTTATACATCCATGAGGATGTTCATGACCTTTTCTAGGAACTCCTTCTATCCAATCCCAATAATCTACATTTATTTTGCCTCCTTCTGCTTCTATTCTAGAATTAGTTTTAAATTCTACATTACCTTCTTTTTCAAATAGCCAACCGTCATTGTAAAATTTATAACTATTATCAGTTCTAAGTTTTTCTTCCCAAGCCATTAATTCTTCACTACTAAATAAATTTTCTGTAGCAGAACTAAAAGATTCAGCTGGCATTAAAGCATATTGACCTAAATAGTTAATATAATCAGCAAAAGTTTTAGATGTAGATTTTTTATGTTGACGTTCTTTATATGCTATTCGTAATCCTACTTCTATATCAGAATTACCATCTTTATCCATCGCTTGATGTCCATCAAGTTGTCCTTGAAGTCCCCAAGAATAAGGTTTAAAATAACCGCAAATTTCATTTCTACAATCTTTATCCCAAACATTTTCAAAAGGCATAAAACCAAATGATTTAGGAGAATAAAAATTTTGTTCAAAAACTTGCATGTTACCAGAAGTAGCTGTACCCCAACAAAAAAGATTACCTGTAACATAACTACCAGTTCTCATAGCAGGTTCTGTTACAGTCATAAAATCGTCGAAGTTTTCCATAGTAGAAAGCTCTTCTACTTTAACATTTACAGCATCTTTACCGATAGCACAATCTGGATTGTTCATAGCAGATGTACTAAATAAAGCAGAATTCCATGCTTTAGGACTAACAATACCATTAGGAAGTTTAAAACCTAAAGTAAAGTTTTCTTTGTCTGTAGATAAAATACCTCTTTTAAAAAAGGTTTTATTTTCATAAAAACGAAGATTGTTAATTGTAAAATCAGTCAAGCCTCCTTGTTTAGTAAGATATTTTTTATCAGCAGCTACATGGATTTGAACTTTTCTAGGTTGAAGATTTATAGTATTAGCACTACTAGCAGCCATAATATAAGAAAATCCACCACGACGAGTTTTATCTATAATAAGATGAAAACCATTACGAATAGCAAATTCCATTATATGAAATGTCCAAAATTGAGCATCTATAAATTTACTAAAATCATAATGTTTTTTAGCTACACTAGCTTTACTTGTAGTTTTAGCATGTCTTTCATCTAACTGTTCCATTAAAGTATAATTTAGAAAATTATAATGGTCTCCAGTTATTCTAATATCTTGAACTTTGCCATTTCTTAATAAACAAGGCTGTGTAATACCATGTCGTCTTCGATATTCTTCTCTTTTTCTAAGTTGTCTATGAGGAATACTATCTTCTTTATAAAAAGTATATTGTTTTTCTTTTCTATAAAAATCAGCCATTTCTGTAAATAAATGAGTATTTACAAATTTATCTCCAGGTTGAATATTTAAAAGAAAACCTCCACTATCTCCTATAAGGAATAAATTATCAGGATCATCATATCCAGCTTCAGTAGCTGTTTTATAATGATTTTTATTCTCCTTAATATAATTCAAAAAAGGATACGTTCTAATAATTTCTTCTAAACTAGACTCAATCTTTAACATATTATTTTACCAATAACACTATTGCCGCTACGAAACTTACTACAAATAAACCAAAACAAATATTTCTTTGTTTTATAGTTTTTTTACATTCTTTATTAAGTTCTTTATTTAAAGTATCATAATTTCTAATAGTAATACTATCGTTAGCTACAATAGTTCTAAGTTTTTTATTTATTTCTTTTTCATATTCTAGTTGAATCATTTTACTATTAGCAATACGTAAATCAGAATAAGCTATAAGTACTGAATCTGATTTAGCTGTTACCTCCCCCGTAGAAGGGATGTTGGTATTAGTTGCCGATAAGTTGATAGAATAACATAAGAGTACTATCATTATCCATAGTTTCAACTTCAATAACTTTCGCATTTTTTATACTATCTAAATTGGTTATATCTTTTATTAGTATTTCATTACTAATTTTAATAGAATCTATAGTAGAAATAGGATTACTTGTAGTATTAGGTTTATTATTAACTTTAAATATTATATGAAAAACTCCAAGCACTGCAAAAACGAAACATATTATTAACCACCCAATACTACAAGTATCTCCTATAGTTTTTATAATTTCTTTAAATTTCTTCCAATTCATCTTCTGTCAATAAAGTATAAGTAAATGCGTTACCCCAAATATCTTTAGCTTTTTTAACAATACTCATAAATGAAACAAATTGTTGAGGGTCATTAAAAACTTGACATCCAGCAGAATATTTATCTATGTTAGATACAGTACTCCATTCTGAAGATCTATGAATGTTTATACCAAACATTCCTTTATCTATTTTTTCAGGAAGTAAGTCATATACTTCATCTTTATTGTTATCTCTATATACTTTAACAGGCTTGTTTCTTTGGCATAATGCTTTATATTTTCCTCTATGCAAATCTACTGCATAAGCCCCTCTATATTGACCTGGAACTAGAATAGCCGTACCTTTACTATTAATAAGGTTTTTCATATAATGTAGTCCAGGTTCTGTAGTTATATTATAAATTTGTCTTTTATGACAAGTACTAGTATTATAATCTACAATTAAATAGTCATCGTATTTATTAGTAACTTGATTAAATTTGTTACTTCGTACACCAATTATGTTTAGATTATAAACTCCTTTTGTAAAAAAAGCATAACCTTTACGCTTAAATAAACTTTCAAAATCGTAAGTTGCACATTTAGAATAAAGAGCTGTTTTCATATATCAAATAACTTTTTTTGAATTACAACATTAATATTTTTACTTTTAAGCTGAACTAATCTATCTGCAAGAATAGCTTCAGCTTCTTTTCTTTTATAAGAGATTCTATGCCATTTTACTGTTTCTTCTCCATTAGGGTCTATAGGATATTGATTATTTTCATCTCTATAAGGCATACCATAATTATTTTTTACAAAAGGACTACCTATATGACATAGACCTAATCCAACACAAGGAATATTAAGAATAAGTTCTACCATTTTAGCATACATAGACAATTGCATAGTATAATGATAACCATTGCAATTAGGTAAATAATTTAAAGGAGGTAGCATATATTCTTCTTTATGAACATATTCATTTGTAAGTTGAGCAGGTTTAGTAGTTTTATCTTTTTTAAAATAACCACTTTCAAATTGTAAACCATTACGATTAGTTTTCCAATCAAGAATAACAAAGTTATCTTCTTTTATACAAAGAATATCTATAGTACCACTTAAAAGATAGTCTATTAAAAATGCTCCTATTTCAGAATAAATAGTATATCCTCTATCTGTATAAAATTTAAAAACTCTATAAATTTCAGGATATTTATTATTAGTTGCAGAAATAAAAGCATCTATATCTAAAGGTTTAGCTGAAAAATTAGGAATATCTGCAACAGTTATAACTCTACCAGTATTTACATTAGTTAAATATTGTATAGCGTGTTTAAACATACTAACTTCTTTAATAGCGTCTTCTAAGCCATTATGTGTTACAGTACCTCTAGCACAAGCTTCATCAGTTATATCTTGCCATTGTTTTTCTAAAGTCTTTTCACTAATTCCTAATTCTTTAGCTTTTTTATGTAACCAATATTTTTTATTAAATTTAGGAACATAATTATCGTGAATTAATGTAGTAACAGAAGTATAACTATTACCTAAAGTATCGTTATACTTATGACCTTCTTCTTTAAAATGAAGAAATATTTCATCATATCTTTTATCTTTTACCATACTTTAATCCATATAATCTTCTGCGTTCATAGAAGAAGAAACTAAATTACCTCCACGAGATACTTCAGATTCTTTTTCATACATCAAATTTTGTTTTGCTTCTTCTAATCGTTTTAGCATACTTGGCAATTCTCCAGCTTTTTTATTAACACTGTCTATTAAACTAAGTATATTAGGAACATCATCTAGAGATATAGAAGTATTTAATTTTTCATTTAAAATATTATTTATAACATCTATACTCAAATTTATATTATGAATACCTTTAAGAATATTTTCTACAACTCTTCCGGCTTCTGTTATATTTTCGTCATAATATCTTTTTATTAGTCTAATAACTAGGGCATCAGGAATATAACCTTTATCTAAACCTGCTTGGTCAATAGCCATTTTAAGAGCTTCAGGTTCACTAAGTCCGGCTTGTCTAGCAGGAGATTTAGGATCACCTAAATAATAAATAACAATACACTCTGAAATATATTGTTTTTTATCTGTAGATTTATCTCTTTTATATAGTTCTTTTACGTCTCTATCTACTATTTGTCTAATAGTAGGAGCTTGAGGCATACCACTATCATCTAATAGAATAAGGCTATCAATTAATAATTTATTAGACATAATATTATAATATTATATATTCTTTATTTACATCTACAATATGAGCTAAACTATAACAATAAAGTCTAGCGTAAACTTCACCTTTTGTTTTACAAAGTTTTCTATAAAGCTCTTTATTTTTATTTACATAAATACTAGTTATATATTTGTAATATCTTTCAAATTTTATATGTTTAGTATTTTCAGTATTTAGTTTACGTCTAAATAAAATATAAGATTCTTTATCTAAAACTTCTCTAGCATCTTTAATTAAACTTTGTTGTTCTGGAGTATTAATAAGTTGCGTATTTTTAGGAACTCTAATATTTCCAATAAAAGGTATTCCTGTCCAACGATTTTCTTTAATATATCCTGCAGCAGCAAATTCACATTGTTCTATAACAGCTAAAGCTACATCTTTATCTACAATTGTATCATCAATACAATCTAATATATCTTGTTTTCTGCATACAACAACATCATAACCGCCATTAGGAAATTTAAAAACATCAGCCATAATATAATTAATAATCTACGAAGGAGGCTTACTACCTCCCCCGTAGAAGGGTTAATTTAATTTAACTCACCTTTAATCGGAGCAAACTCATTATTACTTTCAGAAAGTTCACCTGTATAACTTGCAATAATATCACAATTAGGAATTATTTTAAATTCAAGAAAATAAACATATTGAGAATAAGCTAGAGCTTTTTGATAAACTTCTTTATCTCCTTCGCAATAAAATAAAAAATTACTAATAGTGATATGATTATTAGGAGCAGCTACATGATGTCCTAAAGCTATTTGAGTAGGAGCAATAACTAGTTTATCTCCAGTATTAAGATTATTAACAAACCCTTTAGTTGTTTCACCACTTTTAATAAAAATAGGAACAACAGCAATATTAGCAGTAGGTTTGTTTTGTCTAGAAGTCATGATAATATTAGACAGTTTTTCTTTATAACATACTCCAATAAGAGTATAATTATCAGAAACTTCTATTTCACTTGTAACACTTGTTAAATAACTTTTTGTAAGTTCTTCAAGTTTAGTAGGTAGAACTATTGTAGTTTTACCCTGTTTTCCATTTGTTTCAAACTTCAACATAACAATTATGTTTAATTAAAAGTTAATAATAATTTTAATAATACTTTAATTACTAATGCTAGTGCTGTAATTGAGTATAATAACAAAGATAATCATATTATTTAATATATTAAAGGTGTAAAAGTAGGTTTAGGATAATTTAACAAATAATTGATAATAGTTAAAAATATATAAAAATTTGGATTTTTCAA
>JAZOOK010000081.1:0-2904 GCA_045654965.1 Candidatus Coprovivens sp. | reverse complement strand
CATAAGTTTTTATTTTTTATTAAGTTATTCTTTACAAAAAATATTTTTGTATTAGAATGTTATATGTGCTTAAAATTTTAACAGGGGGGATAATATAATGAAAAAGAATTGTTTATCAATTTTAAGTTTAGTCGCTTTATTAAGTGGATGTTCATTTCAACTTCCTACAATTCCAGTAGGAACAGACTCAAGTAGTATTACTTCTAATACTCCTACATCATCTTCTACTCACACTCATACTTATAGTGAAGATTGGAGTAAAGATGAAGAAGGTCACTGGCATGATTCAACATGCGATCACGAAGCAACTGCAAAAGAAGAACATACTTGGAATGAAGGCGAAACAACAAAATACGCTACATGTACTGAAAATGGTGAAATCACTTATACTTGTACAGTATGTAGCTATACAAAAGTCGAAGATTATGATCTATTAGGTCACTCATATGGTGAAGCTACTTACACTTGGAGCGAAGATAACTCTACTGTTACTGCTAAAAGAGTTTGTTCAACTGATGAATCTCACGTTGAAGAAGAAACAGTTGAAACAGTAGCTGAAATTACTCAAATTCAAACTTGTACTGATGATGAATTAACAACATATACTGCTACATTTACTAATGAAGCATTTGAAACTCAAGTTAAAGAAAACGTTTTAACTAACGGTGCATTAAGTCACTCTTACGATACAGTTACTTACACTTGGAGTGAAGATAACTCTACTGTTACTGCTAAAAGAGTTTGTTCAAACGATGAATCTCACGTTGAAGAAGAAACTGCATATACTATTAGCGAAGTAACTCAAGTAGAAACTTGTACTGATGATGAATTAACAAAATACACTGCAACATTTAATAATGATGGATTCGAAACTCAAGTTAAAGAAAACGTTGTTACTAAAGTTGCTAAAGGTCATATCTACGAAGAAGGTGTTTGTTCATGTGGCGCAGAAGATCCTGATTACGTTGCACCAGTTGTAGCAAAACATGTTGACTTCAACACAATTCAATTACCTGCTTCTAAACAAAATGGAGACTCTAGTTACACTGGCTCTTACACAACTGCAAGTGGATGGGTTACTGTTAACTCAGCTATCCAATGTGGCGGTGCTAACGATATGAACCCTCAATTTAAGGTTATTGGTCCAGATAATACATATAAAGCTGTATGTATGAACGGTAAAGTTAGTGCTCCTGGTTCAATTACTTCTCCAACACTTTCTGGTGGTCTTTCAAAAATTACAATTGATTACACAAAAATGTTTACTGATACAAAAATCGGTGCAACTATTACAGTAACTGACTTATCTAATAATAATGTATATACTCATGATTTTACTGTAACATTAGATAAAAATGATAAATACAATGTATACACTGACGAATGGACATTAGATACACCAATTAGCGGTGACTTCACAATTGTCGTTAAAAACTCTTGTCCTACAAGTAATACAGGTAATAAAGACCGTATTACTATTCTTGATATTGAATGGCAATAATCAAATAAATCTAAGCAAAATTAAAACAGAATGTTTCACTAAACATGAACTTGTCAACAAAAAGTAGACAGTAAAAAACATTTATTTAAACCCTAATTGAGTCCTATACTCGATTGGGGTTTTATAATTTAATGCATAGCTAGGTCTTAAATAGTTGTGATCATAGATTATGTCATTTATGTAATCTTCAACTGTTTCATAATCTTCTTGATTGAAGTCGATATACATTTCTTTTTTTAACCAACCATTTTTGGATTCAATTATTGGATTATCAGTTGGTGTTCCTATTCTCGACATTGACCTTTTTATGTTATAATCTTTATGTGCATTATTAAATGCCACTGAGGAATATATTGCGCCTTGATCTGAGTGGAAAATAGTTTCTTGGCTTTTATATCCTCTTTTTATTTTGTCGTTTAACATATCTTGTAGTGCTTCTTTATGATTTTGCATACTTACTCCATGATAAAATGGTTTGACATCAGAACCTATTATTGAATCATCAAATACATCTACATAATATGTCCAATCATATCTTTGCCTTTTAAACCATATCATAGTTGTATCAGATACAATTTTTTCTAATGGTCTTGTTGTGTTCCAATTATTATTGATAAGATTTGGATACTTTATCGATTCTTCTCCTGGCTTTTTATAAATAGAATAATGTCTAGCTTTACTCCTTATTTTTAATATCTTACACACTTTATGTACTAAGTTATCAGATACAACCCAACCTGTTTCTTTACGAATTAAATAATTTATTCTATGATAACCATAACTTGGTTTTCTTTTATGGATATCTCGTATTAGTGGTTCCAGATTCTTACGATTTATTTCATATTGATTTAACTTATCTTTTGAGTTTAGCCATTTATAATAACCACTTCTAGATATATTTATTACTTCACATAAAGATTTAACTGAATATTCTTCACTTAAAGCTTCTACAATTTCAAACTCTTTTTGCTTTATTTCTTGAACACTACAACTGAACCATCTCCTTTCATTAGGTATCCTTTTTTTAACCGTTCATTCTCAATTTTTAATTTCATATTTTCATATTGAAGTTTTTCTATTTCAGTTAAATTCTTTTTGTTCGAATACTTACTTAATGGATTGCCAGGTTTCTTTTTATTTTCTAGTGAATCAGTTCCATATTTATTATATTTAATAATCCAACCTCTCAACATCCCACCAGATATATTATTTTCTCTAGCAACTTCTTCAGCCGATTTACCACACAATACTGCATTGATAAGTCTAAGTTTATCTTCTTTTGTCCAATATTTATTTGTGCCACCTTTTGGCCTTCCACGTGTCATATAATTACCACCTTTCTAATTCTATTATAACAAAAAAATGTAGACACGTTTTTTTGTGTCTACATTTATCTTACAAGT
>JAZOOK010000080.1:0-3895 GCA_045654965.1 Candidatus Coprovivens sp. | reverse complement strand
TATATGCTAAAAAGTTAAGAACTAGACATACTAATTAAAATATGATATATTTAATTTAGGGATGTCTGGCTAATATCATAAAAGGATCACCTCCTATATTCTGTTAGGGAATTGTCATAATATTGACAATTTCCTTTTTTTAATGTATATTTAAAGCATAAAAGGAGTGTTTATTATGGATAAAGAAAAAATTGATTCTTCTTTAGAACTTATGGATGATATTTTAGATTCTTTAGATAAAGAAAAAGAACCAGAACATACTGAAGCTGATTATAAATCTTTAGAAACTAAACTTTCTGAAGAAGTTTCTAAAAGAGAAAAATTGGAATCAGATTATCAAGACCTTTTCCTAAAATATAAAGAAAGATTTACTGATACTGTTTCTAATGCTAAATTATCTAAAGTAGAAGATGTAAGAAAAGAAGAACCAGAAGAAGAAGTTGTTCTAGATATACGCTCTATATTTTAAGAAAGAGAGGAGAATAAAAGATGGCTTTAACTAACAGTTTAGGAATTAAAGTTAATAGTGCTAATGAATTAGCTTCATACATTATTAATCAAAGTCCTATTCTAAGTGCTGAAGTTGATTTACCAGTTCAAGGAGATAAAGATTTTCTTCCTAAACTAGGAGAATTAATTTCAAGTGATAACAGATATAAAAATGCTTTCTTAAATACAGTTAATGAGATAGCTATGACTGTTATCAGAGATAATACATGGAGAAATCCATGGGATGCTTTTACTGAAAAAGGTTCTTTCCGTTTTGGAGATTCAGTAAGAGAATTATATGTAGATATTGCTAATGTTTACGATTATCATGAGTACGAAAATGATGTTGATCACTTCCTTGAAAATGTTGTTCCAGATGTTTATAATTATATTCATGTTTTAAATTATGAAAAATTCTATAAAACATCTACTTCTGATGAACAAATTTCAATGGCTTTTAGAGATGACAGAAGTTTCTTCAACATGATAGAAAGTATTGTAGCTTCATTATATGAGGGTTACTATTATGATAAGTACATAGTTGAAAAATACATGCTATGTAGAAGAATTTTAGATGGTACTATGACTTCTATTCAAATAGACAATAGTCTAGATAATAGAGGTAAAGTAGCATTCATGAAGTCTATCTCTAATAAGATGACTTTCAGAAATCCAGCATATAATCCAGCTGGTGTAAGATCATTTAGTTCATTTGATAGACAATATCTATTAATGAATACTGATTTTGAAGCTCAAGTAAGTACAATTACAATGGCTCAAAGTTACTTCCGTGATGAAGCTGATTTCCGTACAAATATGGCTTTAATTGATTCATTTAATCAACATGATACAGTTAGATTAAGTGAATTACTTGGAATTGAAACTCCATTTACTGATGGAGAATTAACAGCTCTAGCTACAGTACCAGCTTGTATTATTGATAGAGATTTCTTCCAAGTATATAATAAAGCATTTGATACTAATGCTGAAGTTATTACTCGTATGTGGGAAAATCCAGAAACACTTAAAACTAACCATTGGTTACATACTAAGAAAGTTATTTCTACATCTCCATTTGCTCCAGCTGTAGTATTTACTACAACAGCTCCTAATGTAACTGGAGTAACTGTAAGTCCTAGTACAGCTACTATTTATGCTGGTATGAGTTTAAAATTATCAGCTACAGTTGCAACAGCTGGATTTGCTAATAAAGCTGTAACATGGAGTGTTGATAGCACTTCTAAAGATGCTGGTATTACTATTGGTATTGATGGAACATTAACTATTCCAGCTGATGAAGATACTGTAGAAGAAATTACAGTTACAGCTACTTCAGTATATAAATCTAGTGTAACAGGTACAGCTACTATTACTAATGGAAGTTATTCATCTACTTAATTTATCTTAATTAATATTTGATAAATATTCCTAAAAGGGATGGGAGATAATCCCATCTCTTTTTAAATATATAGAAAGGAGAATAAAATAATACATGAAAAGAAAAACAGTTAATTCTCAATTAAATAATTATAAATCTTATTTAAACTATAGAGATAAAATGCTTATGTTAGGTTTAAATGTATTTCAATTTAAGAATATTAATCCTTTTATTGATATGTCTATGGTTAATAAAGAGTTATTAATGACTGGTTCTATAGCATGGTTTAAAGATGATATAACTGGAGAACTTCTGGCTCTTCCTTATACTAATGTAGGTTCACTTGATTTTTACGGTAGACCTCGTGCTATTATGGTAAGACCTTTCTTTGGTTCATATAATAGAACATTATATAAAGCAAAAAATGAATTTGTTATTATGTATGATAATGAAGCTCGTTTACCTATATATCCATTTATTGTAGAAAGTGCTGAAAGATTAGCTCTTATTAAAAGAACTATGGATATTAATATAAGTCAACAATTAACTAATAGATGGTGGAAAACTACTCAAGATAAAGAGTTTACTTTAAGAAAATTATTAGAGCAAGTTGATTCAAGAGTAGAAACTATAGTAACTTATGATGATTTAGATTTAGATCAAACTACTCAAGTATTAAATCCAGCTCCTTATGTTGCTGATAAATTAAATGAAGCTAAGCATGAAGAGTGGGCTGAGTTCTTAGAGATAATAGGAATTACATCTTTAGCTGTTAATAAGAAAGAAAGACTTATTACTGATGAGGTATTTACTTCTATGGGTGGAACTATAGCAAGTAGATATAATAGATATGAATCTAGAAGAAAAGCTGTAGATGAAATTAATAAAACTTTTGGAACTAATATAGAAGTAGGATTCTATGATGGTTTACCTAGTACAATAATGAATCCAGATGATTTTTTAGGAAGTGACTTAAATTATAATAAGAAAGCTACTTATTCAGTTCCTAGTGTTCCAGAAGATAATTCAGAAGTAGAAGTTAAAGAAGAGGTGGTTAATGATGAATAATTGGTTCTTTAGATATAATCCTTATATATTAAATAGAGAAACATACCAAGCATTAACTCAAAATGATATGCCCCCTACTCTATATTCATTAATGAATAGTTATGTTAATTTTAATAAAGAAGAGGATGAAAAGGTTAAAATTATAGATTTACCTAATGCTTTTAAAGATTATCTTTTTGATTTTGAATATCCTTTAGATGATGAATTAAAAGCTGATTTTGAAGAAAATTTCCTAACTCATTATATGTTTAGAAGAATAGGATATGAAACTTATATGAGTTTTAAAATTCATTTAAAATCTAAATTAAATGAAATAATGGGAAAATATAATGCTATGTTAGATGAATTTACTAATTTAGATTTCTTAGGAGTTAATGAAACTCATACAAGAACATTAAGTGGAAGTTCAAGTTCTCAAAGTTCTGGAACTAGTGGAACTACTTCTGATAATAGATATTCTGATACTCCAGAAAATCAATTAACTGATGTTCAAAATGGTACTTACTTAACTGATTATACTTATAATCAACAAACTGGATCATCTAGTGCATCAGCTAGTGGAACTTCATCTAGTACAGAAACTATAAATATTCATAGAGGGGATTCTACTGATGAATATTTAAAATTCCAAAATAAAGTAAATAATATTTATACAATGATGTATAAGGAATTAGATTCTTTATTTTATGGTATAATATAAATAGAAAAGAGGTTAAAAAATGAAAACAATAAAATTGTTACCACCTTTTAAAAATTTTATTCTAGAAAATTTTCCATTTATTGAAGAAGATTTTGATGCTTTAACTAATTATGAATTATTATGTTCTGTAGTAAATTATGTTAAAACAATGGGAGATGAATTTAATGATATTGTTACTAATTTTGAAGAATTAAAAGAATATGTATATAATGAAATTCCCGAAGCAATAAATAATAAATTAGATGAAATGGTTGAAGATG
>JAZOOK010000079.1:0-7015 GCA_045654965.1 Candidatus Coprovivens sp. | reverse complement strand
AGGAAGTAATTAGCATTATGATGGAATAATAATGAATGATATGTTATTCTTTTTCGTTTATCATTCGTAAATGTGAAATATTCCCATGATTTTATCACTTGTAATTCTTCGTTTTTATTATAGAAGTTTTTTGCTTCTTGTCTATTCCATATTTTATTTATGTAATTAAGAGATACAGATGGATTTCCATTATCTAATTCTTCTTGAGCTTTTTTTAAATATTCCTTAGCGTCTTTATCGCTTATATAATCTAAGACACTATAGAATCTTTTACTCTCTAAATTAAATTTTAATGTTGAGTAATTTACGTATGGCTTGGTTAATGTAATGTCGCCATTTTCTACTACATGATAGCAGTTAGACGTAAAATCTGCTTCATATAAGTTAAATACATATAATGCTGCTTCTGTATCTATATGTTTATACTCTACATAATATATTGCTTTATTAGTTTCTTTAGCGTATTTTTCTAAATCACTTAAGAATTCTCTATATCCTTCTTTTGTTTCATTTATTGTGGCAAATATAAAGTCTTTTGCATTTTCTCCAGCAAAGTTATTTGTTAATTCTAAACCAGATAATTCTACTAATTGTCCTTCTTTATAATCTTTAGAACCACAAGATGATATTATAAGAGTTGTACATAAGATAAATAATAGTTTTATTATTTTTTTCATATTATCAAATCCCTAATTAATTATAACATTTTTAAGTATTTATTTAAATCATTTTAATATATTTATACTAGGTGATTAGATGTTTTTGAAGTTAATTAATTTAATTAAAGGTTGTTTTTTCTTTACTGGTAGTTATTCTGTTAATGTGTTTCCTCCTCCGTTAGATAAAGATGAAGAAGATAAATGTTTAGAATTGATGAGTCGTGGAGATGTAGATGCTAGAAATAAGTTAATTGAACATAATTTAAGATTGGTTGCTCATTTAGTTAAGAAATATGAATCTAAGGATATTAGTAGTGATGATTTAATAAGTATTGGTACTATAGGTCTTATTAAAGGTGTAGATAGTTATGATAAGGATAAGAATATTAAGCTAACTACTTATATTGCTAAGTGTGCTCTTAATGAGATACTAATGTATTTTAGATCTAATAAGAAGTTTAATAATGAAATTAGTTTAAATGATTATATTAGTATTGATAAAGAAGGTAATGAGATATCTTTAATAGATATTTTACCTAGTGATGAGGAAGATATAGATAGTAAGATACATAAAGATATAAGTATTGAATTGTTACATGAGTATTTAGGGTGTTTAACTAATAAAGAAAAAGATATTATTATTAAAAGATATGGATTATATGGTGGAGATTATTATACTCAAAAAGAGATTGCTAAGATGATGAAGATATCGAGAAGTTATGTATCTAGAATGGAAAAGAGAGCGTTAATTAAGTTATATAAAGAATTTTATAAAAATAAAAAAGGACTTTAAGTCCTTATTCTGTTATGTTGTCTACATCATCTACCATAGTAAGTTGTTCTTCTATAGTAGCTTTAATACGAGATTTATATATTTTTAAACTTCTTCTTAATTGATCGGCTTCTAGTTCAGTTTTTTCTGCTTTTATAAGTGCATCGTTTATTATGTGTGATGCATTCTTTTTAGCTTGATCAATTATTAGTTTTGCTTCTTCTTTTGCTATCTTCTTTATTTGGTTTGATGAGTCTTCTGCTACTAAGACAGCAGTATTTAAAGTAGATTCTAATGATTTATAGTATTCTAATCTATCTTTTAATGCTTTTACTTCTATCTCTCTTGCTTTAAGTTTATCTAGAACACTTTCGTATTCTCTTGTAACTTCACTAACAAAGGCATTAACTTCTGTTTTGTCATAACCGTTCAGAGTTGTATTAAATTGTTTCATGACTCACCTTCTTTAGATAAGAAAAATAACTACCATTCAGGAGTTTCTTCTGGTTTTTCTTGGTCTTTATTATCTTCGCTAATTTTTCCTTGAACATTAACATTTTTAGGTGTACATAGATATATTCCAACACCTATTTTTTGCATAGTTCCACCTATAGCATAGATACATCCGCTTAAAAAGTCAATAATTCTTTTTGCTTGATCTGATGTAACTCTTTTTAAATTTACTACTACACTATTTCTATTTTTTAGATGATCAGCGATTTGTTGAGATTCAGAATATGCTCTTGGTTCTAATAAAATCATTTTATTATTAGAGTTTTCTATTGGAGTTGATTCTTGTTCATAGAATTCATCTTCTGTTCCATTAAAATTTTCATCGTATTCATCTTTTGCGAAAATGTCTTTTATACTAAATGCCATATATAAGCCTCCTACACTATATTACTATTTAATTATATAGTATTATTTGTTATTTTTCAATAAATAAAGATAAAGAATTGCCTTTTTAGTCTTCTTTTTTCTTTAAAGTTAGTGCATATCCTGTCTCTTGGATGTTTAATGCTTCTAGAATTACATTTTCGTAAGTAGTATGTATTTCTTGAAAAGTCGGATGAATTGCACGATGTTCTATTTCTCTTATTTTGTCGATTGTATCTTGTGTAATTGTTGTTTTTATTGGATGAGGTGGTTGTTTACTATCTATTCCTATTATTACTCTATATCCTCTAACTGTTGTATATACTACTTTTATATTTTTATTACCTATATAGTAGAATTCTATATCTTGTTTAGTACATAGTCTTTTACCTTGTGTATTAGATGATACTTTATATAATAAATTATATATATTGTTGTATTCAGAGATGCTGTATAATTCTAGGTTTCTTAGGAATATTGGTACTCCTTCTTTATCAGTTATATAAAACAAAGTATTTCTTTCTTTGTTTTCTTCTTCTATTTGTAGTAGAACATGTTTTAATACTCTAGTTCTATCACTTAGTATTTCGATTGCTTCGTGCATATCTGTTACACCTTCGAAGTAACTTAGATATTTACACATAGATATTACATCTTTTTTAGCTCTATGTAATAAGTCTTTTAATGGTCCCATAAGTGTATTTTCTTTTAATTCGGCTTTAGTAACTAATTCTATTTCTTCTTCAGTCAAGAAAATACGCATTGCTTCTTGTGTTTGTTCTATTTGATGTCTTTCGTTTTCTTCTTGGATACTTTGTTCCATTTGTTTGATTAGATATTCTTTTGTATCTCTTTCGATATTAGTTTTATCTAATAATGTTTTAAATGTTTTTGTATCAAGTGTTTTTATAATAGTTGTACCATTTATGTAATCTTGTAATTCAATTAGAGCTTGTCTTTGTGCTTCTAATTCTTCTTTAGATTGTTTTTTATTTACTGTATTCTTATCTATCTTTAATTGTGTGATTATTTGTTCTATTACTATTCTATATTGAGTTAATTCTTCATTGTTTAAAGTTATTATGAATAGTTTTTCAAATAGAAGAATAATTGTATTTAATTCTGTATCTGACTCTATTTTATTATTTTCGTTAAAGAATCTGGCAATATTTCTTTTAATTTTATCTTCTACTCTATCGTTTTCTATTGAGTTTTTACATAGTTGTACTAGTAATTCTAATATTTCTTTAGGATTTATATTATTGTTAGAAGCATAATCAAGAATAAGTTTTATTATTTGTTCATTAGGCCATATTTGTCCTGTTATACCATTTTCTGTTAATACAGGTAATGTTGCTTTTATTTGGTTTATTTTTCTTTCAAGAATTGATTTTTCTTTTTGTAGTCTTTCTAATTCTTTTTTTCTTACATATTTTTGAATTTCTTGATTTGATGGACCTATTATTCTTTTAATAATATTAGGTTTATGCTTTTTACTATACTCTTTTTGTAATTCCTCTCTTGTTCCATATAATGATATGTTTATTTTAGAGGGATCAGGTATGTTCTCTATTTCTGTTATTATACTTTTTAATTTTAATTCAGTGATACTTAGTTGTGTTTGTAAATAGTTTTTTAAATTTTTCATTGTTATGTCCCCCTTCGTAAATTTTGTTCTATTATATAATACATGAATTTTGAGGACAAACGAAAAGACGGAATTAATCCGTCTTTAACGTGAATTTTACACTAAAAATCGATTCTTTCTTTGATATAATCTACTAATTCGTCGATAGATAGTTTAACTTGTTCCATTGTATCTCTATCTCTTACAGTAACTGTATTGTTTTCTAATGATTCATCATCTATTGTGATACTGAATGGTGTTCCAACAGCATCATTTCTTCTATAACGTTTTCCGATTGAACCAGATTCATCATATGATACGTTGAATTCTTTACATAATTTAGCATACAGTTCCATAGCTTTTTCTCCATGTACTTTTTTGATTAATGGTAGAATTGTTGCTTTTACTGGAGCTAGTGCTGGATGTATTTTTAATACTTCTCTTGTATCTCCGTTTTCTAGTTCTTCTCTTTCATATGCGTTGCAAATGAATGCTAGAATAGCTCTATCTAGTCCTAGAGATGGTTCTACTACGTATGGAGTATATCTTTCGTTTGTTTCTGGATCTAAGTATCTTAAATCAGCTTTAGAATGTTCCATATGTACTGATAGGTCGTAGTCAGTTCTATCTGCTATTCCCCATAATTCTCCCCATCCCATTGGGAATAAGAATTCGATATCTGTAGTTGCTTTACTATAGAATGATAATTCTTCTTTAGCATGATCTCTATATCTTAAGTTATCATTTTTGATACCTAATGATTTTAACCAATCGATGCAGTAAGTTTTCCAGTATCCGAACCATTCTAGGTCAGTATCTGGTTTACAGAAGAATTCAAGTTCCATTTGTTCAAATTCTCTTGTTCTGAATGTGAAGTTACCTGGAGTAATTTCATTTCTGAATGATTTACCAGTTTGTCCAATACCGAATGGTAATTTAGCTCTCATACTTCTTTGAACATTTAAGAAGTTAACGAAAATACCTTGTGCAGTTTCACCACGAAGATATACTTTGTTTTTAGTATCTTCTGTAACACCTTGGTGTGTTTCGAATAGAAGGTTGAATTTTCTAATTGGTGTGAAGTCACTTGAATCACATTTTGGACATTTGATGTTATTTTCTTTCATGAATGTTTCGATTTGTTCATTTGACCATCCGTCACCAGTTTCTTTACCTTCAGTGAAGTCTTCAATAAGTTTGTCTGCTCTGTGACGTGCTTTACATTTTTTGCAATCAACTAGTGGATCGTTGAAATTAGTTACGTGTCCACTTGCTACCCATACTTCTGGGTTCATAAGGATTGCTGCGTCTAGTCCGTAGTTGTATGGATTTTCTTGAATGAATTTTTTCCACCAAGCACGACGAACGTTTTCTTTTAATTCTCTTCCTAATGGTCCGTAATCCCAAGTATTAGATAATCCTCCATAGATTTCGCTTCCTTGGAATATGAAACCATATTGTTTACAATAATTTACTATGTCTTCCATTTTTATTTTTTCCATATATATTCCTCTTTCTTTTTTGTTTTATTTTTGGTTATAAGTTAGATGGAACTGCAACCTCGTTCATGTTCCTCAAATGGCATATGTCTTAACATAAATATCACTTCCTAAATAAAAAAACTTCTAGAAATGTGTAGGAACGAGATTAACCCGCGGTTCCATCCTACTTATTTCTAGAAGAAATCATCTTTATTATATATAGCTCGTGGTTGCCAACCCAGTCGTCGCTTGTATGAATTGATTATAACAAATTATATTTTTTTGTCAACTTTATTTTCTTACTATGTGACTTTTTATTTCTTCGTCACTATATGGTAATAGTTCTTTATATAATGTTTCTATTTTTTGACGTTGTGTTTCGTGAGTTACATAGAAAACAAATTGATTAGGCATGTTACCTTGTAATACTTTTTCTATTTTTTCTCTTAGATATTTTACTTCATATATAGACATTTTGCATAATTTAGTAGTACCTATTATTTCGCATTGTTTTTCTCTACCAAAATTTAATGTACTCATTATAGGACAAACTATTAGATACTTCTTCTTATCTGGTATTACGAATTGTGATACATGAATTGATTCTAACTCAGTAAAGTCAAAATCTACTGGTATTGCTACAAAATTACCGTTTGTTGCGTCGAATAGAAATTTTGTTCCTTTGTCTGCTACTGCTACTACAGCATGGTCTAGTTCTACGTTACCTTTTTGGATTCTTTTTACTGGATCATCTTCGTTTAATGTGCATGATACGTTTGCTGCTGTATAACCCATTTCGTTCATTACATCTACTATGAATGATGACATATGGCGACATACACTCGTACCTGTTACTACTTTTGCTCCACATAATTCTGATAGATAATCTCTTTCGTTTTTGAAAATTTTATATTTATGATCCATTTGTTTAGCAAAATATCCTAGTTCCATTAATGCGTGAATGTATACTACGTTTTCTTTTGCTGATTCTAGTCCTACGAATTTAACTAACTTAGCTACATCTTTTATATATTTTTTGTATTCATTCATTAATTCATTATAAGTTGTTGTAGTACGTAACATTTCAATTGTTTGAGTTTCTTCTGCGATACTTTCTCTTTTCCAATATCTTCTTAATAAAGAAAATTCTAAACCTATTACTACTCCACCAAAGATTTTAAAGAAAGTTAGGTCATTTAAGAATATAGATGGTATTTGTGCTATGCCTATTGCTGCTGCTGAGATAGCTTGTTTATTATGCATTAGTCTTTTAAAACGATTCTTTTTTAAATCAGCTTCATATTGCATTACATCTATTTGTTCCATAGAAAAACAACCCCTTTCTTAAAGTGGTTGTATGATACCAAAAATATTGATTTTTATCAAATTTAGGTTTATATTTTAAGTAGGAATGATACATTTGAATCCACAATCAAATATCATGCCGGTTGTTTCCATAAGTATTTCTACTTATGGATTTTCCTTATTTTAAAACTAAAATAAGAATTATAGTTAGTTGATTTTTAACAAAAAAATATTTTAATAGTTTAATAAAAAAATAACTTAATTGCTTAAGTTATTTATTTTTTTTAAGAAGTCT
>JAZOOK010000078.1:0-2567 GCA_045654965.1 Candidatus Coprovivens sp. | reverse complement strand
TCTCTCCTTAATCGTTTTGATATCTTTTTCCTTTACAAATATACAAGACACTTGTAAAGGAGCGTTGCTATTAAATTCTTTAAATCTAGTTAAAGATTCCCTTACAAACCCATCTCGATTAAAACTATATAAATTTTCTAACGAAGAATCCAAAGAAATAGATGAATGTGCATATTTGGAATGAGTGGTTATGGCAATAATTTTACCAAATGTAGTTCCTATATGAGAATTTGCTATAAATATAGGACATTTACCTTGCTTAATATTAGTCTCTGCTTCGTTAAAAAATTCAATTGCGCTTTCATCAATCAAATAACTTTCTTGTTTGATTTTATCAGTTTTTAATGTTAATAATCCAAATCCATTATAACTAATAGGTTCTTCTATGTAACCATCATAAATATTTTCTTGTAAACTATTAGTACAATAACTAATGAATCTCTTAACCTCTTCTACTTCACTTGGTGTGCTTGTTCTATATTCTGCAAATATCCAGCCACCATTATCAGATTCGATATCTCTATTCTGAATGCAATGGTATATACCTTTTTTATGTAACTCTCTTAATAATGTATGGAAACAACCAGCGCTTGCTATTAAATTGTTATCCCAAGATGCTGATTCTATAACAGTGCCCATAAATATATTCATTAATGCTTGTCTATGAGGTTCTCTTAGTATAGGTTCTACATCTCCTAAGTCATAGAATCTACCCTTATTAGTTAACTCCATATCTGATAAACCTTTTCTGATATAACCCTCATAATCTCCTTTATATGTAGCTACATATACCTCAGTATAATTGCCATCGTAAGGAATTTCTTTATCATTATTAATCCATACATCTTCATATAAATGAGTATATGTAACTCCACTATATCTAATATTATCTATAATAATCTTTGCTTCTTCTTTAGTTTCTATGAAAGCTTGATCTTTATTTAGAACGCCATTATCAAATCCACCGCCAGGAATTCTATAAGTACCATTATCTTTCATATACATAAATAATTGACCATTTTTTAAAATTAATACTTCTACTCTACCCCTAAATAATTTACCAGGATATTCATCTAAAGTAATTATATTATTCCAATCTCCATCTGTATTATAATAACCACCTTGTGAAATAGCTTTCTTAACTGTCATAGATGGATCTATTGGTGTTCTATTAGCTCCCATTTACAAGTTCCTCCTTACCCTAATTACGTTTTACTTACAAGGATGTTCAAGAGACAACAAAGACCAGAGTAGAACACTGTCTACTCTGGTACACTATGATGAGGAGAGAGAATATGTTAAAAATAGAAGATCATTCACAAATTCCACACAGAGACTAATCTTCAACCCGATAATAACTGATCTTCTATTACATTATTGTTAGTATAAAAAATAATCTGGTATGGGTGAGCCATTCCCATACCAGATTACCATGTTTTGTTGTTTTAATTAAATAATTTTAATAGACAAATTGAATAACTATAACGAAATTTATAAACCTGGCAAGTTTATCTTTAAGATTTCATGAATTATATTTGCCTATACTTTATAGTTATAATTGTTTTAAGAGATTAATAGTAGTTTTTGGAATATCTTCTACGCTCTTGTAAGAGGCAGATCTAGCTAAAGTATCGATGTTTTGTGCAAATACACCGTCAATATCTCTAAAATAATGAACACTAGATTCAACTACATTTAAATCTACTAGAGGAATTACAGGACAATAAATCTCATGTACAATACCTGACTTGGGTGCAGAATTAATGATACATTCTTCTATAGAATTTAATTCATCTATATAAGAAGGAACTCTATTAAATCTAAAGTCAGATTCGAGTGTAGATATTTCTACTTTATCATCGTCTACTATATTCTTATAGAAATCCAATCCAGATTTAGATACTCTTACAACACGATCAAAACTAACGTCTAATAAACATTTATAAACCTTGATATCGTCTGTCATTTCTTTAAAATCGGTCAAAGATATATGAATTGGTTCATTATCATTACAAACAAATATAGAACTCATCTTATCCCTACATACCGCAAGGTCCCTTACAAATGTATTCTTCTTAAGATAATTTACAATATACACAGCATCAGGTTGATAGTCTTGTCTATGTATAGCTCCAGCAATGGCTAAACCTTCATGTACCTCTTTTAAGGTAGACATAGTTATAGATAAACCACCAATGTTCTTTTTTACTTTATACTTATCAGAATACTTATGAGCAATTCTAGAATACCCCGAATCAATAGAATCAGATAAAGCAGAAATCTTTAATGAGTGTTTTGATGATTTTATCTTATCAACATTCGGAGATAGTATCGAAATAAAGTCAAATGCTACATTTTTAGGTATTTCACATTTATTACTATCATAATTAATTGTAATACCTAAAGGCATTAAACTTATAATACCCTTTACTCCAGTAAATTTAATAGTAACAATATAATCTTTATAAGTACCAAATACTTTATAATTATTAGATATTTCAATACCTTTAGCATTTGATACTTTCTTTGTATATCCACATATTTTGATTCTTAACTTAGAACAAATA
>JAZOOK010000077.1:0-6908 GCA_045654965.1 Candidatus Coprovivens sp. | reverse complement strand
ACTGAGATTTTACCTGTTACAATGCATTCTACAACTGGAGCTGAATTCGGATCTACTGAATCAGTTACTATAATAGGTACAGCTTTTAATGGACCAGTTGGGCAACCTATCGCAATAGGATCACCTGAACAAGCTATATACATATTTGGTGATTCATTCGATTTAGAGAAAAAGAGAGAAGCTACATTAGTTCCAGAAATTCAAGACGCATACGATAGAGGATGTAGAACTATATATGGTGTAAGAGTTGGCGGAAAAGAAATGTACAAAGATTTCGATCTTGCTGTTGAAACAAACTTAAAATTAAGAGTGAGCGGATATTATCCTCATAATAAAAATAAAGATTGCTTCATGACTTTTACAGCTACTCAAGGATCAGATGCAGCATTCGATGGACAAGAAGGAGTTATAAGAATATACAAACCAGCAGATAGAACTACTATAGTAGAAAAAAGATCTGGTGTTGTTGATAGTATGGACTCTGTACTTGTTACAGAAATCAATCTTTTCTCTATGGGATTCGAAAAGAATTCTAGATTATGTGATGTTTTAGACGTTATGAATACAATGGCTACTAATAACGTATTAAAATTCACTTTAGTAGACAAAGATGGAATACAAAGAACTAACTCTGATAAAGAAGTGCAATCTATACCTGTAGGAGCTTTATTCCCTGGTATATACACTATATGTAGAGAAGAAAAAGGCGCTAACGTAAAACTAATAACAGATATCCAAGTTAGAAGATCTGACGCTGTTAAATTATATCCAAAATGTGAAGAAGTAGTATGGAAAGAATTAGTAGCTAATACTGACCCTGCTCAACCATATCCAATAGGTGCTAATAACTTCAGTAGACTATCTTCTATTTTAGGACCAAGCGTAGGAGTTATTGATTCTTATAAATTCTTAGAAGTATCAGGAATGATAGATTCAATAGCTGTTAAAAATGACAAAGACTATGAAGAAGTAGAATTAAATGGATTTGATTTATATCAAAGATTAGGTTCTGGATTCTTAAGAACAGCTGTAATAGAAGAATTAGCTAATGGTAAATTTAAAGTTAAATCAGCTCCAGATGGAGACGAAAAACGTGTTATGCCAATAGAAGACGGAATATATTCTACTTTAAGAATGCATAATTCAGACTATACTGTATTAGCAGCTGCTACTTGTGAAACTGATATGACAGGAAAACTACCTAAGAAAAATGCTTTCAAAAAGGTTGTTCAAAACTCTATCAAGTTATTCGACGAAGAAGGAAATGAAATGGTAGTTGCTACAGCTAAAATAGATACTGCTGATATACAATCTAAAGCTGTAAGATACAAAATAAATATAGAACAATTAGAAGAAGAATTAGAATTAGATAAAATAGTTGAAAACTTATCAGATGAAAAATTCAGATTATTACCTATACTTCCAGAAGTTCCAGAAGCTAATAAAAAATTCGAAGGACTAGAAGAAGGATTATTAATGTTCTGTCCTATAGATAAAAAATTATATAGATTAGTAGAAAAGAAATTCGTTGAAGTTGACCCAGAAGTTATAAGTAACGTAAACGTTGTTATAAACAATATAGGACATCTTGGAATGGACGCTGTTGAAGATAACGGAAACGTAAGTACTATAATGGCTATATTAGAAGATGGAGAAGCTGTTCAATTATCTATGTCAGTAGATAACAGAGAAGTATATATTCTTGATGGTGGAGAATATGTAAGAAAAGATTTAGAAGAATTATCTCAAGAATTAGGAAAAGAATTCATAACTGTTATGTCTGGAGCAACAGCTTTAGTATTCAGAATCAAAGATGGACAATTAGTTCCATTCTGTTCTTTAAAAGATATAGCTGGTAATGTATTTGAAGATGAAGATTTCATGTTAATATGTGCAGAAGAAGATTCTCCAGCATTTGAAAACAACGTTGTATGCATCACTATATCTGGTATAGAATTAGACGTTGACAGTGTTGAAGGATTCTTAGCTAGATTAAATGAACATGAAGCTATAGATGGAAGATTTATATTTGAAGTAGCTGATGCTAATGTATCTGTTGCTGATATGGTTTCTATGTCAGGAGAAGGAACAGATAAAGAAGATGGATTCGTATATGATACTGATTTACATATACCATATACTACTACAGATAACTTTGCTAGACATCTTGCTCAACATTGTTTCTATACTTCATTAATGAACTATCCTACTCATGGTATAATAGGATGCGATAAATTAACTGGTATAACATTATCAACTGTTGCAGAAAGAGTTGACGCAGTTACTGGATTAAACCTTGACATGTACGCTAAAAAAGCAAACGGAAACAATATCTATACTTATGACAACTTACCATATCCAATAGGAAGATGTGTATCTATAGTATTTGCTCAATACCCAGTTAATACTGGAAATGGATACAACTACATATCTTCAGGAGCATCTGGATATGCTGGTATGTTATCTACATTAGATGCAGATGTTTCTTCTACTAACCAAACTGTAGATTTAAATAAATCTTCATTAATGTTTGGATTATCAAACTATCAATTAACAAGATTAAATTCAGTTGGTATAGTATGCTTTAGACAAGTTGGAGAAATGATCAAAGTTGTTGACGGTATAACTCAAGACACTGCTGATTCTCCATATAGAAGACTTTCAACTACTAAAGTTATCAATGCAACTGCTAAGTTATTAAGAGATGCTATATTACCATTCATAGGTAGAACTAGATCTGATACTACTATGAACTCTATGGAAACTGCTATAAAATCAGCTCTTAACAGCATAACTGGAGTTCTTATAAATAAATATAATTATGAAATCGTAACTGATGCTGAAAACGAATACTTAGGTGTAGTTAGAATTAAATACGCTATAGTACCAGCTTACGAAATCAGACAAGTTATAAACGAAATCGAAATAAGCTAATTAACATAAAGGGGATTTCGATCCCCTTCTTGTTTATAAATATATAAGGAGGAAACATAAATGGCTAATACTGAGAAATACACAAAAACATATAGTACATATGGTGGATCAGATATATTATGTTCTTTTGATGGTGTAGTTATTGGTGAGTGTCAAGCTATAACTTATTCTATAACTAGAGAAAAAGTTGCAGTTTACACTTTAGGATCTGCTGAACCAAGATCTTTCTCAAGAGGTAAAAGAGGTATATCTGGTAACTTAGTTTTCATCGTATTCAATAGAGACTCTCTATTAAGTACTGTAGGACAAGGACAACAAATCAGTAAATATAAAGCTAACGACGTTGTTACTTTATTAGATGAAGTTGATACTAGATTCTTGTCAATGGATAAATGGGACGATTATATGACTAACGTTGCTTTAGATCAAGCTGGACAACCAGATGAATATACTAATGCATTAGTTAATGATGAAGCTAGACCTGTATATGCAGACGAATTATTACCATTTGATATAACTATTTCTTGTGCTAACGAATATGGAAACAGAGCAGTTACAGTTATATACGGAGTAGAAATACTTAACGAAGGTGTTGGATTCTCTATAGACTCTCCTACTTCTGAAAGAGCTTATACTTTCGTAGCAAGAGCTGTTGACTCAATGGTTCCAGTTGCTGGTGACACAGAAAATAAAATATGGACTTCTTGGTAAGATAAAATACATTACCATGTAATAAATATATAGAGTAAGAGGGCTAGAGTTAGTCCTCTTTTTTAATATTCTCGAAAGAGGTGAGTATTATTACAAAGTTAATATCGGAAAACGGTGTGCTATCACATAAGTATTGGAATAACTATAATAGCTTTTCTGGATGTGACGTAGTTGTTGTAGCTCAAATGGCTCCCATAACAGTTAACGGAGAAGAGAAGCAAATGAAGCCACATATACTTGGTTCATTACAAACTATCAGTTATTCAACACATCAAGATAGAGCTCCTGTTCGTAGTATAGGTAATATCAATGCAATTGACTATGTTCAAGGACAAAGAACTATTGCTGGTACTATGGTATTTGCTATGTTTCATGAACATTGGATGACTCCTTTACTAGCTGAACTTGAAGAGCATATCGCAAATACGGACATATGGAGTGATGAATTACCTGCCTTAAACTTAACTATATCAATGGCTAATGAGTACGGATTTAAATCAAATATGGTTATATATGGTGTTAAGTTTATAGAAGATGGCGGCGTAATGTCTATAAATGATTTATATACAGAGAACACATTACAATATGTAGCTACTGGAATACAACCATTAAAGACTAGTGGACAGTATGATCATAGCTATTCTCCTAATATAAGCAAATTACAAATATCACATGAATATAAAACAAGAAGTTTTGAATTTGAAAAACCTACGTTATATACAAAAGAATGGAAGTATATTCCTGATGCAATACTACCAGAAGGACGACATGAAGTAATACCTGCGGCTCCAAACGTACCAGTAAATGTAGTATTAAACCAACCTATATATGTAGATAAAGATTATGTTATCACAGTTGATCCAGTTCTTCCTGAAGAAGAGAGTATAACAAACTTATTTGCAACAGATATAAATACGGGACATACATTTAAAGGATACAATCCTATAGGCAACACTTGGGTAGTTTCAGTACCAGAAGGAATATATAGTTTATCATTTGATGATAATTACGGAAATAGAATAATACGTTCAGAGCTTATAATAGCTGAAAATAAAAAGAAAGCAAAATCAGAAACAAACTATCCAGTAATAGCTGAAATAGGAAGTACTTCTGTAAAGATATTGCCTAATGATTTAAGCCATGATTATTTATCATTAAGCGAAGTATCTTATGTGGACTATGAAACTATTACGGGAATTATACCAGAAGAAGTTATTAAAGAGGCCGTATTGTACAAAATAGAAAATAATACTTCTGTTGGTAGATCTAATAGCAAAGAAGTTGTTATTGAATATCTTAAACCTGATACAGAATACATTATACAAACAGTTAATTCAATAGATACTCAAGACTGTAGTTCTACAGTTAGATTTAAAACATTTGCTTCTCAACAAGAGAAATACGATATATTAAAGAACTATATATCTGTCAATAAGAATCTGCTTATTAATAGAGATGAAGTTTTATCTTTCGATTACGATACATTAAAATATGAAAACTCTAATATTATTGATGCTGTATTGCAATGCGATAGTTTTGATGATGAAAACATTAAAACAGAAATATTATTTTATGCTACTAAATTACAAAACGAATTTAATCATTTGTATAACGATTATGGAATATCTACCACTGTTAGTAAAAACAGATTATTGCCTTTAGTTAACATGTTTACTATAGATGAATCAGTTCAATCGTTGGTTGTATATAAAAGAATGAACAATAAAAGCTACTTTGTGACTAGATCAAATGCCTTAAATAACTATCAGTATGCAGGTAAACATAGCATAAGATATTATATACAATCAATATTAAACAATAGTGATAAAGGAAATTATGTAGATTTTATATGTTATAACGATGAACAAAAGAAACTGTTACATCCTTATGCTGACACATATAACTTGTCTAACGCTAGTTTTGTTGAATACAATACACTTGTAGGCAAATATGACAATGACTTTTTATTGGCTATTAAAGCAGCAGAAAACTTAAATTTATATAGAGATATATTTGATATGCCATATGCTACTTATGCAGATAAGACATTATATGTTGATACTAACTATGCAGCAGATAAAAATAATACTTATTATTTATGTATTGCTTTACCAGAAGATGCTTTAGAATATACTCCAATAAGAAAAATAGTATTTGAACCAGACGATAAAGAACTATCTATAGCATCATATTATACTGGAATATTAAAAAATAAATATTATCTGCTATGGATACAAGACAAGAATTATAACAATGTATCTAAGCCTTTTATATTATCAACATATGCAGAAGATTATCAAGTAACAGATTATTATAATAACAAGTGTATGAAATATATTAAAGCAATTAAAAATAGCTTCTCACTTGACTCTATTTACAAGTATTATATTGACTTATTATATTCAGAAATAGCTGCAGTAGAAGAGCTTAGATTTAAGGATATAGATTTATTTGTAATACAAATGTTTTTAAATGCGTTTGAGCGCAATTTAAATGAAAGCTTAATGAACATGTTAAACATGATTCTAAATTATATATATGAGCAACATAATCATTTTACAGCTAAGGCTAACTTAAGACATAGCGTTATTTCATTCTCTTCCGATATCTCATATCACGTAGTAGCAACACATATTACTACAGATAGCATTAAAAAAGAGATTTGTATGGAATATGATATTAATCAAGAAGATAAAGGATTTACGTTGTTATATGCTTCTAATAGCCATAGCAATATCACATCAGGCTATATATTAATTAACAATGTAACTAAAAAAATATACACTAGTAATATTATAGTAGGAGGGATAACAAATGGCTAGTTATTATAAGTATAGTGCAAGCATGAATGATAGAACATATTTCACTAGTGTAGTAACTACTACAGCAGGAAACATTAAACGTTATTTCTCTAATGTAGAAAGTGAAGTATATTTTGGCGATAAAGAAATGGAAGATATATATCAATTCCAATTCTCAATAGATGAAAAAGTATTACCTATATATGGTTATAATTGTTATTATGCTTCTGAGTTAGTAAGTGGGCAAAGAATAATACAAGGACAATTTATACTAAACTATACAAATGAACAAGAGATAAAAACAACTTTAGGAGAAATAGATTCTAGTGTATACGAGTCTATATTGGCTGATAATTATCATCCAAGTGGAGGTAGTATATCAGATCCAATATATAATAAGTTGTTTGATATAATGATAGGTTATGGATACTACAACGTTAAAGATAAACAAACATACAACGC
>JAZOOK010000076.1:0-3932 GCA_045654965.1 Candidatus Coprovivens sp. | reverse complement strand
GTTCTCTTAATGGAATAGAATTATTAAATACATCCAAAACTACTAGTATGAAATCTATGTTTAAGTCTATAGGTTATAATAGCGATAAATTAGAGTTGAATATAAAATCTTTAGATACGAGCAACGTTACTAGTATGTCAGCAATGTTTGAAGAAGCAGGTTATAATAGTAAAACTTTTAATTTAGATTTAAGTGATTTTGATACAAGCAAAGTTACTAATATGAGTTATATGTTTTATAATACAGCATATAAATCGACCGATGTTAGTTTGGATATAAGTAGTTTCGATACAAGTAAAGTAAACTCTATGAGTAATATGTTCCGTCAATTGGGATATTCTTGTACCGAATTGAATTTAGATTTATCTCATTTTAATACTAGCAATGTTACAACTATGTATTATATGTTTTCAAAAACAGGATATAACGCTTCAATACTTACCATAGATATGAATGGTTTTGATACTAGCAAAGTTACCAATATGGGAGCAATGTTTTACGGAACTGGATATAATGCCCTTGATTTTACCTTGGATGTAAGCGAATTTAATACGAGCAAAGTTACTAATATGTCTTCTATGTTTTATGGAGCTGGATATAGTTCTTTGAATTTCACATTAGATGTAAGTGATTTTGATACAAGCAACGTAACTACTATGGCCAGTATGTTTAAAGAAACAGGTACAGCTAACCCTAATTTCACACTAGATGTAAGTGGATTCGATACTCGCAAAGTAACTGATATGAATAGTATGTTTAGAAATGCAGGATATGCAAGTACAATATTCACGTTAGATGTAAGCAATTTTGATACTCGTAAAGTAACTGATATGAGTTATATGTTCTCTGTTACTGGATATACCAGTACAGTATTCACATTAGATGTAAGTAGTTTTGATACAAGTAACGTTACAACTATGAGTAATATGTTTAATTATTCTGGATATAACACACCGAATTTTGTTCTAGATTTAAGAAGTTTTAATACAAGTAAAGTAACAGATATGAACAATATGTTCTACAGTACTGGATACAATAGTACGACACTTTCATTAGATGTAAGCAATTTTGATACAAGCAACGTAACTAATATGAGCAATATGTTTAACAGAACAGGTCATAGCAGTACAACATTCTCCCTAGATTTAAGTAATTTTAATACAAGCAGTGTTACTAATATGAGTGGAATGTTTAATAGATCTGGTTTTAACAGTAATACTTTTACTTTAACTTTAGGGAATAATTTTAACACAAGTAAAGTAACAGATATGAATAATATGTTTAATTGTACTGGAATGAATAATCCAAACTTCACTTTAGATATAAGTAAATTTAATACAAGCAATGTCACTAATATGAGTTATATGTTTTATCAAACTGGATATAATAGTACAAACTTCACTTTAGATGTAAGTGGTTTCGATACAAGCAAAGTTATTAATATGAGTTACATGTTCTCTAGTACAGGACGCTATAGTCTAACATTTGACATTGATACAAGCAACTTCGATACAAGTAATGTCACTAACATGAACAGAATGTTTTATTATACAGGAGCAAATAGTACAGTTTTTGATAATTCTATTACAATAAAAAATATAAATAGTACTACATATTCTGAAATGTTTCTTGGAGTAGCAACTGAAGCAGGTTCTCTAATAACTGTAAATTATACAAACGAAACTAGTGATTTAGTAGATAAAATGATAGCTACTAAATCAAAAAATTCAAATGTTGTAAAGGGTATCAATATAGATGACTAATCATAAAAAACTGAAGATTAATTCTTCAGTCTTTTTTATTTTCTAAATTTCTTTCTAAATTCTTGATAACTATTATTTGCTGATACTTGTACACCATGTGCATCAACGTTATCTTTAACTTTTAAATTCTCAGCTATCTTAACTTCTAAATCAGTATCAAAACCTGATTGATAAATAATACCTCTAGAATATAACTTAATTAATATTGCTAAACAAGCATTATAATCAAAATTAACATTCTTAAATTCATTAGCCAATAATGTCTTTAATTGTTTTAATTCTCTCTTATGACCATCTTCAAATACTCTTAAATCAAAAGTGCCTTCCATTAAAGTACCTTTAACATTATAGTGAGAAGCATGTAAGAAATCTACTACAGTATTAGCTATAGCTTTTTCTTTTAAGTCAGATAATCTAGTAGGTTTCTTCCCCTTAAAACCAGATACACTAACTACAGGATGATGTTCTAATGCCATAGCAAGTAATAAAGCTTTATCAAATATAGTTAACTTTCTATCAGGCATATCACTATAAACCATTTTAAAATGATCCATATATTTATAATAAGAACTTACGATATCCTCAGTAAAAACTCTACCCATACTAGTATGCACAAAAGGATAATCTTCTTCCTTTAATTCATTTAATACTTGAGTTACACCGTTGTGTGTAAGTATTGCTATTCTTTTTGTTTCTCTTTCTTTTAAAGTTGGATGTGAACTCATATCCATACCCCCAATCAAAAACGTGTATTGCTATCATACTAAAGGGTAGGATAGAAGTAAACAAAAAATCTTTTATACCTGTTATAAAAAAACAATATAAAAGGAGAACTACTGTTCTCCATGAAAATTCTTAATATATTCATGATAAGCTTTATAAGCCATACCATCAGTATTAAGAGTAAATTTAACATCTAAACTATCACATATATCTTTTACTAAATAATCAGTAAAATAAGGATTTCTAACTAATATAGGACCTAATAAATAAGTACCATAGAATTTATTATATTTAATACCTTCTATACTAGTATTAGGTATATTACCAGTTCCTTTAATTACATTAAATAAATGTTCAGTATCATCTAATTCTAAAATAGTATTTCTATTTTGGAAACCTAATATTTTATTTTCTTCTATCTCAAGATTTATTTCATAATATTGTTCTCCAACTATTCTAAAATCTTCTTCTTTAATTTCATAATCAAATACATCTAGAGTAGGTATCTTTTCATCATTTAAAGTAACAATGTGTTCTCCAAATAAATCAATAGCATTACCAGTAACTAAGAAATATTTATTATCATTTACTGCTTCAATAATATCATCTTTATATTTCATTATATTATCAAGTACTATCATTTTATTATCTTCACTACCCATACCGATGTAGTAGAAGTCATACTTCTTAAAATCTATTTTATCTTCCATACTTAGAAAATGTACTTCAGTATCAATACCTTGTTCTTCTAATTGTTTAACTAAGTATCTTACATTACCATTTTCTCCATATAGATTCATTAAATCATAATATAAATGAGCTATCTTAAACTTTTTCATTTTCATCATCCTCAATTAATTTATGAATATTAGCTGTCATATCAAAACATACCATAGTATAAATATCTCCAACAGATTCTTTCTTAACTCTCTTAATTAATGTATCTAATTCATCTATTAATACTATTTTATCTTTATCTATACCAGCAAATTCTAATCTAGTCATAACATCGTATCTAAATCTACCAATAACGAATATCTTGTCTATATTTTTATCATTCAATAATTCAAATTCTACATCCCATAACCAAGATAAATCATTAAATTGATATCTTCTAGATACATTATCAAATCCAAGTATTATTGTTTTTTTACCATTTTGATTTTTAATAAATCTAATAGATTGCCAATAACTTAGATTGTTTTCATTTTTTGTCTCTAACATTGTTAAATCTCTATTATCTAGCTTCATAACTTTACCACGTTTAGTAGTAAGTTTATCACCATTAATAGCTTTATCTAATTCTTTTTCTGTAACACCCATACTTCTACATAAAGCATATGCACCAACAGTATAATAAACTGCATATAATACATCTTTATTTAAGTATATGTCTTTACCATTAATCTTAATACTATGCTTTTTAAAGTTTACATCAGTAACATC
>JAZOOK010000075.1:0-2330 GCA_045654965.1 Candidatus Coprovivens sp. | reverse complement strand
GGTAGATAAAATTTTCAGTAAGAATACTAATATTTTTAACTTAGTTAAAGTAGGACAAGAGATAGAAGAGGGAGATAATTTATTAGTAATTCAGTCTTCTTACGATGAGGATGATACTAATATCTTATTAAAGAGATTAGCAGCAGATTCAGAAGATGAAATTACTGATCTGGGTAGACAGCCTATTAAATCTAAAGTAACAGGTATTATTCAGGATATTGTTATGTATAGAACTGTTGAGTTAGATGAATTATCTGAATCTCTGAGAAAAGCTTTTGTAGCTTACGAAAAAGATATTGAAACTAGAAAGAAGATAATGAAGAAATATGGAATTGATAGTTCTTCATTACCCGCAAACTATAAATTACCAGCAACAGGTAAATTAAAGAATGCTGAAGATGGAGTTCTTATAGAGTTCTATTTAAGGTATGAAGATAAGATGTCTGTTGGCGATAAATTAATTTATTACTCTGCATTAAAGGGAGTAATTAAAGATATTTTCCCTGAAGGTAAAGAACCTAGTAGTTCATTTAGACCTGATGAGAAAATTCATTCATTACTTGCTGTAGGTTCTGTAAATGGACGTATGGTTACATCTATCTTACTTAATGGAGGTATTAATAAATACTTAATAGAATTAAGTAGAAAGTGTAAAGAGATAGCAGGTATGAAAGTATCAATAGATGATATTTAAACAAAAAATTTCCCCATAGACTTAAAGTCTATGGGGAATTGTTTTATTTATTGTTCTTGTGCTCTTTTTCTTTAACAGTCCAATTATTCTTAAGAATTTCGATCATTGCATCTAATTCTTCGAAGTTACGTTCTCTGTTAAATGTAGTTACAGTAGCAACGATATCAAAAATATTTCCTTCTTTATCATACTTAAAATTCCATTCAAATGAGAAGAACTTATTTGTCTTAAGGGTTAACCTATTAGCAGAAATACTAACGTTCATAGGAATATTGGCTTTCTGTTGAGGATCGGGAATATGATCGTTGAAATATCTAAGTACATCATAGATTGCACTGGTGATATTAATCTCTTCATAATTAAAGATCTCTTCAAATTCAGGATGAAGAGTCTTGAGTTCTTCGATCATACCTTCAAATGTTTCAAATGCTTTCTCATAAGAAGTTGTTGTCATTTTAGGTCTGGGTTTCTGGTTGTTCTGATACTGCTTGCTGTTGTGCTGGTTACTCATAGTTGTATTCTCCTTAAAAATATTAAAAATAGATTATTCCTCTATAATTTCATCAATATCGGAATAATCATTATTAGTTATATATTTATGTACTAATTTTAGTAATTTATCACCATGTTTTACATTTCTTAATAGGTAAGTTAATTCATCACTATCGAATTTATCTAATTGACAATATGTAATTTTTCTATTATTTAATGTAAAAGAAACTTTATTAGATAAACTAATAGGAGATTTTTCTAAATTAGTTCTTATTGATAATCCTATAACTGGTTTAAAATCACTACTTTGTACATTAAGCTCTATAAATAAAATTTCTACATCTTTACTTGGATGATTTATAGAATTATATATATTATTTAAATATTCATTTGGAGTTTCTATAGGAGTACCTTCTAGTAAGATATTATTTCTGATATATTTTGTAAAAATATTATTATGAATATTTTTACAAATAAATTTATAAAACATAATATCTCCTCTTAAGAATAATTGCACTTTATCTTTATTGATACTAATATTAATATTATTGTATCTGAATAAACTAAATTCTTCTCTTGTATTGTTAATAAAGTATTCTAGATCTCTAATAACTTTTATTTCTGTTGGCAATGATATTACACAAGATATAAATGATAAAGATTTTAATACATCTTTATTTTCATATAATTTACTTGTATAATTATTACAGTAAATAAAACTAAATCCATCTATAATATTAATATCACCATAATAATTTTCTTCAAATTGAAAATCTTCTTGTGGTTCTAACTTTCTTATTTCTCTTTGTTTTAATTTTCCTTTAATGAAAGATGTAATTGACATAATTTTATCCTTTCTTTCAGTTGGACAGCCTTCGGGGGTGATACCTATCACCCCTCGGCTATTATCTTTTTTCTATCTATATTATATTTTCATTCTGCGTTCCGCAATTCCGATCTAGGTGCTCTACCGCACTTCACTATCTAATCTATTTATTTTTACTTTTTTTCTTTTTTATTTCTTACCGCTTGTCCGCTTTTCTGTTTTGTGTTTTACCGCGTTCCTCTACCGCGTGCCCGCTATAGGGGTTCTTTTCCCCCTCCTTATAGAAAAGTTGATTTCTATGTAAAATCTTACTTTTTT
>JAZOOK010000074.1:0-1531 GCA_045654965.1 Candidatus Coprovivens sp. | reverse complement strand
GTATATAAAAGTACATCTATAGTTTATAACCAAAACAATACTTTTAATTTATCAGGATTAAAACCTGGTAATAACTATACACATACATTTAGTATTACAAATAATAATTCTAATACTATTAAATATAAAATAGAGTGGCATAACATAACTTCTACTTGGGGAGATGAAATAGATGGTATCTCTCATCCAGAAGAATTTACATATACACTAACCTGTAGTAATGGCGAAGCAGTAAAACAAACTACAATGCCTACAAAAAAAGAAACAATAATTATATTAGATAATTTAGAATTAAAAACAAATAAAACTAATGAATGTAATCTAAGAGTAGAATTTAAAAATCTAGGAATAGATCAATCTTATAACAATAATAAGTCATTTAGAGGAACTTATAAAATAATAGTAATAGAATAAAAAAGGAGCGATAAGGATGGAAAAAAATGAAAATTTTAAAACTGAATTAGAAAACCAATATAGCATCCTTATCAGAGCTAATGAAAAAAAAGAACATCAAAGATATATGGTTTTATTAGTTGTAATACTTATTACTTTCTCAGTATGTTTAGTAAGTATGTTATTTTCTTATAAAGCATATTCTTCTACTAAAGAAATAAATGATGAAAATAAAGTAATAACTAATGTTCATACCCATACATTAACAACAACGTTTAATAATGGTAAAACACTTAATTTAACTAATATTACTAATGGATACGAACTAGCTACTCCTAAAGTAATTCAAATAACTAATGAAGGTAATAGTGAAATTATATTTGATATAAAATTAAATTCCATAAAATCAACTTTATCTTCTACTAATAATTTGGTATATACATTAACTAGAGGCAATACTACTAGTAATGCTATGTCTTTACCATTAAGTGATAAAGTAATAGTACCTAATATAACAATTGAACCTTCAGAAACAATAACATTTGTTTTAAAAGTAAAATTTAATGGTACAATAGAAGCCAACACTAATAATTCTTATAGTGCAAACATAGTAATAGAACAAAAAAATAATAAAGCTAATTTATTAGAATAGAGGAGTACACACTTGAAAAATGCTAAGTTAAAAAAAATATTACTAAGTATTTTAAAATTGCTATATTACATAGCAATTGCTTTTGTATGTTTTATTGCAGCAGTATTAATATATTATATTATTTCGGTCCAAATACATGCTAAAGATGAAAACTATAAACCTGGTATTTCTATATATACAATAGTAAGTCCTAGTATGACTCCTAATATTAAGGTATACGATGTAGTAGTAAATATTAGAGTGGATGATCCAACCAAGATAAATGTTGGAGACATTATTACTTTCAAGTCACAAGCAGCTACTTCAGAAGGTATGACGATTACACATAGAGTAATAGCAAGAGATCAATTACCAGATGGAACATATGAATATATGACTCAAGGAGATAATAATCCAGAACCAGATAGTTCATATGTTACATTCGATAATGTAATAGGAAAAGAAATAGTAACAATTCCTGGACTTGGTAAAGTACAATTCTTAATT
>JAZOOK010000073.1:0-4522 GCA_045654965.1 Candidatus Coprovivens sp. | reverse complement strand
AATTCATATCCATATTGTTTTGGACTAGGTGGTTCTATTGAACAATTTTATGAATTAGATGATGCATTAATTTATTATGCTAAGTCTAGAGGTGCTAGTAAAGAACAATTGGAGCAAATAATACCAATGCTTAAGGAAACTAAAATGCCTGAAGTTGAGACTGAAACTTTTGGTGTAGTTCCTGTTAGTGAAGGTAAAGAAATAGTTTCTACTGAGTCGATTTGTGGTTCATCGTTAAAGAAATATAAAGCAGAAAATTTATATGATGCTTTAGTTGCTATTGGTGATAAAAATATACCAGGATTTATTAATTATTTAATTGTTAATAATGTATTTAATCCTTTCTATACTGAAAGAACTATGAATGGTATATGTTGTGATAGGGATGAAGATAATAACTTATTAGTTGCTGAAGGTAATCATAGAGTTATTACTTTAAAGGCATTAACTGCTATTAGAGAGTTTGTTGAAGATGATATTGTTGTTTCACCTTCATTTAAAGCAACTGTAATACAAGTTAGAAAACAATATAGTTTAAAATAAGAGTGTTAACACTCTTTTTCTTTTTAATAAATATATAGTCATATTTTAATTTTTTTGTTATAATCGTGGGTAGGTGATTTGCATGAAGCAAGAGAATATAAGAAATTTTAGTATTATAGCACATATAGATCATGGTAAAAGTACTTTAGCAGATAGAATATTAGAGATTACTGGTGGAGTAGATAAACATGATATGAAATCACAAATGCTTGATAGTATGGATTTAGAGAGAGAAAGAGGAATTACTATTAAGTTAAATGCTGTACAACTTGGATATAAATATAATGGTGAAGATTATACATTACATTTAATAGATACTCCTGGTCATGTAGACTTTAGTTATGAAGTATCAAGAAGTTTAGCAGCTTGTGAAGGAGCTATATTAGTAGTCGATGCTGCTCAAGGTATAGAAGCACAAACATTAGCTAACCTTTATTTAGCTATGAATAGTGATTTAGTTATAATACCAGTTATTAATAAAATAGATTTACCTAATGCTGATATACCAAAGGTATTAAAAGAATTAAAAGAAGTATTAGGTTTTAATGAAGATGAAGTAATACTATGTAGTGGTAAGACTGGTCAAGGTGTAGAAGACTTAATTAAAGCTGTTATAGATAGAGTTCCGGCTCCTAAGATAAATAATGATGCTCCAACTAGGGCATTAGTGTTTGATAGTCATTTTGATGCTTATAGAGGAGTTATAGCATTAGTAAGAGTATTTGATGGTAAGATTACTAGTAAAGATACTATGAAGATGTTAGCTACTAAAGATTCATATGATGTTGTAGATTTAGGTGTTAATCATCCTAAAGAAGAAATTAAGAAGGAATTAGTATCTGGAGAAGTTGGATGGATAAGTGGTTCTATTAAAGATATTAGAAGTGTTAGAGTAGGTGATACTTTAACTGTTACTAGATCAGAAGCTTTTGAACAATTACCTGGTTATCAACCAATGAAACCAATGGTATATAGTGGTATTTTCCCTGTAGAACCTAATAAGTTTCCGGCTTTAAGAGAAGCATTAGAAAAATTACAACTTAATGATGCCAGCTTAACGTTTGAACCAGAAACATCTGAAGCGTTAGGATTTGGTTTTAGAACAGGTTTCTTAGGATTATTACATATGGATATAATAATGACTAGATTAGAAAGAGAATTTGATTTAGATGTTATTGCTACTAGTCCATCTGTTATATATGAAGTAGAAATGACTAATGGAGAGATAGTAGAAGTAGATTGTCCTTCTAAGTTACCTGATAGAGCAAGGATTAATAATATTAAAGAACCATATGTTAGAACTAATGTGTTTGTACCTAGTGAATATATAGGACCTATTATGGAGTTATGTCAAGATAAGAGAGGTAACTACATTGGTATGGAATATATAGATCCTACTAGAGTTAATATTCATTATGAAATACCTTTAGCTGAAATTGTTTATGATTTCTTTGATAGATTAAAGAGTATGACTAAAGGTTATGCATCATTTGATTATGAACTATGTGGATATAAAATATCTGATTTAGTTAAGATGGACATTTTAATTAATGGTGATACTGTTGATGCATTAAGTGTTATAGTACATAAAGATTTTGCTTATGATAGAGGTAAGAAGATTGTAGAAAATTTAAGAACTATAATACCTAGACAAATGTTCCAAGTACCATTACAAGCTAGTATAGGTAGTAAAGTTATTGCGAGAGAAAATATTGCTGCTTTAAGAAAGAACGTATTAGCTAAATGTTATGGTGGAGATATTTCTCGTAAGAAGAAATTATTAGAGAAACAAAAAGAAGGTAAAAAGAGAATGAAGATGGTTGGTAGAGTAGAAGTACCGCAAGAAGCATTCTTAGCTGTATTAAAAGCTGATAAGTAAGGAGTAATCCTTACTTTTTTATTGCAGTGAATACTTAAAATAAGTATAATAGATACTCAAGGGAGTATGGTTGATATGGATAGATATACTGAGATAAAAGAAATAATTGATAAAAAATATGTTGAACCAGATGGTGTAGAACGTACTGAAGAATTTGTAAGTTTATTTGATTTAATAGATATGTTAGAAATGAAATTTGATGATTTAAGAATAGTTATGAAAGGTGATTATTTGAAAGAACAAATAAATGCTGATAGAACTGTTTTTCAAAGAATAGGTTTATTTAAGAAAGAAAAAGTTATAAACAAGAAATGTACATCAATTATTTCTACTATGGGAAAAAAGAAAACAAGAATATCTTTTGGTTTTGAAGATTATAAAAAACATAATTTTGTTGTACTTATGAAAGATAGAGATTTAGATGAACTTTATTTTGAATCTGATTATTTTTCAGATAAAGAATTTGCAACAAAATATGTTGGTGAGATTTATGAAATGTTTGCTGTATTAGAAGAATATGCTCCTTTATATCCAGTTAATGGTAAAGGTGAAATAACTGCTATTACTCAAACTATAGAAGATGAATTATTTAGTGTAACTATTAGTGTTTATCCTAATGGTAGTGTTCATTATACTATTAATTTAAAGAAATCTTTAGATCAAGATTCTATTTATAATAGAGAATGGTTAAATAGAGTTAAATTAAAGAGTTATGTAGATCAACATTCACTTAGAGTGTTAGATAATATAGTTGTACCTGTTACTAAATTAAGTGAAGTATTTAGAACTGTAGTAGAACAAGATATGGTAAAAGGAAATGCTGCGATACTTGCTAAAAGAAAGATAGATAATAAAGAGTAGGTGATATTATGTTAGATATGGTTATGGATGATAAAAATAAACAATATTTTATAACTGATATAGAAGTTAGAGATGGTAAGATAGTAGTTACTAGAGCTGATGAATCAGTTACTGAAGAACCATATTCTGGACATAATTTAGGATTTTATAGAATGCAAATGGTAAGAAATGCTAAAGAATATATAAATCCTTATATGGATGATTTGGGTAAAGATAGTTTCTTAACATTTGTTAAAAGATATGCTGCTATTATAGGTGGTATAGTTGGTTTATACTTTTTATATAATTTTGATATACATATTGCTATGAAGATAATACTTACTATATTAATAGTATTAGGTGAAGTGGGTTATTACTTATATAATGAATTATATTTAAGTATAGTAGGTAGTGAAGTATTAGAATGTTTAGCTACTGAATATTATATTAATAATTTAGATACATTTACTTATTATGATAGAGATAATTATACTGATGGTTTTATTATTCCACCAGAAGATATAGGTAAGTATCAATTAACTAAAGATATGTTAGAACAATTAGCTACAGGTATTAAGGAAGCTAAGGATAATGGGGCTGAACCAGAACATATGAAATTAACTTATAAAAAACAAGATACACCTAAAAATGTGTTATAATGTGTAAGGTGGTAGTAAGATGAATAAACAAGAAGTATTTGAAAATGAAATAGTATTAATAAAAAATGAAGATATAAGAGATTCTTTAAGAATTTTAATAGATAAGATACCTGATTATTTCTTTACTATTCCAGCTAGTAGTACAGGTAAATATCATCCTTTATATGCTACTGGTGATGGTGGATTAGTTAGACATACTAAAGCTGCTGTTAGAATGGCTAATGAATTATTTGGTATTTATAAATTTCCTGAGAGAACTAAAGATTTAATAATATTCTCTTTATTATTACATGATAGTGTTAAGAAAGGTGAAGAAGAAAGTAAATATACTTTATTTGATCATCCAATAGTAGCAGGAGATTTTATTAAAAAATATAAAGATGAACTTAAATTAACTAAGGAAGATTTAGAATTTGTATGTAATGCAATTGCTAGTCATATGGGTAGATTTAATACTTCTGAGTATAGTAATGTAATATTACCATTACCTAAAACTCCAGAAGAGAAGTTTGTACATATGTGTGATTACTTAGCTAGTAGAAAAGTTATTAATATTAATTTTGATAAAGATAATAATATAGTAGATGAATAATCTACTATT
>JAZOOK010000072.1:0-3296 GCA_045654965.1 Candidatus Coprovivens sp. | reverse complement strand
TCTTTTACAGCTTTTTCTAAAAATTCAAATTTATGGCTAAAAGGTGGATTTAACCATATATTATTATAATTCCAATCTTTTACCAATCCATTAGTTTCTATTGTATCAAAATTTTTAATATTTAAATATTCAGCTTGTTCTTTAGTAGTAGCTGGATCATAGTCAAAATCCCCAAAATAATCAACTAAATATTTAGGAGTATAACAATTATCTTGTTCTGTTAATAATTTTCTCATATTTTCACTTCCTTATTATAAAATCTATACTTTGCTTAAATTCAGTTCCACATAAATCAGTTGCATAAAATATTTGACATTCTCTAAATTCATATAAAAACTTCTTTAATCTTTCATTTCTTATTAATGGATTATATATATCTCTTTGCCAGTATATACTTGTTTTTATTATATCACTAAATACAATAGTTTTATCTTTTATCTCACTATATTTAGGTCTTATAAACCAACAACAATCATTATTTTCTTTATCCATTAAATACTCTGCTAAAAATTTAAAACCACCATAAAAGAATACTATTCTATATATACATTTATATTTTTTGTAACTTTTTGGAAGATGAGGTTGAGGATCACTTTGCCATTCTCCTTTATTAGTAGAAGCTGCATGTGTTCCTATAACAAAGTTAGATCCACCAGCACTTTTACAATGTTCTATTGCTAACTTTACTTCTATATCATTACCATCTTCATCTTTTTCTGTTGTAGGAAGCCATAATGTAGTTATTTCTCCTTGTTTTAAATTAAATAATATTTTAGTAAGTCCCCAGTCATTTACATAAGGACATACCCTTGTAACTGTATTACCAACCATCCAAAGTCTTGTCGTTCCTCTTTTTCTATCAACAGTAGAATAAAAAGTCATTAATTTATTAGGTTCATCCTTTAAATAATAAGTTCTACTCATAAATTCCTCAAATATTATATCATTTACATCTAAAAAAGATGCTCCTGCAAAGTTCTGCTCTGTTGATAATGCAATAGCATATCCTATCTTATCTCCCTTTTTTTGTTTATGTTCTTCTACATCATAATAAGTTAAATATAACTCTTTTCTAAACATTGTAACCATATTATATTTACCATCTGTTATTTTCTCAATATCAACATCTGAAAAATATGATTCTATCCAACTAGAAGTTAATTCTTCTCTAAATCTTCTTAATACTATAAATCTACTTCCACTTTTTATATTTCTTTCATATATTTCATCTTTACTTAAATATGAAGTATTATAATCAATTGAATCATTTTCATATTTTAATATTCCTTTTTTATGTTTTACTTGATAACTCTTACCATTGGCTTTTTCTCCCCATATTAAATTAAAATTAGCTCCTTTTTTATCTATTGGATCTAGATTATAATGTACTATCTTTTTTAACATAATTACTTGATTCCTCTTCAATAATTTTCGCTAATTCATTTTCAATATATTTTCTAACATTCTTAGTAGCTTCAATTGTCGATTTACCATTACAAATATTAGACTGATTATAGCCAAAATGATTACATGCTTTTCTTATTGTTATTTTACTAAATTTATTAATAAATAATACATCTTCTTCTTTTGTATTCATACATCCTCCTTATTTTTAATCATTTTTATTAGATTCTTTTTAAAATATTCAATATCTAATGTAGTACCACATAAATGACATTTACCACTTCTTTTAACAAAAAACATCTTATTTTGATATTTACATCTAGGACAAATTACATTATGTAATTCTTTAGCTCTTTCTTCTTTTGTAGTATTTTTAAATCTACCTTTTTTTTGATGATATTCCACCCATGCCCCTATCATTCTTTAAACCTCGCTCTCTTACTTGATTCATCATTTACTAAAATAGCATAATCTAAACTCTTTGATAATTCATATGTAGTAGGTAAAATACAACATCCACTTTTATCAAGAACTTCATAAGTTCCTCCTTTATAATCTGTAACTAATAATGGTTCTTGATTCTCACAATAATATAACACATTCTTTTCTCCATTTTCAAATTTAAATATATAATCATCTCTAAATTCATCTAAACTTTTTAAACTCTTAGCTGCTACTTTAGGAACACCAGATACTGTAATATGAAATTCTCCATTTGTTTTATAAGCATACTTTTTTGCTCCTTGTGTAATAAATTCATCATATGTATATCTATTATTTCCTTCTGTTTCTATTTCAAATAATCCCATCATATGAGATTTACCTTTAATATCTATTGGAGCAAACTTATCAACTGGAATCCTCAATAATTTAGATACTTTATTAATCCTCATTTTAACACTTTCATTATATCTATTAAATACTTCAATATCATATCCTTCTGTTAATTTTATACTGTCTGTATCACAATAAACAACATGTTCATCTAACTCAATTACTCTTCTAAGTAAGTTATTTCTAGCATAAGCTGTAACATATACTCCCCATGAAAATGATAAAAAACCTTTTTTCTTTTCTTGTATTAACTTTTCTTCTATTTCTTCATTAGAAAGTTCATCTTCACTCCATGTTTTAGAATCATCATGATATACTACATTATCTCTTACAGTATTAGTAACACTCATTCCATATATTGAATTAAACATTCCTTTAGTTCTTCCATACTCCATTTCCATTCCTTCTACACCTTTTAATTTAGTTTTACCAACATATTTATCTAAAATAAAATTAATTATTTCAAGTGGTAAATAAGCAAGTGGTGAAAAATAACATTCTAATATTTCATACTTACATTTATATGTATCTAAGTAAAAATAAAAATCTATATCTGTTAAGGTCATTTCAAATTCTTTAGCACTTATAATTCTACCATTATCATACTTACCTCCTCTAATATTCCTACATTTACTAACAGATATAAAATTATTAAAATACTTACATTCTACATCACTAAACTTAACCACTACTATATAGGCGAATCTACTTGACATATCTTCTCTTCTTCTAATTCCACATGGCTTAAATTCACAAGATGGATATTTATATGTACATAATACATATGGATAAGAACTAGCTATATCATATGAATCTATATTCTTTAATACTTCATCTGCATATATCCAATTAGCATGTGTATATCCTCCTATAAAAGCATCACAAAGTCTATTATATATAATTGGATTAATATTTATTGCTTTTCTTACTTTATTCTTATATTTAAAATTAGTTAAAACTAAATTATATAATTCTCTTCTAACTTTTCCTGTATTAGTTGATGGTATATGTTTTACATCTTCATATACTTCTAATTCTTTTAATATATAATGATATAA
>JAZOOK010000071.1:0-4414 GCA_045654965.1 Candidatus Coprovivens sp. | reverse complement strand
TTAAAAGTAGATAAAATAATATTTGGAAGTGAATCAAATAATATAGACTTACTAAATAAAGTAGTTGATATTCAATTAAATGATCCTACTTATGAAGATAACGTAAAAAGATATCTTGATTTAGGAGATAACTATCCAACTGCTATGAAAAAAGCACTTAATATTGAAGAAGACATCAACAATCCTAACGACTTATTAGGTATCTCATATATTAAAGCTATTAGACAAATAAATCCTAATATAGAAGCAGAAACTATAAAAAGAACTAATAGTTATCATGATATAGAATCTACTGATACTATAGTCAGTGCTACTAATATTAGAACTAAACTATCTAATGAAGAAACAATAGATAACTATCTACCACAAGATGTAATACCTTACTTAAACAACGTATCAAACGATAACTTATTCAACTTACTTAAATTTAAAATACTTACAGATAATGATTTAAGTAAATATCTTGATGTAGATGAAGGTATTGAATACAGAATCTTAAAATTCATAAAAGAATCTAATACAATAGATGAACTAATATCAAACATCAAAACAAAGAGATATACATATAATAAAATAAATCGTATGTTACTACATATACTTATTGGTTTAACAAAAGATGATAATCATCTAACTACTCTAGATTATATTAAAATATTAGGTTTCAATACTAAAGGACAAGAATATCTAAAAACTATAAGAAAAGACATTACTCTACCTACAACTCCTAATAAAGAATCTAAAGTATTCGAAATAGAATTAAAAGCAGCTTATCTTTATGAACAAGCTACTAAGAAATCATTAGATAACTTCGATATAAAAAATATACCAATACAAAAAAGAGATTAATTAATCTCTTTTTTATTTATACTTATAACCTTTTCTATTTAAAAATCTTACAAACTTATCATTAGATCTATATAAGAAATATGTTGTAATAATAAATCCAATTAAACTCATTACAGCAAGTAAGCATCCAACCATAACATCGAATAAACAAGTAAGTATTCCAAGTAATATTAAAACACCAAATATACTAAACATTATAAATAATAAGATTGAATAATTATAATGTTCTCTATTTAAACTTCTATATTCTCTTCTTAATGTTTGTTGATTTTCTATACTTAAAGTACGAAAAGGAACTTTATTTAATATTCTACTCATTAGAAATTACTTCCATTCCAACCCCAGTTAGCAAATTCACCATAACTAACATATATATGATCAGGTCTAATACCTAACTCAGTATTTAATATCTCAGTAATAGCTCCGGTCATTGTATTATATTCAGTAGATCTACCTAATAACTTAACATCTACATAAGCTATTAAGTTTTCATTACTACCTCTAAAATACAAATTACATTCAGGTACAAATTCAACCATTAACCAATCTTCACTTTTACCTAAGATTCTAATAGCATCCCCTAATCTTTCTTTAATTCTTTTTTCTTTTTCTTTATCAATTTTACAATTTGTTCTAGTTTGAATATATGGCATAATCATCCATCCTTTCTAGAATAATTATATCATATACTATAATCCTATTCTAGTAATCTTACTAGTATCAAATTCATCCATTCTTTTTCTACTAAGAGATAAAACTAAATTCTTTTCACCATCAAACATATCTTTCTTAGTTTCTCTCATAATTTCTAAAGAACCATTATCTATCATTGGTAATAACATAGTTTCAAATATTTCTTTAACTTTCTTTTTATCATTAAATCTATTATATAAAGCCGCAAAATCTAAAACAGTCATATTACCATTCATAGATAATATATATTCCATAGTTTGATAATCTAATGTCTTCCATCTTTCACCAGATAATACTCTTAAATGATGCATTACATATTCTTTTTCTAATTCTTTTTTTACATTAATTAACATATATTTTAAAAACTTAGTAATCTCATATCTATCCTTACACTCTCTAATAGTTCTATCGTATGTAGTATCAAAATTAATACCTCTATTAAATATTATATAAGGAAATATATCATTATTAAGTAAATACCACATAGCAACTGTTCTACTAGTTCTACCATTTATATCAAAATATGGATGTATATATACAAAGTAAAAATGCATTATTTGTGACTTAATAAAATAATCAGTAGCATTCCCAAATGTTTCACCATTATTAACATAATCAAAAAACTCTTTCATAAAATCAGGTACTTTAGACTCATCAAGTCCATGATCCATAGAATCATCTAATCTACCACCTTGCAATATATATACAGGAGCAGTTCTATACATACTACCCATTCTTACTCTATCTTCTCTACTTAATAAATCTTTACTTAATATTTCATATAACTTATGTACATTTTCTTCAGTAATATCTTTACCTTGTAATATATATCTATAACCTTCATATAAATTAATAATTCTATTTCTTCTTTCTTCATCACTTACTTGATGAGCATTAGCTATAACTTTCTCTATTAAAGAAACAGAATCATTAATACCTTCTACAGTATTATTAGCTTTTATCTCATGAGTAAATAAAACCTTCTTTGAAAAAGTGTTATTATTCATAAATTCTTCACCTTCTAAGAAAGTTTCTAATTCTCTAACTAAATCACTTAAATATTCTCTATTAATAGTAAATAATCTACCACTATCAGTCTTTAAAGGTAATACTTCTCTTCTTCCTGTCATAATAATCCCCCTAAGTAAGACGTATTATAACCACTAAAAAAGAAATAGACAACCTATTTCTTTTTTCTTATTAACATAGATGTACAAATTACTAAAGCAATACTAAGTATACTAATAATACATTTATCTATCACATCATTTAAATACTTACTATGATCAGTTTCATTTATATCAACTATCTTTTCTATTTGAGTAACTTTAAATCCATTTATTTTTTCACAAGTTTTTTCATCTGCAAAAACAACTTCATTTCCAAACACATTCATCTTATTAATTTCAACATCATTAAGTATTTCTACACCAATATTAAAACCCACTAATTCATCATGTCTCTTTAATGTCATATCTTCTAATATATTAAAGTATACTAAACTTTCACCAACACTATTTCTCTTATAATCTACATATACATTTACATTATCATTATTAATAGCATATATATTAAGTTTAAGTACATCTTCATAATTAGTTACATAATCTATTTTAGTCTTTTCCATTAACTTAGTTAAATTAAGTTTATTATTATCAACTTTTACACTAACAGGTATAACTACTTTATTATCTTTAACCACAGCACACTTATTAGTAACTGTATAAAATGAAGTTACATAACTTTCTGCACTAACATTTCCCACTAACATAAAAATACTAAGTATTATAAACATTATCTTTTTCATAATATCACCTATTTAAATTATATCAAAAGAAAAAGTCCTATTAAAGGACTTTAACTATTTTTCATATACATCCATATTCTTACTAAAATATCTTATAGCTAATAATAGCATTCCAATAAATCCAAATACTACAAATATATACATTAAGAAATTATCCCCTGTATTAGGATTCTCTACGGTATCTTTTCTAAATAATACTTCTACCGTTACATCATCATATAATTCAAAATAGTATTTACCATTATTTTCATTAAACGATACACTTCTATCTAAAGTATCTTTAATACTAATCTTATCTAATTTAAATCCTTCACTAGGACTTACTTCTATCTTACCATTATCATTTTCTTCTACTGCATCAAATGTTCCATTTTCTGTGGGTAACTCTGTAATAACATAATGTACTCTAGCATTTACTACTACACCATCTCCACCACCTTTATGGTTAACTCCTTCTACACCACTAGAATGCACATAACCTACAGCCACAAAATCATTATTATCTAAAATAGTAGCATCAGTTAAGATATCAAGAGAAGCTCCTCCTATCCATTTATGCCACAACATATCTCCTTTACTATTATATAAAATAATAAAACCTTCTTGATCACCATTATTAGTAACACCTTCTACATCAGCAGAATAACCTTTACCAACAACTATATAATCTCCACTTTTCATAACTTCTACTTTTTCAAAAGAATCAGTACTTGCTCCACCATAAACTTTGGACCATTCTATATTTCCATTTTTATCATATTTAACTATAACACCATTAGAATTTAATGGTTCAGTTTCTACTCCCTTAGAATTAGTTTTAAAACCAATTACAATAAATCCACCATCTAAAGTACTTTTAATACCTCTATACATATCACCTTTAGTATCACCATAAAATACTTCCCATTCGTCAGCTAAATCTTCATCATATCTAACAAGTATTGCATCTTGTAATCCTAAATTTTCATAACTACTTATATCAGACTTACTATAGCCTACTACATATATCCCATTATGTGCTATTTCTAAATCATAGAACGCTTCATCTTGATCTCCACCATATAAATT
>JAZOOK010000070.1:0-2046 GCA_045654965.1 Candidatus Coprovivens sp. | reverse complement strand
TAGTGAAAATGATAATGACACAAATGACAATGTTGTTACTGATACTGATTATTATATTTTAAAAGAAAATGAATTAAAAAATGCTACATTGCAATATGTTAATAATTATTCGTATGATTTAACTGAAGATATATTAGTTGTATCTGTCGATACTCTTGTATCGTTTGGTTTTATGGATCCTATATATGATCAATCAGGATTGAATAAATGTACAGGATATAGCAATGTTTATGTTACTAATGGTGAGTATGGTATTGTACCGTACATAAATTGTAGTAATTATGTTACTAGCGGGTATTAAGGAGTTAAATATGAAAAAAGTAGAATTAAAAAAGAAAGCGGTTAATATATTAAACAAAATAAAAAAAGAATTAAAGAAATTATGGTCTAACATAAAGAAGATTGCAAAAAAAGCATGGGATAAATTTATGGAACTTCCTAAAAAAATCAGATTAATTTTATATGTTTGGGTTATAATTATATTTGTTTTATTAATCTTTATATTAGCCACAAATGGAAGTAAGAAGTTTTATACTAGATATGAAACATTTGAAAATTCTATAACTGAAAGAGCATTAAGATATGTTAAAGATAAAGGTATTTATACTACTAAAAGTAATAAATTAATTATTAATTTAGAAACATTAAAAGAAGAAGGTTATGTTGATTCAACTATTATTGATGATGATACATGCGAGGGAATTACAGTTGTTTATTACGATGATGAAAAAGATGAATATATTATCGATTCTTATTTAAATTGTAAGAGATATACTAGTAAATATTATTGGGATTTTAAATAATAGGGTAGACCTATTATTTTTTTTGTATTTTAGTGTATTTATTATTGACTTTATATATTGAAAATGTTATATTATTGATGCATTTTAAGTTGAGGTTCTGCCTAGGTAGAACTTAATTTAAAGGATTATTCGATACACCAGGATGTGTGTATATGAGAGGAGGACATATATGACAACTATTAATCAATTAGTTAGAAAAAACAGAAAAGACAAAACTAAAAAAAGTAAGAGTCCTGTTTTAAATGTTGGATTCAACAGTAAAGAAAGAAAATCTACTGTACAAAATAGTCCACAAAAAAGAGGTGTTTGTACTAAGGTTGGTACTCGTACTCCAAAGAAACCTAACTCAGCATTAAGAAAATATGCACGTGTTAGATTATCAAACGGAAGAGAAGTTGATACTTATATTCCAGGAGAAGGACACAATTTACAAGAACATAGCGTTGTATTAATACGTGGTGGCCGTGTTAAAGATTTAATCGGTGTTCGTTATCATATTGTACGTGGTACTTTAGATACTGCTGGTATTGATAAGAGAAGACAAGGTAGAAGTAAATACGGAACTAAGAGACCAAAAAATAAATAATTAAATACAATTAATAAATATTACGAAAGGAGAAATATAACATGCGTAAAAGACAAGCAATAAAAAGAGATGTTTTAGCAGATCCAATATACAATTCTAAAATGGTTACTAAGTTAATCAACGGAATCATGTTAGATGGAAAAAAAGGTACTGCTCAAAAAATATTATATAATGCTCTTGATATAGTAAAAGAAAAAACAAACAAAGATCCACTTGAAGTTTTAAATCAAGCATTTGAAAACATTAAACCAGCTTTAGAAATAAAGAGTAGAAGAATTGGTGGAAGTAACTATTCTGTACCAATGGAAGTTAGAGAAGATAGAGCTAACGCTTTAACTTTAAGATGGTTAATTCAATATGCTAAAAACAGAAATGGAAAAGGTATGGCAGAAAATTTAGCTGCTGAAATCATCGATGCATCAAATGGTGTAGGTGGAGCAGTTAAAAAACGTGAAGACACTCATAAGATGGCAGAAGCTAATAAAGCTTATGCTCACTATAGATGGTAAGAAGGGAGAACACTTATGGCACGTGATGTATCATTAGAAAAAACACGTAATTTAGGTATTATGGCTCACATTGATGCTGGTAAAACAACAACAACTGAGCGTATCCTATTTTTAGGTGGTAACATTCATAAAATTGGTGAAACTCATG
>JAZOOK010000069.1:0-7774 GCA_045654965.1 Candidatus Coprovivens sp. | reverse complement strand
TCATATAATTTTATGTTTTCTTTTTCTTGTTTTAATTGTTGATCGTTCATAAATAATTCTCTTTTTAATAAAGAGTTTACTTGAGCAAATATTTCTCTATTGTCTGCTACTTCATTTAATATAGAACTTATAAGTTGTTTCTTTTCATCTTCAGTTTTTAATGTTCTCATCTTTGGAATAACTATATTAATTATGACATTGGCAAGACACACTTTTATACGATCGTTATATACGCTTTTTAATATATCTGCTTTCTTTTTGTTGGTAGTTTTAGTACTTCTTTTTAATAAATACAAATCCGTTAATGCTCTATTTAAATCTTCAAAGAATGTTTGGGAGTTAGCCATTTTATTACATGCTACTTCTAAATCATTAGTGTGATTAAAATAACTTTTTTTGAATGGTTCATCTCCAATACATACTCTAATCATTTTTGCTATTTTTTTATAATCAGTATATCCATCAGTAAATGGACTTACTACATACCCAAATATGTCTTCAGTAAACATTTGAGTTATACCTTCATTTAGTCCGGTATTATTTGTTTTATTTAAACCTTTTATTCCACTTATGTTATTTCCTTTGGATGCTGCATGTAATAGTTCATGACCTAATTGACTAATAATCAGTCTTTTTAGATGCGGTTGAAAACCTGTTACATTACCATTTTGATCGAATGTACAAAACTGTTTATCTATAGCTATTTCATTTGTTCGACTTTGCATCAAAGCATTTTGTTGTTCTTGTAAGTTTTCAACATATAGTTCAAAACTTCCTTCATTCATTCTTTTGATTATTTCTGGTGATAAGTTAAATTTTCTAATTATATGACTTTTGATAGAATTTAGATATTGTTCATCTAACTTAATTCTCATAGTATGTAGTCTCTTCTGTAATTTTTTCTAATAATTCATTTTCTTCATCTATTGATAATCTTTCAAAAAAAGTTTTATCTTCAACTATTACTGCTCTACAATAATAGTTTCCTTCATTAATTGAAAAAAAGTGAGCTATTTTACCATATTCTTCTGTATCAATGTAATCTAGAATATATGTATTATTATCTTGTTCTTCTATCATACTATCACCTATTATAATTTTAACATATAAAAAAGTTCATTGCCATGAACTTTTTATTTCAACAACTCAATAAACTTAGTAGTTGTAAATGATGGTACACTATTTGATTTAGTAGCATATACTAGTTTTCTTGTTGGTATTTTTATATCTGTTTTTATTTCAAATAATGTATTGTTTAATTTAGAAGATATAAATTCTTTAGTAAGTAGTCCTATACCAAAACCATTTTCTACTAGACTAGTTAGTAATGAATGACTTACTACTTCCATTTTTGGAATGTATGATAATTCTTGAGACTTTAAATAATTATTGAAATTAGTTCTAGTTACTGATGGATACTTTTGTAGTAATAAATCTTCATTAAGTATGTTTGTTATTTGTTTTTCTTTGTACTTTATATTACCTACAAATATATCATGTAGATTTGTTATAGGAATTATATCTAAGTCTTTTATATTATCTTCGTTATTTATAGACACAATAAGTATGTCTATGTCTCCATTACGTAGTTTTTTAATTAAGTTATCTGTTAGATCATTTATTATGTTTATATTAATATTTGGATATATATTATGAAATTCTTTTAGGTATGGCATTAAGTATTGTTCTGAAATAATTGTTGTTGCTCCGATATTAATATTACCACTGTCTAATTCTTTAAGTGAAGTAAACTTGTTTGAACCATTTATGAAGTATCTCATACCTTCACTTATATAGTTATAAAGTACTTGTCCTTCTTCTGTTAGAATTACTCCTTTAGGTGTTCTTATAAATAATTGTCCACCTAGTTCTGATTCTAATGTTTTAATAGATTGAGTTACTGCTGGTTGACTTATTAGTAACTTCTCTGCTCCTTTAGATATACTCTTTTCATTAGCTACTTCGTAGAATACTTTGTATAATTCAAAATTTATATTCATATAATCACTCCTTATGTTGCACATAAGCAATATATATTTTTATTATATTTGCAACTTTCTTATAATACAAGTGAAAGGAAGGAAAAAATATGAAAAATAAAAGAATTTTAATTACTGCAGGACCAACTAATGAATATATAGATGAAGTTATGAAGATAACTAATATGTCTACTGGAAGACTTGGTATTGAACTAAGTAAACATTTTTTAGAGGAAGGTGCTCAAGTAACATTAATCGCTACTAGAAGTGTATTTAGAAGCGGTTTATTTGAAAGATATGGGTTAGCTGATAATCCTAATTTAAAAGGAGTCCCTATTGAAACTACGGAAGATATGTATAATGCATTAGAGAACGAATCTAGAGATAGTTATAATATGGTAATACATTCTTCTGCCGTTGGAGATTATAAACCAGAATTCTCTTTTAGAATGGAAGATTTAGCTACTGAGTTAGCAAAAGCTATTCATGATGGTAAGACTACTAGAGAGGAAATATTAAGTATCTTAACTGATCCTGATTGTAAGGTTAATGATGATACTAAGATAAGTAGTTATGAACCTAATTTAACTGTTAAACTTACTTTGACTACTAAGTTAATTTCTCATTTAAGAGAATGGTATAAGGATGCTATATTAATTGGGTTTAAGTTACTTGAGAATGTTCCTAAAGAGCATTTAATGGAAGTAGCTAGAAAATTATGTATAAAGAATAATATGGATTATATTATAGCTAATGACTTACATGATTTAAGACAAGGACAACATTTATCTTTCTTAGTAAATGAAGAGGGTTATCAGAATGTAGAGTTTCACTCTCCTACTGATATTTATGATACTGCTAGAAGTTTAGTATTAAAAAAAGACTCAAATTGAGTCTTTTATTTATTGCCTCTTAGTTTATTCATGTTAGCTTCGTACTGACTGGCACTATCTTCGAAGTTATAATTTAATGTACCACCAACATAATCAAAACTTAATTCTTCTTTATCTTTAAAATAACTATCCATTATTATTGCTATTGTTGAGTTTATAATTTCTTCTTGTTGTACTTCACTTGCATTAAGTAATTTTTCTTCTGTTGCATCAACTAATAATCTTTCCATTAGATATGAAAATTCACAATATAATTGACCTTTGCAAATACCATCCATTTTAAATATATATTCTACTGGTGTATTAATTCCATTTTGATACATTAAATCATATAAACTAATTCCTTTATGATTAAATAATTCTCCAATAGATATATTACATAGATTAGCAATTACTCTTAATTCTTCTTCAAATAATTCATAGAATATACTAACACTATAATCATCAGTAGCTAAGTGAGCTATCATGTTGGCTCCACCCTCACTAATCATAATACCTAATGAATAACCCGTATATCTATTATCATTTAATAACATTATGTGATTAGTACAATCAAATATAATTAAAGAGTCTTCTGTTTCTTCTCTATAAGCAAGTGCTCCATGACCTAATACTTCATGAATAAATTCAAACTTTTCTAATGGTTTATCACTTGGTAAAGTAATAATTCCTGAAGTAGAATCAAAAAATGCATATGCAGAATCTTTATTTGTTGAATTTATTATCTCTTGTGAAGTTAGATAGTTGAATTTCATTCTCTTAGCATTTATATATAAAACACTTAGATCCATTTCTTTTAGTTCTTCTTTTGGTCTTAAGTTGTTAATAGCTTCTAGAATAATAGTCTTTTTTTCAGTATCAATATTTTGATTGTCTTGGAATGCTTTAATTACATCATCCCAAGTAGGAATGAAATTAAGATTAGTAAATTTTCTAAAATCTTCAAATGTATGAATTGTTGTTTGTCGTTTGTTATTACTATTATTAAAACTATTAACAAATATATAATCATTACCATCATATTCTTTGGGTAATACGTCCATTTCATAACTACTAAAGTAATCTTTTATTTCTTGTTTTTTATCTATAGTTTCTACTATAGCAGTACTTTCTGTAGTACTTGGAGGAGTTGTCTCATTTGTTTGTGTACATCCACACATAGATAAAACTAATGCTACTGAAACTAGTCCACTTGTAGTTTTTACTAAAGGTGTAACATCAAATTTTCTCTTACTTAGTATTTCTTTTATTCTTTTTAATTCAGACTTTATATCAAATGAAACTATGTTTTCATTAGAATAAAATTTAGTATAGAGTTCTTGGAATGTATTTATGTCAGGATACTCAAGTTTATTAGTAGATGAATTATATTCCATAAAATAAAATGGATATTTTTTTGATATTAAGTAAATATAATCTTTATTGTTATATTTAAAACTATATAGATATTCAAATGTTTCTTTCATAGTTAATACCTCCATATACTTACATATATATTTTATCTTGATAGTTATCGGACTGCAAGAATTATCTTAGTTATATTAAGACTGATAACTGGGTTTGATTATAGATTTAGACACAAAAAAACTCAGATTACTCTGAGTTAATTTTTTAATGGAGCGGGTGATGGGAATCGAACCCACGTTATCAGCTTGGAAGGCTGAAGCTCTACCATTAAACTACACCCGCAAAATCAGTAGGCATCTTTAATTATACTCACTTTTAACTAAAATGCAAGTGTTTTTGCCTACTTTTTTTACTTTTTTTATGATTTTTTGCGTGTTATACGCTATTATTTATGCTCTTCAATGTATTTTCTTACTTCTTCAGCATCATCTAAGTGTATTTTTTCTCTACCAATTATTTGATAATCTTCATGTCCTTTACCTAAAATAAGTACTACATCGTCTTTATTTAGCATATCTAAAGCTTTTTTAATAGCTTCTCTTCTATCTAATTCTACTTCGTAATTACTTGTTGTTACACCAGCTAGAATATCATTCATAATAGCTTGTGGATCTTCTGTACGAGGATTGTCAGATGTGAATACTACATAATCAGATTTTTCAGCTGCAATTCTCCCCATTATAGGTCTTTTCTTAGGATCTCTATCTCCACCACAACCTACAATAGTAATTACTCTACCTTTTTTGTTTTCAGTAAAGGCATTAATAATCTTTTCTACTGCATCTGGAGTATGTGCATAGTCTACAACAGCTTCTCCTTCTTTTACTTTAATTTGTTCACATCTTCCTTTTGGAGGATAGATAGAACTTGTTATAGCTATTATTTCTTCTACTTTGTATCCTAAGTTATTTATGAAAGAAAGTGCAGTAAGATAATTATATACATTAAATGTACTACGTAGATTTGTTTCTACTTCATAAGAGATTCCATCTACTTTAAAGTTAATTAATGTACCTTTATGACTATCTTCGTAAGATACTATATTATAATTATTAGCATTCTTACCTAAGTCTTTACAATTATCATATACTGATAACCATTTATTACCACATGGATCATCTATATTAACTATCATAGGACCTGTTAGTTGTTTTAATATTAATTGTTTAGCAGCTAAATAGTTATCCATAGTTTCATGATAATCTAAATGATCTTGAGTAAGATTTGTAAATCCTGCTACTTTATATTCTATTCCTTTTACTCTTTCTTGATGTAATGCATGTGAACTAACTTCCATAATTACATTCTTACAACCTTTTTCTTTAGCACTTAAGAATAATTCATATAAGTCTAATATATTAGGTGTTGTATTAGGTAGTTCAATAAAGTCTTCATCTGGTAAATAGAAACCTATTGTACCTATATATGCTGTTTTACTTCCTAACTTATTTAACATTTGATATGTAAGATATGCAGTAGTAGTTTTACCATTAGTACCTGTAATACCTATTATATTCATTTCATTTATTGTATTTGAATAAGTATCAGCTATATGGTTAGTTAACCATTCATTAGTGTTATCTACTAATAACTTTTCTACGCTACATTCTACATCCTTTTCTACTACTACTTTAGTAGCACCTGCTTCAATAGCTTTTTCTATGAAGTCATGACCATCTACTGTAGCTCCAGGGATTGCTACAAATGTATCCCCTGGTTTAATCTTTCTTGAATCTATTTTGATATTAATCATAAAATTCACCTCTAATAATATCTTATTAATTTAATTATAAACTTACAATTAATAATATTCCACAAGATAGATATTTATTTACATAAAAATCCACATAAATATATCTTGATTTTTTAATCCACATATATTATCCTTTTATAAAGGGTGTAGACATATGGTTAAAGTAAGAAAAAACAACTTAGTACACAAACCAACAAATAGTATTACTATTAGTACTGGAGTAGTTTTCCCTACTTTATCATTTATTATTTATTCAAGTTAGAAGATATTTATTTTTAATATCTTCTTTTTTTGTATAAAAATACTACACTTTGAAGGAGGATTTTATGGAAAAGAAAAAGATGTTATATGACATCGATGAATGTCCACCTACTGGGAAGTGGATAATTCTTGCATTGCAACATGTATTTGCAATGTTTGGGGCTACTATATTAGTTCCTATATTAGTTAATGCTGCTGCTGGAGCAACAGTACTTACTATACCAGTTGCATTAGTTACATCAGGTATTGGTACATTATTATATCTGTTATGTACTAAAGGTAAATCACCAGTTTATTTAGGTAGTTCATTTGCCTTTATTACTCCACTTGCTGCTGCATATTTAAAAGGTGGTATTAGTGGTGCTATGACTGGAATTATGGTTGTTGGTTTAATATATATTCTAGTATCATTTATTATTAAATTTGCTGGTAAAGCTTGGTTAGACAAGATATTACCTCCAGTAGTAATTGGACCTATGATAATTATTATTGGTTTAGGATTAGCTCCTTCTGCTATAGGTCAAATTGGTTTAGCTGAAGGTACTGTATTTGATTGGAAAGTTGTACTAGTTGCACTTGTTTCATTCTTAGTTACTGCTGTTGTAATGACTAGAGCAAAAGGATTCTTAAAAGTTATTCCTTTCTTAATAGGAATATTATCAGGTTATATATTAGCTGTAATACTTGGTATGGTAGACTTTACTGCTGTTGGACAAGCTAGTTTCTTCGCTATGCCAGAGTTTGTATTACCATTTATAGATTATAAAATTAGTTTTGGTGCATTACTAACTATTGCTCCTATTGCATTAGTTACTATATGTGAACATATTGGAGATCATAAATCTTTAAGTAATATTATTGGTAGAGATTTAATTAATGATCCGGGATTAGATAGAACATTATTAGGTGATGGTGTTGCTACTTTAGTTGGTGGTTTCTTAGGAGGACCTGCTAATACTACTTATGGAGAAAATACTTCAGTAGTTGGTATGAGTAAAGTTGCTTCTATTAAAGTTATTGCATTGGCTGCTGTTATAGCTATTGCTATTGGTTTCTTAGGTAAGTTTACTGCTTTAGTATCTACTATACCTAGTGCTGTATTAGGTGGTGTATCATTACTACTTTATGGATTTATAGCAGTTAATGGATTAAAGGTATTAATTAGTAATAGAGTTAATTTTGATGATTCTAAGAATGTTATTGTTGCTTCTTCTATGTTAGTTTTAGGACTTGGTGGTGCTGTTATAGCATTCGCTAATGGAGATATGTCTATCACTATATCTGGTATGACTTTAGCTTCTATCGTTGGTATTATTTTAAATTTAGCACTACCTAGTGATGTTAAAGATAATGAAAGTTCTTGCGAGTGTGCTTGTGATGATGATTGTGATTGCGGTTGCCAAGAGGGAAAAGATTGTCATTGTCATGATGAAGAAGTTGAAGATGCTTTAGATAAACTTAAAGATGATATAAAAGAGGAA
>JAZOOK010000068.1:0-4495 GCA_045654965.1 Candidatus Coprovivens sp. | reverse complement strand
GTATTTTACATATTTATAATATTTTATTTATGTTAGTAGGATATATATTATTTCTTGTTAAGGAACGTAAACAAAAGTAGATTCCTTTATTATTATTGGATTATTGTGGTATACTTATGATAATAAGGAGGTTTCTATATGAGTAATAAGTCTGCAAAAAGTAAACAAGTTAGTAAAACTTCTAATAAAAAAGTAGCAAAAAAAGTTACTAAGAATAATAATACTGGTAGATTAGGCGTTGCTTTCTTTTTTGTTATTGCTGTTGCTGTTGTTTTAGTTGCTACTGTATTTGGCGATTTACAACAAGTATTTGAAAATAAAAGACAGACAGAAGAATTAAATAGTAAATATATTGAATTATTAGAAGAAGAAGCCTCACTTAATAGTCAAGTAATTAAATTACAAGATCCTGAGTATAGAGCTAGATATGCAAGAGAGAATCAAATGTATACTAAGGATGGGGAAACTATTTTAATAATAATTGATAAAGATAAAAAAAGAATGATTCAAGAAGAAGAGTAGATAGAGATATCTACTTTTTTAGTGTTATAATTAAATAGGAAGTGATTATATGGAAATTATAGTAGGAAAGTTAGCCGGATTTTGCGGTGGTGTTATTAATTCAGTTACTAAGTCTGATAGATTGTTAGATGATAAGAAGAAAACTTATTGTTTAGGTGAATTAGTACATAATAAACAGGTTGTTGATAAATTAGAATCAAAGGGTTTGATATTTATTGAATCATTAGATGAAGTTGAAGAAGGAAGTAGAGTTATTATTCGTGCACATGGTGTAGCAAAAGAAGTGTATGAAGTAGCCAAAAAGAAGAAATTGGAAATATTTGATTTAACTTGTCCTAATGTCTTAAGAATACATGAGAAAGCAATTAAGTTAGTAGATGAAGGTTATTTTACTGTACTTATTGCACAAAAAGATCATCCAGAAGCTATTGGTACTATTAGTTTTTGTGGTAAGGATAGTATTATTCTTGAAAATAAAGAAGATATAAGTGAAGTTGTTAATAAATTTAAAAAGTCATCAAAAAAAGAATTGGCTATTATTTCACAAACTACGTTTTCTATGGCTAAATTTGATCAATTGGTAGAATTGTTGATTGTAGAGTTAGACGAATATGTTATAAAGGTAGATAATACTATTTGTAGTGCTACAGAGTTAAGACAAAAGGAAACTGGTAAATTGGCTGAAGAAGTTGATGCTATGATAATAATTGGTGGTAAGAATAGTTCTAATACTAAAAAGTTATATGAATTAGCTAAAGATAAATGTAATAATACTTATATAATTGAAACTGTAAGTGAGTTAGATGATTCTATGTCTAATTTTAAAAAAGTTGGAGTTATGGCAGGTGCTTCAACACCTAAGGAAAGTATAGAAGAAGTTGTAGATTTTTTGAAAAAGTGTTAAAGGGTTATTCTTTTTTGTATAAAGTGTTTTTTTCTTAATATTTCATGTGATATAATTTAGATATAGTAGTAGGTGAAGTTATGAAGAAAATATATATTGTACTTACTTATACTGGGACTATCCTTGCGAAGATAATTAGGATTTATACTAGAAGGGAATTTTCGCATGTATCTATTGCGTTGGATTCCGACTTAAAAGAAATGTATAGTTTTGGTAGACTTAATGCTTATAATCCATTTTGGGGTGGATTTGTGCATGAAGGACTAGATAAAGGAACATTTAAAAGATTTCAAAAAACTAAAGCTATGGTTTATTCTTTAACTGTTAAAGAAGATCAGTACGATAAAGTTGTTGAAGTTATAAGAGATATTCAAAATAATAGATTAGATTATGATTATAATATTTTAGGATTGGCTGCTGTATTGATAAATTATAAAGTAAAAAGAGAGAAGTCATTTTATTGTGCAGAGTTTGTAAAATATGTGTTAGAAGAATCTAATATATGTGCTTTACCTGAAATTATAAAGCCGGAAGATTTTAAAGAAATTGATAATCTAAACGTAATATATAATGGAAGATTGCAAGAATACGGTAATTAGAAGTAGTAATACTTCTTTTTTTTTGTGATATAATTATGGTGGTAGAGATGAGTGGTAGAGATGAGAAAAGGTTATGCAAGATTTGCGACTAAAGATATACAAACAGACAGTATTGTTGATGGAGAAGGTATAAGAAGTGTAATATGGTTCCAAGGCTGTTCTCATAATTGTCCTGGATGTCATAATCCTGAAACACATGATTTTAAAGCTGGCGTAGAAGTTTCTTTGAAAACAATGAAGAAACAAATTGATGAGTTGGAATATCAAACAGGAGTAACTTTCTCTGGTGGGGATCCTATGATGCAAGTAGAAGCTTTATATGAGTTAGCTTCTTATGTACATGAAAAAGGAATGAATGTGTGGGTATATACTGGATATACATTTGAAGAGTTGATGATACTTGCCGATAAGAGTGATATCTTTATGAAAGCATTAGAACAAATAGATGTATTAGTTGATGGTAAGTTTGTTATGGACTTAAAAAGTTTTGAGGTTCAATTTAGAGGTTCTAGTAATCAAAGGATACTTGATGTTAAGAAAAGTTTAGAAAAGAAAAAGGCTGTAAAAATAGCAAAATATAAATAGGTATAAATAGATTTTATACCAGGTATAAAAAAATTTAAAAATTAATAAGAGAAAAGTGTTTTAAACACTTTCTTTTTTGCGTTTTTTATGTATAATAAACAAGCAAGTGGGTGACTGTTATGGGCAATATAAGAATTAAAAATTTACAAGTATCCTATGATAATCAACATGAAGTATTTAAAGATGTTAATTTCTTTTTAAGAAAAGGAGCAACTTTGAGTATTATAGGGACTTCTGGTAGTGGTAAAACTACACTATTACGTGTACTAAATGGGGAAGTTCCCTTTAAAGGTGAATTAATAGTAAATGGAATAGATGTCTCTCCTGATAATTTTGATGTTTTAAGAAGATGTATTGCCGTAATATATAGAGACACTCCATTTTTAACTGAAGTAGTAAAGGATGAATTAAGATACTCGTTAGAACATTCAAATGTTAATCCTAAGATAATAAAAGAAAAATTAAGTGAATTAAATGATTTCTTTGGTATTAATAAAATGTTAAATAAGTCACTTATTAATTTATCTGTTAATGATAGAACTTTAATAAAGATTTTATCTTATGCTTTAATGGAACCAAGTTATTTAGCTTTGGATGACTTATTAATAGATTTAGATACTAGAACTAAAATATTACTACTTAACTATTTAAATAGTAAAAAGATTATGTTAATAAATGTTACTTCTAATTTAGAAGATACTTTATATACTGATTATACTTTATGTTTATTTAATGGAATAAATGCTATAGATGGTAAGACTTTAGATGTACTTAAGAATGAAAAGATTCTTAAGAGATTAGGTTTTTCTTTGCCGTTTATGTTAGATTTATCTATTCAATTAGAATTATATGGTTTAATTAATAAAACATATTTAAATAAGGAAGGGTTGGTGAAGAATTTATGGAAATAGTTTTTAATAAATTATGTTATATAGAAAATCCTAAATCTTCATCAGAAAAGAAATATTTAGATGATGTTAATTTAGTTATTAAACAAGGTAGTATTGTTGGTTTTTTAAATGATGATTTAAGCATAATAGGGAAACTTATTATGGCAATTAAAAGACCAACAAAGGGAGAACTTAGAATAGATGATATGATAGTTAAAAGAACTAGTCATATAAGTAATGTTAATGAATTAAGAAAAAAGATTGGTTTTGTTTATAATACTAATGAAGAGTTTATTGGTAAGACAGTAAAAGAAGAGATTAAACAAACTATGAAGAATTTTGGATATAAAGCAAGTAATGTAACCAAACATGTAGTTGATTCTTTAAAGATAGTTGGAATAGGGGAAGAATATTTAGATAGAGATCCTAATACATTATCTTATACAGAAAAGAAAAAGATTATGTTAGCAAGTGCTATGAGTTATAATCCAAGCGTTTTAATATTAGAAGACTTTGATAAAGGTTTATTATTTAAAGAGAGAGAATATTTTAGAAAATTATTTCTAAAGTTAAAGAATAAGTTTAATAAGACAATTATATTACTTACTAAAGATTTAAGTGCTATGTTTGATCTTGTTGATAAAATACATGTTATTAACAAGGGCAAGTTAGTTATTAGCGGTGGTAAGGAAATATTCTATGATAATAAATTATATAAATATGTAGAAATGCCTAAGATAGTTGAATTTACTAAGTATGCACAAGAGTGTGGACATAATATATTAGAATATACTGATATTAAAGAATTAATAAAGGAATTATATAGAAATGTTCAATAAATTAGACTATTCATATAATGGTGAAGAATCTATAGTACATAGATTAAATCCTGTAGTAAAGATACTTGGATTGATTTTCTATGTACTTATTTGTTTCTTAGGGTTTGATTATTTATTGTTTTCAATTAGTATAGGCGTAGGATTTACTTTGTTATT
>JAZOOK010000067.1:0-2342 GCA_045654965.1 Candidatus Coprovivens sp. | reverse complement strand
TAGGAGTAGAAAATATTTAATTATTATCTTTTAATTTAGTAGTTATTTCTTTATACTTTTTGAATTCTATGAATTCTTTTAGTACTTCTTTTTCTTTTAATGTATCATAGTTAGTTTCTAATCTACTATTTAAGAACTCTATCCATTTATTGTCATCATCTATATACTTGTTAAACATAGTTATCACCTAAAAATAGAGAGAAGAATTAATTGATAATATGATGAAATTATATAATAATTTCATCATATAGACGAGTCTATATATATTAAGGTTATCTGCACTACCATATATATAATATACTGAGACTCATTGCAGATACATTCCAGTATCTTCTCTCTTGGCTTATTATAACATATTTGATATAGTTATATATGATAGAAGGTGTTGATTATGTTAGATAAATGGCAGTTTTGGACTGCATTATACTTAGTAAGTGCGGTATTATTCTCACAATGCTTTAAGAAAGCTAATAGAAAGATGAAGAATGCTACCTATTTAACTTTATTGTTAGAAGGATTTACTGCATTATTTGCTTTAGTTTTTATACCATTCTTTAACTTAGAATTTAGTATAAATCCACTTACCTATTTAATACTAGGTATTGTATGTATTATATATGCAGTTACTGATAGATTAAATATAGAAGCTAGATATGGATTAGAACCATCTACATTTAGTATGTTAAAACAATTATCTACTGTATTTATAATAATATTTGGTATTGTATTTATGAAACATGAGTTAGTTATACATAGACTTATTGGTGCTGGAATAATTATTATTGCTAACTTATTACTTGCTTTTAATAAAGGTAAATTTAGATTTAATAAATACTTTATAATGTGTGTTATATCAAATTTATTATTTGCTATAGCAATGCTTATAAATATGAATATATCTAGTGAATTTAATGTAGCTATATATACTTTCTTTACTGTAGGTATTCCATTTTGTTTTATAGCATTATTTAATAGAGTTAAATTTAAAGAATTAAAAAAAGAATTTAATAGATATGATAAAAAATTGTTTATGTTCTCTGCAGTAATGTGGTGTTTAATGTTAATTAGTTCTGTTAAAGCTTATGAATTAGGTAATGTTGTTATAGTAGCTAGTTTCTTAGCATTAACATCTATTCTAAATTCTATTGTAGAATTAGTATTTAATAGAGATAGAAAGACATTCTTAAAGAAATTAATTATAGGTATACTTATTGTTATAGGGGTTATACTTGTTAAAATGTAAAAAGATTCAGTTTGGCTGAATCTTTTTTTATCTTTTATGTCTTGAGAATATTTCTTCGACACTTATATCCGTTATAATATCAGTATAGTTTCTAGCTTGTTCTTCTATATATGATCTTTCTTTTTGGACTTGAAGTGCTCTTTCTTGAGTTCTAGCAGAAACAAAAGAATACATGTTTTCATATGACTCTGGATTACGAAGTATTATTTCTATAATCTTTAACATTCTAGAGTTTTTATGTTTGCTAGCGTATGAATATATACCTCTTATATCCATTTCTCCTTTTTTCTCGATATTATCAATCAATATTCCCATTAATTCATTAAATAACTCTTCATTAGTGTCACTAAATGAGTCTGACATACCAGGTATACTTTCATCTACAAATCTATGTTGATAAGTAGATAGCCACATATATGCTACTTTTACTCCATTAATTATAGTAACATCTTTAATATTTTGATTAGTTTTCTTATCAATAACTACGTATTTACTACGTATATCTTCTGGATCTAATGGAGTATAATCATATCTTTCTAAAAGTGTTTTTAAATCGTTAAATGTAAAAAACTTATTTACCATTGTTACATTTAGTGAATTTATATTTTGTAATTCTTGGAAAGTATTTAATATTTTTATTCCTCTATCTGCAGCTACTAGTTTCATTTTTGCTAAAAATATAAACTTTTTTGCCGGATCCATATTTGGAGCAAATTCTACTGACATATTATTATTGATTACTTTATCTAAATATTCTTCCATATCCATTTTAAATACTCTGTCATAAAATAATGCATATATTATAGTACAAAGGTCTTCATCTTTAGTTATATCTTTTAAAGTACCATCTTCTTTTTTATATTCTATTTTACCACTACGATCTAGAACAAACATATCTCTTGTTAATGCATTTTTTCCTGATAAATCAATTAATTTACCTTTTATTACTGCATGTTCGTCATATAATTTTATGTTTTCTTTTTCTTGTTTTAATTGTTGATCGTTCATAAATAATTCTCTTTTTAATAAAGAGTTTACTTGAGCAAATATTTCTCTATTGTCTGCTACTTCATTTAATATAGAACTTATAAGTTGTTTC
>JAZOOK010000066.1:0-5922 GCA_045654965.1 Candidatus Coprovivens sp. | reverse complement strand
ATGCCACTCTATTTTATATTTAATAGTATTAGAATTATTATTTGTAATACTAAATGTATGTGTATAGTTATTACCAGGTTTTAATCCTGATAAATTAAAAGTATTGTTTTGGTTATAAACTATAGATGTACTTTTATATACATTGTTTGTTGCTAGAACTTTATTACTATTAGCTTCTGTTCTAGCCTGTTCACTATAGAATATTAGGGCAGATGAAACTACTGAAGATATTAAAGTTAAAGCAGAAAAAAAACAAACTAGTATCGTAATTTTCTTATCCATTCCAATCACCCTTTATTATATATATAATAACAAAAATTAAGGTGTTTATCAACACAATTAATTAGTCATAAAGTACCGTATTACTAATTGATTTAAGTAAAAGAAAGTGTATACATAAATAAAAGTTTTCTTGCATTACTATTTAATGAATTATATAATTAATTTAGAAATGTAGATTATTTGCGTAATCTAGGTTAAAGATTAAACTAGGAGGTAATGAAAATGGGTTTAATAAAAGCTTTAACTAACTCAGCTGGTAGTGTTGTTGGCGATCAATTTAAAGAGTTTGTCACTTGTCCTACAGTTGATAATAATGTACTAATGGTGAGAGGAATTGTTACTCACGGTGAAGGAAATAGTAATCCTACTGAAGGTGTAATTACTAATGGTAGTAAAATTGCTGTTCCACAAGGATGGGCTATGATGCTTGTCGATAATGGTGCCGTAAAAGAATTTACTTCTGAACCAGGTGAATTCATTTATGATTCTGGTACTGAACCTACTATTTTCCATGGTGGTTTAGGACAAGGGATTCTTGATTCTATCAAAACTTTAGGAAGCCGTATTACTTATGGTGGACAAGCTGCTAGAGATCAAAGAGTTTACTATGTTAATTTATTAAATGTAACTGGTAATAAATTTGGTTCAGCACAACCTAAAAAAATCACTGATGAAAAATATGGTATGATCGAAGTTACATTCTTCGGAGAATATGCATATAAAGTTGATGATCCAGTTGCTTTAGTTGGTAATATTTTAGGAGCTAACGCTAAAGATCAAGTAAGATTTGATGAAGTTGTTGGAAGTCAATTTAAAAATGAATTCGTAGAACAAATTTCTAAAGCTATCGCTGAAGTTATGAGACTTAAAAAAGTATCATTTGGTGATATGCAAATGTATGGATCAGATATTTCTGATAAAATGAACGAAATCTTAAGTCCTACATGGAAAGCTAAATATGGTATTATCGTAACTGATGTTGCTATGGGTGATATCAATGTTACTGATGAAAGTATGGCTCGTATCAATAAAATTGATGATGCTACTATTTTCTCTGATGCTAAGTTACAATCAGGTTTAATGGCTACTGCTTCTGCTGAAGCTTTAACTACTGCTGCTGGTAATGCTAACGGAGCTATGATGGGATTTGCTGGTATGAATCTAGCTACTAATGCTGGTGCTGGATTAATGGGTGCTGCTAATCAAAACGTTCAAGCTCAAGCTGCTACTGCTGCACCTCAAGCTGGTGTTGTAGCTGCTACTGGTGGAGCTGTTCCTAACTTCTGTCCTAACTGTGGTACTCCTACTAATGGAGCTAACTTCTGTGGAAATTGTGGAACTAAATTAGCTTAATAAAATAAATAAAGTGGATAACTTAATTGTTATCCACTTTTTTCTTTAACATATTAAATTTATTTTGAATAGAAGTTCTTCTTTCTTGTTCTAGTACTTCATCCTTTTTATAAACTTCATTTTCATAAGTAAGGATTGTTCCTTCTTTTATGTTTAATGGAAGTACATCAAGAAGAACTTCTTTTCTTGTTTTATCACTTAATGATTCTAATATAGCAATGTTTTTTTCTATTCTATCTACTGCATATTTCATATAATCCCCCTACCCATTTGTATTTGTTTTTATATTATCTATTTTGATATTAGTACCATCGCTAGTTAATATTATTGTACCTAGATCTTTTGTTATATAGATATTATTAGTATGTTTTTTTAGTCTTGTTAAAGTTTCTGGTTCTGGATGTCCATAACTATTATCTTCTCCTACACTTATTATTGCGTGTGTAGGAGTTGCTATATTAAGGAATTCATTACAACTACTATACTTAGAACCATGATGTGCTACTTTAAGAATATCTATGTTAATATCTTTATCTAAAATAGTCTTTTCTACTTCTTCGGTAGTGTCTCCTGTAAATAGATATGAGTGATTACCGAAGTTCATCTTTAAAATTATAGATGCTTCATTTAAATCTTTTTTTCCTGTACCTGTATAGAGTACTTCGAATTCCATTTCTCCTAATGTAAATTTTTCTCCGATTGTTGGCACTGTTATTTCTAAGTTATTATTAGCTATTGCATCTAGAACATCTTCAAATGTCTTTGTTGTAGTCATTGCTTCTGGTAGATATACTTCTTTTACATTAATATTATTGATTACGTCATCTAATCCGCCTATATGGTCTTCATGTGGATGCGTACCTACTACATAATCTAGTTTATTTATATTTAATTTTTCTTTTATATATTTAACTAATAGTGGTCCATCTTCATTATTACCACCATCTATTAACATATTGTATTCTTTATTTTGAATAAGAATACTATCGGCTTGACCTACATCTATATAGTGAATACTAAGATCGGTAGATACTTGTTGTATTTTGTTTTTGGGTTCGTCTGGTTTAGAATATGATTCTTGATTATCTTTTATATAATAATATCCTAGTATTAATAATATTATTATTAATCTTCTGATGAATTTTTTTTGTCTTTTTTTCATGTTGTACCTCTTCTATTTTTTCCTGGTGTATGTTTTTTTGTTTCTAAAACGTATAAAGTGTTTGAACCAGGCTCTACTGCATTAAATGCTAGTTTTTGGAATAGATGGTTTGACGCTTCGTTATAGTCTCTTACGTGGGCTGTAATAGCCTTTTTTTTCGTTTTTGCAATAGAGATTGCTCTTTGCATTAATTCTGTTCCAATTCCCTGTCTTTTATAATTATTTTTTACTGCTATTTGATAGATATATATGCAAGTATCTAGTTCTACTATAGAATTAAATGCTACAGGTAGTGTTTTATCAAAACATATTATTAATATATCCGAATCATATATTATTCCTGAATAATTTAATGTGCCACCATTTATGGTTAAGTTTTCTTGGACTATTTCCCTATCACAATAATCACATATTTTATTAAATATAGGTGATTTACTTGATATAGTCATATATGTATAGTTTGACATATTACCACTCTATTCTATATACATTATATCATATAGAAGGTTTGATATTTTGTTTATTTTATGGTTAAATTTAAATACTGATTAGGAGAGATACTATGGGTAAGTTAAGTGCTAAGGAAGCTTTGGATTTATTATTTAAAAGTGTTATACATAATAGTTCTGATTTAGAAAAAAATGAAAACAAATGGGTTAAACATTGTATTTATGTTGGTATTGGTGCTGGTAGAATAGCTGCTAAATTAGGAATAGATGCTGATTATGCACAAGCTTTAGGATATATACATGACATTGGTAGAAAGATAAGTCATCCTAATCATACTATTGCTGGATATAAGTATATGATTAGTGAAGGTTATCCAGAGGAAGCAAGAAGTTGTCTTACTCATTCTTTTGTTGATAATATTATTTATTATACTGCTGGTGGATTACCTAAGGGACAGGAACGATTTGATTATATTAATAGTTTTCTAGAAGGTATTGACTTGACTATTTATGATAATATTGTTCAGATGTGTGATTTGTTTTGTCTTGATACTGGATTTACTACTGTGGAGAGAAGATTGTTAGATATCACTGAACGTAAAGGGGTTTTTGATAATTCTCAATTACATTTAGAAAAGACTATGGAATTAAAGTGTAGACTTGAAGAAATGATGGGATGCCCTTTGTATGAATTATTTCCAGAAATCGATCATGAGGCTTTGGTTTTAGCTGATGAAGAACATTGTAAGTTAGTTGATTTATTGAATCCTAATTTACTTGATACTGACAATAAATTAAGTAAAAAATAGCAATAAAAAAACTCGGTTATACCGAGTTATTTTTATTTGGAGGGGCCTACCGGATTTGAACCGGTGCTCAGGGAGTTGCAGTCCCTTGCCTTACCGCTTGGCTAAAGCCCCATGTAGGCATGTCTTTCGACATGTCTTAATTTTATATCAATAAAACTTAAAAGTCAATATGTTATTCCATTACTTTTATAGTATATAATTGATTTCGAATATTTATATAGAAATTTATTTTATGTGAAGACATCATATTAGCCGGTACTTCATAAATTTTTCTATCTGTTATTTGACTCGGAGTAACATCTTTTACGTTTCCTATTTGAGTTACTATTCCTTTGTTATAACCTGTTTTAACCTCAAATGTGTATTCTACTGTAACAAAATCTTCATAGAAGTTCTTTTCATCAAATTCACTATAAGATGTTGCAGAATCAAAGCTGATTTCATCCTTGATTACCATTAATACCTTGCCTCCTGAAGCAACTAGTATATCCTCTATCATATGGCAATTTCTTTCAGTATAACAAAGTTCATAAGCATACTTATAGCTTTGACTTATTTCTACTTTTTCTAAAGTATATGTTGTTTTCTTTAATGTAGAATCTGTAAATGTCATTTTATCTTTTATTTGTTTAACAGGATGTTTTTGTGTTTCTGATAAATATAATGGTCTTATTTTTATTTTTTTATAAGAAGCTGTTAATCCTTTATCATCTACTGATAAATCATTTAAGATACGCATTTCGTAAGAACTTTTTAATTGTTTTTCTGTTAATTCGTATACAAATACATAATCATGAGCTTCACCTGCAAGGATCTTGTTTCCAATATAAGGTTTTCCTATATCTACAAATCTAGATCCTTTATCATAACTTGGATATACTATTTCGTCTCCAATCATTATTCTAAATACATCTTTAGATATAGTAGTTTCTGAACCTTGATTGTGAATTCCCATTTTTATTGCTAAGTAATATTTATCTTTAGTTATAACTCTTCCACTATAATCAAGTTGTGTTATGTAACTTTCTTTTACTGATAAAGAAAAGTTATCTAAGGCAAAGGATTTATTTTGACTATATGTTTGATTATATACTTGGTAATTTAAGAATGCTTTAAATAGAACCGCTCCTGCCAAGGCTACTATTATTATCGCTAATATTATTTTGTTTTCGATAATATAGTATTTTAATTCTCTTGCGACATGTACGAATCTTCTTTTTGTTTCGTTGTTATCCGTTCCAACTTTGATTTCTATGTCTTCTTCATCTTCTTCAGAAATCCTTAAATCCGAATGTTTATCAAATCTCAATGTCTTTATATTAAGTCCTACTATATTTACAACGCCCATAACAATTAATATGTATATAGGATATATTACGAGTTCTGATATATCTCTTAGAAAGTTAGCAAATGTATTTTCTACGTTTCCCATTTCTATATTAAGCATTGAAGTATAGAAAAAAACTAATGATAAGAACATTATTAATAAGTATCCTGTACTCATTATGTGATAATAATTTTTTTTCTTTTTAAGTGTTAGCAACAACCATACTATAAAATGAACTATCGCTGTAACAACAGATATAACCATCGTGGCTATCGGAACATATAAGTCTGCCAAGTCGGTTTGAGTTGTATAATAATCAGCGTTTGTAAACTCTTGAAAGAATGTTGCAATATTGGTAAACGTGAATAATAAATATATTATAGGTATTAACAATATTAAGTTTATTATCCTATAATTCTTTACTAATACTTTATAAGGGTTTTTTACAATCATTTGAACCCCTCCTATTCTACTTCATTATATCATAAAAAAAGAATTAAAATATATAATACTTTAATTCTTTTTTACTAGTAATTGTCC
>JAZOOK010000065.1:0-3715 GCA_045654965.1 Candidatus Coprovivens sp. | reverse complement strand
CCTCCTTCTATTTATTATTTGAATCATTTTTTAATAATGGCGATTGTAGTTTTGCCTCATGAACTACCTTACCATATACGTCAATATCTTTGACGCTCTCTTTAGTTATTACTCTATTTCTTTCTGTTTTTACTACATATCGAATTACAAAGATAATCATAATTTCCCTGAAATCTATCTCAGGTATGTAGTCTAATTGATGATCAAAGTAAAACTCACATATACCAGCCCTTCTTATATGGCTAGAATAACTGATCATAGCATCTTCGAATCTGTCCATCATCTCCCATGCTTGATCGTAATTTGTAGACATGAAGTAAAAATCAACCTCTGTAGTAAAGTGTTCAGTATAACGGACTACTATTCGTCTTTCATCATCGTCAACTATTTCAGCTGACTCTCTTGGTTTATATGAAAAACCATCAGTGTGTCTTCTATCATGAACTTTATAACCTATAGTGTTATAAGCTTTAAAGTCTGCGTCTTTTATTAGCAATGCCGCTTTTTCATATGGCATGTATTGTATATTCAAATCATCCATTGATGATTCACTTATCAATCCTACTATTTCAAAAAAGTCTTTAACTTGCGCATTACCATCCGCAAATGACATATCTTCTAGCGAAGCCCCAGCTGTAGCTTTTCCTCCATTGATTCCTCTAATATCCATAATTACTTCATTGTATCGGCTATCCCCTTTATCAGGAAACCTTTGTTGCAGTAATTCTTCAAAATGGTCCATAACTTAAACCTCCATCACTACATTTATATAATCCATAAAACCATAAGGCATAACAGATAACTCTATATAAATATAACCAGATGTCATTTCTGTTTTAACGAATCCTACGTTATTTATTTTATAGTCCTTAAAATATAGACCTATCATACTATCTAATTCTACTTCTAAAGAGTTCTGTATTTGCAACTTAATATATGCATTATATAATCTACCTTTGTACTTATCTAGATTAAGTTTTCTTAATACGCATTTTATCATAGTATCTATTAAAGCATTCTTATATACATCATTAGCCAATCTTAGGTTTACTAGATTATCAATAGATGTAGATTTAAGTAAATGATTATATTTGTGATAGCAGAATGAATAATTGCCTATATCATTTTTATCAAAACTGTAATAAGGTTCGAATGATATATTCTTAGGATACATTGTATAATTCTCAATGGATAATTGAGCTGCTACTACTGCATTAGCATACTTCACATCTTTTAAATTGTTAAGCACGTATAACATGTCACTGCCATTTTTCTCAAATAACACATAGTTGTTATTATCTGCGGCCATATGTTTATAGTAATCGTTGAAAGACTTTTTACAATATCTTAAATACTTATCTATATCATCATAATCTTTAGCATGATTGTTTGTCATAATAATAGTTGTTATGCTTTGGTATTCTTCTATTAAATAAAGGAAATAGTCCATATAATACTCATACTGTTTAGATGAAGGATTATAAAATGTATCTTCTAATCTAATACCCATAGGCACTACATATGAAAAATTGTAATGCAATACAGATTCCATAACTGTTAAAAAATCAAGATACGTTCTACAGTTAACTGTAAATACGTTATATTCTCCAGTCACATCTATGCATGCAGAATAAGCATTATATAATTCACTATTTATTCCATATAAATCTACTGCACTCTTTTTACCTCTAGGGTTAATAACGGCGCATCTTTGCTCATATGTATCTGCTTTGCCTAATAGTAATATATTGTTTTTAGTATGGTCGAATTTGCTTACAAGGGTAAAGTTACTTTCCCTTTTTTCGTAATTTATGTTCATTTAATAGCTCCTTAAAGTTTCTAATCAGATATGCACTAGGCGATTTAATTATAGGACATACTAATCTAGTAAAAGCAAATTCTCCTTTTTCTCCTTTATGATGTTGAAAAGATAATACGTGATATACTTCATCGTTGTCTATAACAATATCATCTTTATTTACTCTGAACATACCTTTTATATACACTATTTTAGGTGTACTGTTTATATGACCAACTGCATTACTTTCTCTATCTTTTAGCTCTCTTAAAGCGCCAAACACTTTATGAATTTTTATTTTTTTACCAGTTCCCAAACATTTCTTACATCTGGGATCAGCAGCATGTGTAGTATGATTAACACATATACATTCTGTATTAGGGACACATTTAATTACATAGAAATAACATCCATATCTATGTAGTAGTAAATCTACTGTTCTGCTATTAATAAGTGATAACATAATTAATAACCTCTATTCCATCCATTGCCTCCACCTTTTCTATCTATATAAGTATTGTGGTAAGGCTTCATCATTTCTAAAGATATAGCATATGAGTATTTACTACGTAATGCCCATTTAGGATCAGCTGTTATATTAACAACTAGCTCTAGCCATTCATCAGCTTCTGCTTCTAGTTCATTCATTAATCCTCTAATAGCATCTAAATCCATTTCTTGTTCTCTCTCTAAATCACTTAGTACATCATGGAACTTATATGGATTAGCTATAGCTTGTATATAGAATTGTTTAAGTGCTTCTGTTGCCGCTTTATATTCTACGAAATGATAGAAAGGATAATAGTCTTCTTTAACGTTTTCTTTAGTAAGTTTAACTGTTATGTCTCCGTGTTTATATGCCCAATATTCAACTATTTCACTAGCTGATCTTATATGCATTAATATGTCTTTAGGATCTAATCTTATACCTCTAAGTATTGTAAGTATTTCATTAACATCTCCGTAACATGGAGTTATATCTGTTACAAACTCATATGACTCTTTTTGTATAACGTCGCCGTCTTCAAATTCTAGGTCTCTTATTACTACTTCATATATACTGTTATCAAGTATCTCTATCTTACCATTAGTTCTTATATATAATACGCTAGGATCATATGGGTCAACTAATAGATAGGCAGGTATTCTTTCCTTCTTGCCCATTTGTTTTACTTTATCATTAGGGTTAAATATATTGGCATCCAAATCAACCATCATATCTGGATCTATTATTAATTCTTCGTCTTTATCTTTTTTAGCCATTATAAATCCCTCCTAATTAAGATACATTTACCTATACATACTAGTCCATCATTAGTTACTTTAGTCATTGCTTCTTCTGGCACTACTATGTCTTTATTAAATTCTAAATAGAATTCATCGCCAGTAAAGCCTACATCTGTAGAATCCACTACTTCTAATGGCGGTAATTCTTCTGCAAATATAGATTCTGTAAATAACATATTATCCATATATGCATCTGAAGGGTCAAGTAACGAATCAGTCTTAACCATAAATGTTACAGTGTTAGACCATTCTCCAAAGTATGTATCCGTTCTCTCCATTCTGGCTCTTATATAGAATTGAGTATTTTTATTAACTTTTAACTCAAACGCTAATATATTATCTATTCTTTCTATATTATGAGCTGATACTTCAAAGCTATTAGAAGACTCACTTCTATGTTCTTGTAATAATATGCATTCACTATTTAAAAATGTTTTATCTGTACCTACATCTAATCTTATCTTAATATTCTCTGCAAAACTTCCGTCTTCATTAAAAATAGCTATATCAGATGCATCACTAAAATCTTTAGTGTAATTACTGTCACCTAATATAGCTACTTCTATATGTATTGCTTTAGTTTTTGAAGCGAACTGATCTAATGGGGAAATTATATTTAATTGAGTTGGA
>JAZOOK010000064.1:0-3057 GCA_045654965.1 Candidatus Coprovivens sp. | reverse complement strand
AGTATATATATATTCTTTTTTACTATCTTTTATCTTTTTAAAGAATCTAATAACTATTCTTTTTACTATATCTAATACTACCCAAAAAACTAATGTTTTAAACATCAATATCCAATACTTAGAATCAATACTAGTAAGTTCACTTAAATAATTTAATATATTCATAAATATTCCCCCTTTTTATAAATACGAGTTCTCATTATATAAGATATGTAAATATTGTTCAATAGATTAAGTAAATTTTTTCATATTTTACGTCAAATAAAAAAGAGATTTTTAATCTCTTTTATTTATACAGCTTTTTTCTTTCCTATTGCTTCTTCGTATCTAAGTTGACTTGCTTCTTTAGCTTCTTGTGGTGAAGCAAAATATGTATTGAATCTAATCATATTCATATCTTTGTCATATATAACTATATCAGCAGCATTATCTATTGTCATAGTATTTTCTAAGTTAACTGCAGCAACTGAGAAACCACCTTTATATTTGCCATTTGTTCTAGAAACACTAGCTTTTTGAACTAATCCTTGTTCATAATTAACTCTACCAGCAACATTACATACATAATCTCCAGCTACTAAATGACTTATTTCTTGTGGAATCATTCCTTGTAATATAAATCCAGCAGTTAAATGAGGTTTTCTAAATCCTAAAGCCGGAGTAATATGTCCACCTACGTTATTACCTGCTAAATCAGCAAAGTAAGATCTACCTAGTAAAGCATTATCTTCATATATTTCTACTTCAGAACTATTAGTTAAAGCATCACCTTTTTTAGGAATTGTATAAACTGAACTACAATCTCTTTCTACACGTAAATAAGTTTTATCCCATTGATGTTCTAAAGAGAATGTTGTACCTGTAACATCTTTATATCCATCATAATATCCATTAGTAGCATTAGGATAATCACTATATCTAACTAATGTTAATCTATCTCCACTAATATGTACATTTAACGTATACTTTCCATCAACACTCATTTCATCAAATTTTTTTACAAAACTACGATAAAATTGAGGATGTTCAACTAATTCATGACTTACCATTTTTTCTTCTAATAATCTTGCATAATTTGCTTCTGCTTGAATACTCATCTTAATACCTCTATTCTATTAATACAAATGTATCATATCTTTCAAAAAAAAGAAAGATTTCTCTTTCTATTTTGCTAATTTTTTTCCACCTTTAACTACTTCTTCATATCTTTCCATATAATATTTTTTAGCTTCAGTTGGATTTTTGAATTGAGGATTTAACAATCTCATATTCATATCTTTATCATATACTACAAAATCAGCAGCATTATCTATTGTATTAGGTGTTTCTAAATTTACAGCAGCAGTTGTTGTTTTACCTTTGAATCTACCACCAAATCTAGATACAGTACTTTTTTCAACTAAACCACTATCAGCACTACTTCTACCAAATACTGAACAAGAATAATCGCCTTTTACAATATATTCTATTCCAGTAGGACACATACCACTTAAAATATGACCTGTACTAATTTCTGGTTTTTTAAATCCTACATATGGTTTTAAATCTTTTTTATAGTCTTTACCAGCTAAGTCTCCAAAGAATGCTCTACCTAATAATGCAGTTCCTTCATAAACTTCTACATCTAAACTATTAGATAGTTTATCTCCTTTATCAGGGAAAGTACAAACTTTACTAGCTTCTCTATCAACTCTTAAGTATCTATGTCCATCTATTTCTTCTATTCTAAATCTTACTTGAACAACATCTTTAGCGCCTACGTATATTCCATCTGTTTCTTCTGGATATTCACCACATTTAGTTAAACTTACACTTCCAGGACCATGAGCAACACTAACGTCGTATTGATCTCCATAACTTAATTCTTCATATTTTTGTATAAAGCTTTCAAAAAATTGTGGATGACCTAATAGTTCATTTGCTATTTCTCCACTAGATAATAATTTTATATATTCATTTTCTCCTACTTTACTCATAATTCATACCTCTATTCTACTAATCTAACAATAACATATATGAAATATAAGTAACAATATTACTGTATGCATCTTTACATTATATTCACATTATTAATAAATCTAAACCACAACATTAAATAAAAGAAATATGAATTATTAAGTTTATCCAACAAAAAACTAGATATCTCTATCTAGTTTAATTACTAAAATCGAATACTACTTTTTTCTCATCATCTAACTTCAACTTAGCATTAAAGTTTTTACCATTCTTAGATACGAATCCTTCTATGTTAGATGTAACTCCTTCACTTAGTAACTTCTCTACATTACTCTTAGATATCCATCTACCACATATTTGTGTACTTATTCTAAATTTACAATTTTGATAATCTCTACATCCATAAGCGTATCTATTTTTTATTACTTCTCCACCACATTGTGGACATTTACCTACTACATCACCATAGAATCCAATATCAGTATCTTTTTCTATAGCAACATCTTTTTTAGTAAATACTTCTTGTATTTCTTTTCTTGCTAGATCAACAGAATCTTCAATAGTCATTTCATCTCTAAATACTTTCTTTAATGCTTTACCCATTTCACTCGTCTTATATTTATCCATAGATATTTCCATTTGCATTAAAGAATTAATTAAGAATTCTCCTGCAGGTAATATTGTGTATACATCTTTCTTTAATGCTATATATTCAGACTTCTTAGCATTATCTATAATACCTGTTCTAGTAGCTTCAGTACCAAGTTCTAATCCTTCAAATATAGCTTTATAGTCCTCAGTATCATCTACTTCTTCACCTGCTTCTTGCATTGCTTCTAACTTGTCATCTAACTCTTTCTTATCTTCCTTAAAAGGATTCATTAAGTAGTTATTTAATGTTTCAATTGTGTAATGCTTTGGTGGAGTAGTCTCCTTCTCTTTTAACTTAAATAATGTATTTACTTTATCACCAATACTTAGATTAGGTAGTATTTTATCTTTACTACTTGGTGCTTCAAACTTAGTCCAACCTGGTTCTACTATTGTCATACCTTTTAGTATAAAGTCTTCATATTCACCAACACTAATCTTTATCTCAGT
>JAZOOK010000063.1:0-8073 GCA_045654965.1 Candidatus Coprovivens sp. | reverse complement strand
GTTTTGATGTTTGATATTAGTTCATCTATTGATTTAGATTGGTTAATAAACTTTAAGATTCTATATTCGATACCTTCATCTACATCAAGATATTTACTTAAGTCATTATCTGTTAGTATTTTAAATTTAAGTAAGTTGAATAAGTTATTGTTAGATACATTGTTTAAGTAAGGTATTACGTCTTGTGGTAGATAGTTATCTATTGTTTCTTCATTTGATAGTTTAGTTCTAATATTAGTTGCACTTACAATTGTATCAGTAGATTCTATATCATGATAACTGTTAGTTCTTTTTATAGTTTCTGCTTCTATATTAGGATTTATTTGTCTAATAGCTTTAATATATGAGATACCTAATAAGTCGTTAGGATTGTTGATGTCTTCTTCAATATTAAGTGCTTTTTTCATAGCAGTAGGATAGTTATCTCCTAAATCAAGATATCTTTTTACGTTATCTTCATAAGTAGGATCATTTAATTGAATATCAACTACTTTATTTAGTAAGTCTATATTATTTGATTCACTTCCAAATATTATTTTATCTACTTTTAATTCATTTAATAGTTTTATACTATTATAGGCGAAGATATCTGAAGATTGTGTTCCATATATGAAAGGTAATTCTAGTACTATATCTATATTATTATTTAAAGATATTTTAGTTTTATCTTCTTTACTTAGTACTGATATAGTTCCTCTTTGAGTACACTAACCATTTAGTACTAATATAAGTAATGAATCAGGGTATAGTTCTTTAATTTTATTAATATGGTATAGATGTCCATTATGGAATGGATTGTATTCTGCTATAAGTCCTATTATATTCATAAATAATCGCCTTCTTTATATAATTTATTTTATTATATAGAGTTGTAATATTCAAGAAAAGTTGTTATAATGATGTCGCTAGTGGGTGATAACATGTATATAGATTTAGCTAAAGTAGATGAAAAAGGTATCGTAATAGATGATATTGTTTCATTTGGTGAAGAATATATAAAAAATACTCCTATCCAAAAGTTAGAAAACGTTAAAGTAAGTGGTAGAGCTTATTATAGTATTACTAGTGAAATAGTTTTCGATTGTGAGGTAGAAGGTTCAATGGTTTTATTAGATGCTATGGATTTAGAACCTATTAATTATCCATTTAGCTTTGAAATATCTGAGATATTAAGTGAAAATGATGACGAAAAAGACCAAAATGAGTTAAAAACACTTGATATTATGGACGTTTTATGGCAAAATATTGTACTAGAGGTCCCAATAAGTGTTCGTAAGAACCCTGAAAAACAATATAACCTTGAAGGTGAAGGTTGGGAACTAGTAAATGAAGAAAGACAAAAGTTAGATCCAAGATTAGCTCCTTTGTTAGAGCTACTTGAAAAAGAAGGGAAGGAGTGAAATCATGGCAGTTCCTTTTAGAAGAACAAGTAAAACTAAAAAAAGAATGCGTCGTACTCACTTAAAAAAAGAAGTTGGAACTTTAACTAAATGCCCTAAATGTGGAGCAACAATCCAACCTCATCGTGCATGTATGAAATGCGGTTACTACAAAGGTAAAGAAGTAGTAGCTGTAGTTGAAGCTACTGAAGAATAGTTTTAAAGGAACTACTTTATAGTAGTTTTTTTTTGCTCTTTTTTTTATTCTATAAAGTTAGTATAATATATATTGTAAGGTGATTAACTTATGGAAGAGAATAAAGAGATTAAGAATATTGAAATAAATAATAAAAGTAAAAAGAAAATACCAATGTATGTCTATATTATAGGAATAAGTGCAGTATTGTTAATAATATTAATTGTTGCTTTAGCAGTAATGGCTAATAGTGAAGATGAAGTGGTAACTGATTCACCTAAGGTAGAAGAAACAGAAACAGTTGATCCATCTAAATTAAATGATGCAGCTGTTAAAAAGATTTATGAAGATACTTTACCTTATATTGATAATTATGTAGGTGCTAGTGTTTATCATGTTAATAAGATGACTGTTTTAAATACTAATACTAATTTTTTAAGATCATTTGCATTTACTAAAATACAATTTAAAGAAGGAGAAAAACTTTCTTATTTAAATGAAGGTGAATTACCTGTTTGTGGTGATGGTGGATGTAATGATGGGACTATAGCTCAAGGTTGGTATAGATTTGATCCAGTGTTATTACAAAATCAAGCTAAGTATTATTATGGTACTGAAATAGCTAATGGAGACTTTAGTGATAAAATATATTCTAATGTAATGTATGAGAATGGAATGTATAAGAGATCAGATGTAAAGGGTAATGGAATATTATCATATAATTATAGAGAGTTTGTATCATATGAAGTAATTGAAGATACATTATATATTACTGATAAATACTTATATTTATATGGTGTTTTAGATGATAGAGGAGAACATTATGAAATTGGTATTTATGGAGATTCTTCTAAACATCAAAAGTTTGGTAGTGGAAAATATTTAGAAGCTGATAATTTAGTTGAATTTATTGTTCCTAATTATGATAGAAAGAAAGTTACTTATAAACATGCGTTTAAACAAGCTGATGATGGTCATTGGTATTGGATAAGTAGTGAGCAAGTTAAATAAAATACTATTTAAAATAGTATTTTTTTATTGTACAATTATAGTAAGGTAAGTGATAATATGAAAATTAAAAAAATAATATATATGTTAGTATTAATTTTATTTGTTACAGCATGTAAAGATAACAAAAAACAAGAATTAGTATGTGAACAAGGTGAATTGGTAGATGGAGCTTGTAAGATAGTAGAAGTAGTAGATGCAAATATAGTTTGTCCTACAGGTTATACTTTTAATGTTGAAAAGGGTAAATGTGTTAGTACTATGAAAATAGCTGCTAAGACTGTTAATACATGTTCTAAAGGCTATGTTATAGGGAATGAAAAATGGTGTATTAGTGAAAAGAAATATGACTTAGTAGTTACTAGAGTATGTGAATCAGATAATATTAAAGAAGGAGATACTTTAAGTAGTACTTATATTGCTAAATCTAATTTATGTTATGAAAAATTATGTGTTGAAAAATCTGAAGATGGTAAAGAATGTTTAAAATATGAAGAAAAGAGTATTCCGTATAAAACAAAGAAAACTTGTCCTGAAAAGGGAATGAGTAAATGGGAAGGTGCTTGTAGAAAACTTTCTTGGCTATATATCGATACTAGTTGTGAAGTTGGTGAATTAGTTGGAGATAAATGTGTTATTGAGAACTTAACTGATGCTAGTATTAGTTGTGAGGAAGGTTATGTAATTACAGAAGACTTTAAATGTCAAAAGACAAGTTATGTAGAAGCAGTATTAAAATAGACTAGAAATAGTCTTTTTTTTATTTGTATTTGATTTATTATTAAGATTTTAGTAATATATGCAACGAAATGAAGTGATTATATGCTTAAGGAATTGATAGAAAAATATTTAAGAAGAAAAAAAGAAGTAAAGCAAGAAGTAATACAACCAGTAGAAGAAAAACAAGAATTTGATATAAGTATTTCTAGAAGTAATAATATTTTTATGGTAGAAGTTAGTGACTATATTAGTATTATTGATTATGTTGAAAGAATGAAAGAGATAGATCATTTTAATTTATTAGATTTAATTTGTAATGCAGTTATCTGGAATGGAAAGAGACAGCAAGTTAATAAAGGTACTTATTATGTTACTATTAATGATGGTTATTTATATAATGTATTTATTGGAGAAGATGAAATTGCTATTGATGAAAGAGTTAAAGTAGATGATCATACTGAGCAAAGACATATAAGTTTACATAGTGATGATTATAATTATTCTAGTTTTAGACATGATAAAGTAGGAAGTACTTATTATACAATGTATTATTCTAAGAAGGGATTTCCAATTAAGAATTTTGAATTAAGCAGGGAAGATGCTTATGAAGAAATTAATAGAGTTTTAAGTAATATTGAATTAATACCAGATATTGGTGATATTGTTGATGTAAATCAGTTTAGAACTAAGGTATTAGAAGATTTAGTTCCAAGTAATCCTGGATTTAAAATGTAAGATTCTTTGTGAATCTTTTTTTGTTATATAATTTAGTTAAGTGTTTATAATTAAAAGTTCTTGTTAAATTATGTCTATTATATTTATTTTTCATTATGAAATATGGTACCATTATAATGGTAAAAGAAAATGGAAGGTAGAGTAAAATGGAAGAATTAAAAAAGGTAGAATCAACTATTGAATTAGTTGAACCAGTGGTTGAGACTGGAAAAATTATTGTTATTGAAGGAGCTTGTGATGGAATGGGAAAGACAACTCAATTTGGGTTGTTACAACAAAGATTAGAAGCTGATGGTAAAGAATTATATAATCATCATTTTCCTTCATATGGGACATTTCATGGAGAACCTGTAGTTAGATATTTAAAAGGTGAATTAGGAGATCCTGCTCATTTATCACCTTATATGATAAATAGTTTATATGCTGTTGATAGAGCAATTGCCTGGAATAAGCATTTAAGAGAACAATGGGAGTCTGGTAAGGTTATATTACTTGATAGATATACTACTTCAAGTTTAATATATCAATCTGCTTTGATTACTGATGTTGAAGAGAAGAAAGCATTTATTGATTATGTTTGTGAGTTTGAATATGAAAAGATGGGAATTGGTAAACCAGATGATGTAATATTCTTACATGCACCATTTGATTTGGTTACTGAAATGCGTAATGCAAGAAAGCAAAATGACGGTGTAGAAAATGACATACATGAAAGAGATTTAGAGTTTATGAAACGTGTTTATGAAAGTGCAATGTTTGTTGCTGATTATCTAGGATGGTCTCAAGTTCGTTGTGATAAAGATGGTAAGATGAGAAGTATCGAAGATATTCATGAAGATGTTTATAAATTAGTAAAGAAGAATTTTAAATAAAAATAAAAAGTATCATTAAGATACTTTTTTTGTTGCTTCTTTGATTGCTTTTTTTAGTGCTTCTTGTGGAGTAGAGGCCTTAATACATTTTAATCTTTTTCTATCATCAATAAATTTGTTTGTTAGTTTTTTTGCCCATCCATCAAATTTATCTATTACTATTATAGGTATTCCTGCTTGGTAGGCGATAGCCATTTCTGTTAATGTTCCAGAACCACCGCCGATAGCTATGATGACGTCACATGTTAGAACTAATGTAAATTCACGGCCACCTCCTATTTCTAATCCGCAAGGTATTAGAACAGTAGGTTTAAAGTCTCCCCATATTTTTTTTGATTTAGAACCAGTTATACCAACTGTTATTCCATTATATTTAGATGCTTCTATAGCAGCATTTGTAGATAGAGAAGAGTATTCTTTTTCTGCTCCATATATTAATATATTGTTTGATTCAGCGATAAGACGACCTAGTTCTTTTGCAAAGTTTTCTGCGTCTTCTCCGTAATTTAAGTCGGCTGCTGAACCCATTATTCCGATTTGTAATTGTTTCATATTATTTTAATCCTTTCTTTAATGTTTTTATTACTTCATCTTCTTGTTGAGTATTTTGTATTTTTTCTGGTAAATCTTTGATTAATATTTTTCTTTTTGATAGTTTTTCTATTTCTTGCCATAAAAGGATTGAACGATTTATGCAAGAGTTTGAAAAATATGTTTCGTATTCTTTTGGAATAGATGCTCTATCTACTGGATTACCAAATGGTAAAAAGTATGGTGCTTTTACTATTTGTGTTCCTGTATTTACTGATATACCTGAACCAGCAATACCAAAGTAGAAGTCTCGTTCGCAGATTTGATCTATGACGTCTTTTTCCATTAAGAAACCACATTTTATACCTAGTTTTAAAGTTGAATTAAAATAATCGTATGAATCCTTTCTAGCTATGGCAGTTGAAATACCAATAACTTCTATATTATTTTCTTTGAATAATGAGATGATACTTCTTAGGACTGAACCTGAGAAGACTACATCATCTGCAAGTATTATTTTTGTTTGGTTAATGTTTTTTAACATATTTGATATGTCTTTTATTTGTAGTATTACAGAATTAGAGTCATTTGGATTTGATCTTGAAACTAATTCTTTTTGTCCTTCTAGTCTTGTACAGTCTAGGAATATTATTGAATCATTATTTATTTGTAAATATATTTTATCAAGAGATACAATGGGGATAATATCCTAGAAATGGTGAAATGCTTGAGTAGATGCTTTCTAACATTTCTTCTTCTGTTACTATAGTTGTTTTAGTAAATATTTGATTTACTGTTGTTGTGAAGTCTTGGCGAAGACTTTCTATAAAGTTTTTATTAGGTATTATTATACCTTGTTTGTTATAACTATAATTTATAGCGTTATAACCTTCTAATATTTTTTGTATATCGTTACTGAATACGATACCTTCTTTTATAATTTTCATAATAAACATCCTTCTTTCTTAATTCATCATAATAATGGTGATGCTTATTGCGAAATAAAAAAACTATACAGATATACCTGTATAGTTAGAATAATTGATACAGGCAACAAGCATCACAAAGAGCACTTGTGCCTACAACAATTTTAATGTCGTATTAACAAGTGCAGATTATTATGATGATGTTGTCTATTAATTAGATTAATATTTAACATAACAATCTTCCTTTCATTGAGTAGATTATAATACTATATTATTTTTTTTGTCAAATTATTTTTTTTCATAATAATATTTATTATTATGTTACTTATAGATATTACGATAAGGGAGTAGAGTAATTTAATAAATCCGAAGTAGATAGATCCTACTAACATAATTGAGGAATTTATTATAAAGTTTGAAATAGGTATTTTTATTTTAAAATATGTATGTAGTAATGTATTTAGTATAGATATTCCACCTTGATTAAAGTTTAATTTATAAATGGTTCCTCCTGTGATGCCACAGATAATACCAGCTATTATTGAGGTTGGAATAGGCATATCTGTAATTGTTGGTAATGATAGATTACTAGTTAGTTTAATAAATAATGGATAAGTTAGAGATGCTATTACTAAAGATAATGTAGTATCTTTTCTTAAAAAGATATAACTAAGAATGAGGGCTATCATATTGATTATAAAAATAATTATAGATGGTTTTAAGTTAGTGATGTGTTTTAAGATAATTGCTATTCCTTGATTGCCACCAGTAACTAAGTTTAATGGTTTTAAAAATAAATTAAAATTAATTGCTGCTATAAAAAGAGAGATTATTAATATTATGTATTTTTTCATGTTTCACCTTCTATAATTATTATGTACTAAAGTATTTGAAATATGTTATTATATTGATAGTAAAGGGTGTGGTTAGATGAGATGTTTAAAATGCAAAAAAACATTTAAAAAGAATTTAGATAAATGTCCTTTTTGTAATACAAAAGTTGAATTAGATGTTTCATCTAATGATGACTTTAAAGAACATATTGAATTACTTGAAAAGATGGAAAAAACTTTAAGTGATACAAAAGAATTTAAAATTACGAAAAATAAAAAAAGAGATGATGGAGAAGTTAGTTTAGATGAGACAGTAGCAATTAATATTTTAAATGATAACAATGCTTCTTTATTAGATGAAATTAATAAACAAATAGATACTATTAATAGTGAAGCTTTAGAAGAACAAAATAAAGTAGATGAAAATATAAAATCAATGTTAGTAGAAGAAGAATTAGCTTCTTTGGAGAGTTTTAAGAAAAGAAGAAAAGTTCTTGTAGTAACGGGAATAGCTTCGTTGAGTCTTATTGCGTTGATGATTGTATTATTTATTATTAGTAGTACTTTATCTGCTAATAAAACTAGTAGTACTATTGATTATGAAAAGATGGTTATAAATTCATTAGATACTTATTATCAAACTAGTGAAATAGATGATTTAATTTATGTAATGGAAAATGGTAAGAATATTGAACATAAGTTATCTTATTTACAAACTACAGTAAAAAATACTTGTTATGATTGGGTAGATAATTATAGTAAAGAAGAAGCTAATAGTAGTAAAGAATATGAAGATATAACTTATAAGTATAGAGAACTAATTGATGGATTATATAGATATGCTTTAGTAAAAAAAGATGATCAATATATTAG
>JAZOOK010000062.1:0-8070 GCA_045654965.1 Candidatus Coprovivens sp. | reverse complement strand
ATAAAATTGTATTCGAAATCTAGTTTTTCTTGTAACTTTTTGAAATCTTCAGTCTTTGTATCTATAGTAGTTAAATCTAAATAATAAGTATGATATCTTTGTTTAGCTTGAACTATTTGAAGATATGGTGTATATCCAATTGTTGCTGTACATGTTGGAACACTCATTACTAGTAATTTAGCATCGTCTGTTTCGAATAGTTCTAGCGCTTCTTTTAGAGTTACCACTTTAAACATAGATGTATCTACTGTTTCTACTTTAGGTTTACTTGTTATAAATACTGCTACTAATATTACAATTACACAAGCTAATAGTACTGCATATACTGCAAAATTATCTAATAAATGTTTTTTTATTTTTTCCACAATGAGTTACCTTCCTTTAATAAGATTAGATATTGCTCTTATTGCTACGAATATTTGCTTATCTATATCAAAGCTAGTCTCTTGTGCCAATCCTTTTTTCTCTTTTTCTTGATTCCATACTACTAATAGAACTGCTGCAGCTTTCATACCAAGTACTGATGCTACTGTAAATAGTGATGCTGTTTCCATTTCACTACATAGTACTCCAGCTTTAATCCATGCTTGCCATTTATCTTGTAGTTCATATGATACTGGCATTCTTTTTGGATTATGTTGGCCATAGAATGAATCTTTACAATGTACTGTACCGATATGGTTTTTATAATCTAATTCATCTGCTGCTTGTTTTAATGCTTGAGTTAATTCAAAGTTTGCTACAGCTGGAAATTCTATAGGTACATATTCTTTACTAGTTCCTTCTTGTCTTACAGCTGCTTGAGCTATTACGATATCTCCTGCATCTACATTAAGTTGCATTCCACCACTAGTTCCAACTCTTATTAAATTTTCTACTCCAATAAGATTTAGTTCTTCTACTGCTATTGCTGTAGATGGTCCTCCCATACCTGTAGACATTACAAGTACTGGTTCTCCTTCTAGTGTTCCTAGATAACTAGTATATTCTCTATTAGTACATATTTTAACTGGATTATCTAAGCATGCTGCTATTTTATGTACTCTACCAGGATCACCAGGAAGAATTGCATATTTAGCATTTTTTATATCTTCTTTAGTTAATCCTATGTGATACATTTTATCTTTATTCATTTCCATAAAATCATCCCTATTCTTTCCATAATTATATCAAATACTTTTGTAATAATAAAGAGAATGACTTAATCATTCTCTTTTAAAAATTTTATTGATTTTGTTTTAGCATATACTTGGTCATTTATATTTTTATTAGGATTTATTCTTCTGATGAAGAATGCTTTCTTTTGACCTTTTATTTCTTCTCCTCTAAATAATACAATGTCGTTGATATTTATTATTTCATTTTCTGCTATATCTTCTTTAGTAAATAGGAAGTTTCCCTCTTGAGATACTATGTCTCCGGATGTTTGGTCAAATGTTCTTATTTTCCCAACGGAAATTTTTGCATTATTATAGTCCATATTTTACCTCACTATTTTCTTCTTTAATTTTAGATATATTTTTTTGTACTTCTGCAAGTGCTTGAGATAGTTCCTCTTTTGCTCTTGGATCTATGGCAATAAAATCATGATTTATATTACCAATTTCATCTACATATATATACCAGTCTTCGCTTACTATAGCATAGATTAGACCATTTTGAAATTGATATGGTTCAATATATTCATAGTTTTCACCAGCAAGGAGTTTCTTTACTGAGTTTATTCTATTTATTTTATTACTTGCTTCCTGAAGAGTTTTTACTTCTTTAGGTTTTTCTCTTAATGGTTGATATGTAGGTACATTATTTTTATTAAAGTTTAATGGAACAAATTTACCACTTGTAGCAGATGTTGCTAATATAATTGCTGATGTACCAACATCTGAATAGAATTCTGGGAGTCCCTCTTTTATATTAGATACTCCAAGATGTTCCATTTTTGCATTCATATTTATTGTTGCATATGCTCTATGTACTACTACATTTTCAATTGGACAAGAACTTTTTCTACTAAGTTCTATTAATCTTTCTGCAGTTTTTGTACAGGCATTAATAACATCATTATTATCATATTTATTTTTGTTACAACTATCTCTTAATTCGTTTAAGAAAACAGTATTACCATTTCTAAATCCTGTTACTCTAGAAATGTATTCATGTGTAACTGGATCTTCAAATCTAATATGGAAACCGTTAGGATTATCTAAAGCAAATTCAAATAAACTTTCTCCTACGCCACCTATTCTCATACAGGCACCTGTTCTTTCACCATGAGTAAGGTTAGATGGATGTGTAAAATTACCTACAACAACATGCATCTTTTTATTTTCACCAACAGTTACGTCATCTTCAAAAGGTGGGATTGTTATTTCTTGGCGTTCATATAATTTTTTAGTTCTTTCTACAGCTTCTTTTAAACGACCATCGTTAGCTAAATTTTTAGTTGCTGAATTTGGTCCTGGATTAGCTTTGATTAATTTTGAATCTTCTCCTCCAAGTATTTGGGAATAAACAGATGATATTCCAGAATAAACTTCAGCGTATATTAGTATATTAGTTATATTTAATAAAATTTTTTCAGAAGATTTACCATTAGCTTCTAAATTACTTTTTACATTATTATAGATTGATCCGTAATAACTTATAAATCCTGCTATATTAGTTAAGTCAGGTGATATATTTATAAATTCTGTTCCTAATATATTAGATAATTCATTGGGTAATACGTGTAGTTTTCTTTTATTCATTGTTTGAAGTAAAGATTCATATACTTTTGGATTAGACAATACTCCTTTTTGCAATGTAGGAATATTTAATTGAGTTATTATATCAAGCAAATTACTTTCTGATGAAACTTGATATATTCTTTTTATTTCTTTTTTTGAATCAGCTTGTTCCAATAGACTTTCCATGTGAACTCTATTTATACCATATTGGTTTATGCTATGTAAGTTTGGAATTTTATTAATTGTATCTTTTGTTGTTTTTATTAATATTGGAATAGTTTTTTGTACTTGTTTAAAATCTTTACATATTGTTTTATCTTTAGTTACATAGTACATAAAAGTTTCTTTAGCTAATTCTTTATCTACACCATTATTCATCATTTCTATAACTAGATATTCTGCTAGAGTATAACAAAACCTTTGATTTCCAAAACCATAAAAACTGAAATTTTCAGCAAATGTTTTTGGCATAAATGATTCTGGGAAATCTACTGATATACCAAAATCATCTATACGGAATCTTGTGTTAATTTGAGGAGATTCCATTATTATGTATCTAGTCATTACATTTTCTAGACTTTTTTCATCAAATTTATATGGAATTCTTAATTCATCCTCCATATGATATGTTGTTCTATATTCTTCTCTTTTTTTAGAAATATAATAGTCAGTCATTTCATGAAGTATTGCATGATATTTTTCTAATTTTTCTCCTGTAGTTATTTTAATCTTCTCAACTACGAAATTAACTAGTTCAATCATATTATCTTTATTAAATACTTCTGGTAATTCATATTTGTTTATGAATTTTTCAAAGAATGATTCATCTAATTCTGATGCAAGTTTTTTAATTAATGATTCTATTAATTCATGGTTTTGATCTTCTATTGCATGTAGTAATGTAGGAAATATTTGGACATCACTAGAACATTTTTTACTAAATTCGTATTGTTTTAATGAGTCGTATACTCCTCCTAAATCTTGAAAATTAAAATCTACTTTAGGGAATAATGCAAATATTTTATCTTGTTCATCATTAGATAACTTTGTTAAAGTTTGAATGTTTTCATTTTCAATATATCTTATTATTAATGGTCCAAATCTTTCTTGAAGTCTATCTAAATTTGTTAATGGTATATTGTAACGTTTAGATAAATAATTTTTTACTTTATTATAATTTTCTACGCTATAAAATGAATATAGATCTTCGTTGTGATTAACTTGATCAATTATTATATCTATATATATTTCATTTTTTAAATATTCATCGAATATTTCTGGTATTTCTATAATAGTTTTTATTTTTTTACGTAGTAGTTCTAACCCATCAGTAAAGTTTGTTGATATTATTTTATTTAATATACCTGTTTTGTTTATTTCTCTTAATAATTCTATATCTTCAGGATAGTAAGTACCCTTTATAAAACTTATTATTGCGTTTGTTCTTTTTGTTTCTTCTAATGTATTTAATATCTTTAAAAATTCATTTTCATTCATTTTATATGGATTAAATCTTATATTAGGATAATGGGTTAAGATGTATTTAAGTTCTTCTATTTCTTCTTCCGAAAAAATATTAAAGTTCCCTGTAGATATTTCTTCTACAAAACCTGTGTTTAAGATTGCTAAGTATATATCAAATTGTTTATCTGATGATTTGTTACCATCATAAACTACCGTTTTAGCAAACTCTTTAAATTTTATATTTTTATTATTTAGTTGTTCTATTATGTAATCGGCTTTTTCTTTTATAAAATCAGTTGATACTAAACTAGCCTCTTCAACAAAACCATTTTCAAGTAATATAGTTGCTAGTTCTTTATCTTCTTTATAAGTCTCAACAAATGAGGAAAAGTTTAGATTTTCAAATTTTTTAATATCATTACTTCTTGCAACTTTGATTACTATATTTCTTAATTCTTCTTGTGTTATTAAGTTTTTATTAAATAATTCACTAGAGATATCATATAAACCTAGTTTAGATAGTTTTACTGCTATTTCTAGCATGTCATCTTTTGTTGACTGACTTACCAAATTTGTTATTTGAGCATTTGGTAATAGAGTTTGGAAAAAATATTGATTTTCAAATAGGAATTCTAAATTTAAATTTTCTATTCCATTTAATTTTTCTTTTAATACATTTAGATATGTTGGTAACATACTACATATGCTTTCTAATTCTTCCGTAGTTTTATATGAGGCATCGTTAGTTAGTTTTATGTATGCAATTATTGATTCTTCTAATGGAAATTTATCTATATATTTACTTGCAAACGATATGTTGTTTGCAAAAAGTCTTGGAAATTTATATTCTTCAAATGGATATATTTGCCATAATTCATCTAGTGTTTCTTCTTCTAGAGATACATTGTTGACTTGAGAAATTAAATCAAATCTTTTATAACGTATCATTTCTTTTATTGTTTCTTCACCCATATCAAATCTATCTAATGGCATATCCTTATTTTCAAATGCTTCTTTAACTATTTTTCTAAAATGTTCTTGAGTTTCTTCGTTTAATGGTAGTTCTGCTAAGTAATTATTTAAATTTACCATAGCTGGTATCGTTACTTTTAATGCGTTGTCGATGTAATGATAATATACTTTATCGCCATATTTTTCTAATAATGAATTTTTTACCTCATCTGTTAGACAACCAAAAACCTCCTCATTTATTAAATGAGGATTATTTAATATTGTTTGATGTATTAAGTCTATTAATCTTTGATTATTGTTGATTATGTGTCTTTCTTCTACATCAAAATCACTCGGAAGATTAGCTATTTTTTCTTCAATTATTTTTATCTTCTCTTCTAAAGTCATCGTTTACTCCTATAAACTAAAACTCTCCGGTAATAATTCTTCTAATCTATAACTATATAATTTATTTTCAATATCATCATATGTATATATCATAAAATCTTTTGAAGTATATTCACTTAAGAATTGACGACAATATCCACATGGTAATGTTTTGTTAAAATGTTCTTGAGTAAGTGGTTTTCCTACTACTGCAAGACATGTAAATTCTTTATTTCCTTCTGATAATGCTTTTGTAAATGCAACTCTTTCTGCACATATAGATTGAATTCCATCATTTTCTACATTAAATCCTTTATATACTTTACCTTCGTTTGTTAGTAATGCTACACCTACAGTAAAATTAGAATGCTTACAACAAAAGTTTCTATTTGCTATTTCTTTTGCTTCACTTATTAATTTATCTATTATTTCTCTTTCCATATTATCACCTACTATATAAATTTTATCATATAAAAAAAGAAAAGACTATTGTCTTTCCTTAGTTTAATTTATACTGATATGCAGATACTTGTTTTTGTTTTAATTTAGGTAATATTATTGTTTCTTTACCTCTTGTTAATCTTTGATAATATAGTAAAAGATCTTTTTCTTCTTCATATTCAGGTAAATCATTACTATTATATATAGTACAAACTTGGAATGTACTTAAATCATCTGTTATATATGTTGAATCTTCTTCATCTTCTTCTAAATACGAAAATAAATCTAATTGAACAGCTATTTGTTTAGATGATGATTTCTTTTTATAGTTACTATATATATTCTTTTTAAATATTTCTTTTGTTGGCATGTTATGTTTAGTTAATGCTACTACATACTCATTACCAAATAATATATCCCAGAATAATCTTTTATCATTCTTTAATTGTTTTCTTACTTTATTATATGTTTTAAATACTAATAATGGTGAGTAAAAGTCTTGGAATTTTTCGAATTCATCAATATAACTTAAGAATTCTTTATATTCTTTAGAATCTAATGCTATTGCACTAGCAAATTTTAAATCCCCTATAGCAGATAAAGCCTCTGGAGATTCGAAAATCTTTAATAAGTATTTACTATTACGGTTTAAGAATATTTTTCTTATTCTTTCATCTGCTGTATCGTGAATATACTCTTCTAATGGTATATCTGCACTATTTTTATAATATATATCATGAATTTCTTTTACTGTTTTTAATACTTCTTTTAGATCATAACTATGAGCAAATCCTAAGGATTTACTTAATAATTCTAAATATAATGGTATATTTGTTGTATCTTTATTTAAATAAGCTATATTGCTTATTATAGTATCTATATTTTGTTTACTAATATTTAATTTTGATAAGAACTCATAGATAGTAATAATAAGTTGTTTACTATTACCTATTTGAGTTCTATTGTATGAATTTATGTTGAATGATGTAAGAAATTCATTGATTTCTTGATAAGACATCATATAAAAAACCCCTCTTCTTGTTAGGTATTTTACATTAGAGGGGCTTTTTTGTCAAATTTTAGTTATATTTACTAGTTATGCCAAAGTATGATTCTAGAGTTATCCAATCACCATTATTATATAATTGGGTAGCTAAATCTATACCTACATATCTAAAATGCCAAGATTCATATTTGTATCCCGTTTCATTAGTTTTTCCTTTGGGATATCTTAAGATAAAACCATATTTATAGCAGTTTGATGATAACCATTTTGCTTCTTTTGTATCATTAAATGTATCATTTATTTTATTTAGATCTACTGCCATACCTGTTTGATGTTCTGAATGACCTGGTCTTGCTGAATATGTATCGGCTTTAGCTACTCCATCGTAACTAACATAGTAATTGTATGTGTTTTTTTGAGTAGTGTAAGAACGATATCCGCTCTTTATTACTAGGTTTATTCCATCTAGTTTGGCTGCCGCTTGCATTTTGTTAAAGGCTTCTTGTGTATCTTTTGTTATACCACCTGGTTTATATGTAGATGGTAATGAGTATGTTTTATTTGCTATTAATATTCCATTTATATATGTCATACCATTTTTCGTATATCCTTGGAAACCTTTAGATGTTGTAAATGTTTTATCTTTTGGTACTGTTGTAGTTGTATTTGTAGTTGTTGATTGTACTGGTTTTTCTTTTACTGTTAGAGTGAATTCTTCTTTTCTTTCGTTACCAGTAGAATCTTTAGCTACATAATATAATTTGTATGAACCTGGTTTTGTAATATCATACTCGCCTTCGATATTTACTTTTATTTCTTCATTAGAATTATCTGTTGCTGTTACGTCTTTTAACAAATCTATTTTAGTATTATATTTCGTTGTATGTTCTTTTTGAAAAGTTATTGTTGGAGATTCTTTATCGTATACATTTAACTTATATGAATAATCTTTTTCTTTATTAAAATAATCTCTTACTTTTATAGTAATAACTTGTTCACCTACTTTTGTAGTATCTATTTGTTCTTTTTTAGTTATTATTTCTCCATTAGCTATTACTTTTATGTAATCTGTATTATATGCTTCAGTATTAATAG
>JAZOOK010000061.1:0-9933 GCA_045654965.1 Candidatus Coprovivens sp. | reverse complement strand
GATGAAACAATTGACCTACATAGACCATTTGTAGATGATGTTCACTTAAAATGGCCAAAATGGGGGAAATCAATGACTCGTACTAAAGACGTTATCGACTGGTGGTACGATTCAGGGGCAATGCCATTTGCACAATATCATTGGCCATTTGCTAACGATGGTAAATTTGAAGATCAATTCCCTGCAGTCTTTATTTGTGAAGGAATCGACCAAACTCGTGGATGGTTCTATACATTAATGATTATCTCTGTATTCTTAAAAGGATGTGCACCATTTAAGAGTGTATTAGTTAACGATCTTATCCAAGATGCCGAAGGTAAAAAGATGTCTAAATCTAAAGGTAACATCGTTGAACCATTTACAACTATGAAAGAATTTGGTGCAGACGTAGTTAGATTCTATCTTCCTTACGTATCACCAGTATGGACACCACTTCGTTTCGATATGAATGGATTAAAAGAAGTTTACTCAAAATTCTTTAACCCATTAAAAAATACATATAATTTCTTCTCAATGTATGCTACTACTGATAACATTGATATTAATGAATGTAATGTTCCTGTAAGCAAAAGAGAAGATATTGATAGATGGTTATTATCTAAATATAACATACTATTAAAAGACGTAACAGAAAGTTACGATGAATACGATTTAAATAAAGTAGTTAAAGCAGTAACTGAATTCGTATCAGAAGACTTATCTAACTGGTATATTAGAAGAAATAGAAAAAGATTCTGGGCTTCAGAACTAGATAACTCTAAAAAATCAGTATACATTACAACATATGAAGTATTAGAAGGATTATGTAGAATGATTGCTCCAGTAGTACCATTCGTAACAGATGAAATCTATACTAAATTAACTGGCGAAAAGAGCGTTCATTTAGCAGAATATCCTAAATATGATAAGAAACTAATTGATGAACATGTAGAAGAAAGAATGGACTTAGTAAGAAGTCTAATCTCAATCGGTAGATTCGTTCGTGAAGAAACTAAGATCAAAGTACGTCAACCACTAAGTGAAGCATTACTAGATGGTAAAAACAAAGACTTAATCTCAGATTTAGTTCCACTTATCCAAGAAGAATTAAATATCAAAGAAGTAGTATTTGTTGAAGACTTAAATGAATACATGAATCTATCAGTAAAACCAAACTTCAAAACAGTTGGTAAAGTATTCGGACCACTAATCAAAGAATTCCAAACTAAACTAGAAACACTAAGCGCTGAAGAAATCTCAATACTACAAAAAGGTGGAGTAGTTAACATGGAAATTGGTGGCGAAGAAAAAGAAATCACTCTAGATATGGTAGATATTCGTATCTCTTCTAAAGAAGGATTCAATGTAGGTATGGAAAACAATAATTTCATCATTTTAGATACAACACTTACAGATGAATTAATCCTAGAAGGTATCGCAAGAGAAATGGTATCTAAAGTACAACAATTACGTAAAAATAAAGACTTCAATGTAGCTGATAGAATAACATTATTCTACTCAGGAGATGAAGATGTAGATAAATGTGTAGACAGTTTTGCTGAATACATCAAAAATGAAACTTTATCATTAGATATCGTTAAAAAAGATGGATTAACTGAAAAATGTGACCTAAATGGACACGATTGTTACATCGATGTAGAAAGATAATTAAAGTTATCTTTCTTTTTTTTGAATTAATAAGTTTACAACCTTGAAATTTTAAACAAAATTTAGTAAAATTAATATGTATGATGGAAAACCATAAATGAAAGGTAATGTAGAGTATGTTTAAACAGTTGTAAGGATGTACTTTAAGGTGTAATAAATGTTTGTAGAATTATTAATGAAAAAAAATGGAAAAATAATATTTGCATTATTTTTAATACTAACAATAGCTGCTAGTATTTTTGGTGGTGTATTGGTATACAATTCACTGAACACTGATACGTATCAGTTTACTAAAGATGGATACGCACTAGGATTTAGTAATCAAAATAATACGAAAGCGGTAGCGTATTCATTTAAAAACGGTACTGAATATCAATTCAAAAAGAATAGTAATACAATCAATTTTGAATTTGAAGAAGAAAATGTAAGATTAGATGAAAATACTATCATGCACTATTCAGACGGTTCACTAGGCGTACTTAAAAAAGTAGTAGGTTTAGACGTAAGTACAGTAGATAGAAAAATAATCTTCTATTACAACTTTTATAAAGATACAAAAATAAACTCAACATCAGAAGGTTTTTCAGTAAAATTAGCAAACGAACAAGAAGTAAAATTCAAAAATTTACTTATTAGAATTTCAGATAATAAATTTATATTAACTGGTAAAAATGTTAGATTAGTTTTAAACTCAGATAACATAATAGATTTTGGAGAATATGTAGAATTTGAATACATGGATGGTAATGTAGTTAAAGTTTACAACCAAGATAAATTTTATCAAACAATATCAGGAGAATCGCATTTATTAGTTAATGACGTAAAAATCAATTTAAGTGCAGCTACAATATCTAAAGGTAAAAAAGAATATATTTCTTTAACAAATCTTGTAGTTAACAATGATGATAATATTGATGCATTAGAAGAAAAAATAGAAAAAGAAGAAGTATTTATTGAAGATGGCGACGTAGACGTTCCTACAATATTGCCTCCAGATACATCAATCGTTGAAGGTGATAAAGAAGAAAATAGTGGAACACTAGGTGATGACAATAAAGAAGACAACGAAGAAACTGTAGATAAAAACAAAATCGAAAGTACACCTTCATATAAAGTTGCTGAATTCACAGTAAGTGCTTTAAAAATGGAAGCATTAATTGAAATTGTCGACGTAGATAACTTAATTAATAGTGACACAATTGTTCAAATTGTTGAAAATAAAACAGCAAAAGTAATATTCGAAGAATCAGGAACACGTGGAGATGCTCAAATGACAGTATCTTGTGCAGACCTACAACCAGACACAGAATATACATTATATGCAAGAGCTTCTTACGTAATAGATGGTACTGAAATTGAAAGAGTTTTCTTATCAAAAATATTTAGATCTGAAGATTTAGGCGTTTCATTCGAAAGTAATTTATTAACAAGTAACGGTATTACAGTAGAAGTAACAAAAGAAAACTACTCAAAAGTAAACTCAGTAGTAATAGAACTATATCAAAGCAACGGCGACAAAATGAACGACGCAAATATCCGTTTCGAAAGTGGAGATGTAGAAAAAGTAGAATTTACAGGATTACAAAGCAATACAGAATACGTTGTTACAATGACACAAATATCTAGCCAAAACGTAATAGTTGATGATGGATACTCAGTATCAAAAACTATAAAAACATTAAAAGCTAAACCCGAAATTGGCGATTTGGCATTTGAAATAGATAAAAAGAATAGTGCATTTAATCTAGCTGTTTCATCGGTAACAGATAAAGACTATGGTATTCAAAATTATCGTTATGAAGTATACTTCGTAGAAGATGGAACAATAACTGGAGACCCAGCAGCAGTAGTAAATAAAAACGTATTAGAAACTACAGCAGTTAAGGTTGATGGAGTAAATGTAGTAAGAGATAGAACTTATACATACGTATTAGTATTAGAATTCTTTGATAATGAAAAAATCGTAGAATATACAAAAGAACTTGGATATACAATGAGTATGACAGGTTTAAGATATCCTACTATTAGAGTAGATAACGACTCAGCAAATCTAACTTGGGAAAAATATAATTCTACAATTATAATAGAAGATCCAGACTCAACAATCCAAAGTAATCAATTTACACTTACTTATAAAAACTCTATAGATATTTCAACAACAAACATAATAACATCAGGTAAAAACGAATATGATCAATACCTAATACCTATAGCAGTAAACGGATTAAGAGCAAATGATACATATACATTCCAAGTATCAGGTTTAATAGACTTAGTAGATGAAAATGGCCCAGTAAATGCTTATATCGGTAGTGTATACGTACAAACTGGAGAACCACAACCACTAAAAGCAAGTATTGAACCAACAAATAGTGGATTAAGTGCTTTTGCATTAAATGTAAAATTAATTGATCCTCCAAATATAGATGCATCATATGAAGCAAGTACATTATCAAAAATAACATTCCAATTATATAAAGGTTCAAGTACAGATGGTGAACCATTCAAGAGTGTTACATTAACAGATCCAGATCCAGATCCGTATACTAGTGAACTAGCTAACCAATTATATAGTGGAGCAGGAATGATGCTTACACCAGAAACATTTGGTGCAGCAGATGGAGACTTTAACGAATTAAAATATACATTAGTAATAAAAAATGCTTACGATTACACTAAACATCCAAACGAAATTCCAATTGAAGATAATCAAAAGACATTTGAATTAACAACTCAATTAGCTCCAATCCCAGATCCAGCAGATGATTCAGTTGAAATTATTGAAATTACAAATAGAAATGCTAATACATACGGAGTTGACAAACATCCAGAATTAGATTCAACAACAGTATTTGCTTATGGTTTAATACCAAAAGTTGATAATAGAAGTAAAACAGCTCGTCAAATTAACTGGAAAGTTCACAAATGTGTAACACCAGACGAAAAAACAAAAGACGATTGTACAGAATTAGCAGGTTTGGGATTATCAATTCCGGTTTCTGAATATTCAGAAACATTACCAATGACTATCTTCGAATTGCAAGAAGGAACATCATTCACAATCGATGATATTGACGAATTGAGAAGAGGTAATACATATAAGTTTGGTTACACAATAGACTTAATTGTTGATGGAGAAGCAAAGGTATATCCTAGAGATATAGAAGGTGGAGCAGATGTAACATTAACAAGCCGTAAAATAGTTTCAGAAAAACAAGCTGCTGATATTGAAATGTATCCATCTTATACAAACTTAGTTAATGGTACATATAAATATGCATGGAAATACCGTATATATGATGTTGACAACGTATTAGAAACAAATGAATACGGACAATCACTATTATATCTATATCAAGAAGGTAAATCAGATCCAACAGCATCTGGAATTGTAGAAACATATAAAGATCTAGAATTAGGTACATTAAATGACTTTGAATTCAAAACAGTAGAATTCGATGGACTACAAGGTAACTTAATGATGTATATCGAAAAACGTGAAAGATATAACAAAGGTTACGAAGAAGCATCTGAAGAAATTACAAGACAATATTTCTCATCAATTAAATCTATCTCAGAATTAAAATACAAATTAGATGTTGGAGTAAACAGATTAATAATAGAATTTGACAATGATGTTGAAAACCAAGCTATTGTTAATTCAATCGCTCTTGTAGATGTTATAGTAAAACCGGTGAATCCAAATATAACACCAGCTGAAATAAAAATAGAAGGTCAAAAAATAAGTGGTAACCAAATATCAATTGACTTCTTAAAAATAGCAGCTTACCAAAATGAAGAAATTACAGTTGATTTAGATGTTTATTACGATACAGGAAGAAGTGGATTCGATATCGAATCACTATTTGGTGGTTACGTTGCAATCCAAAAAGTTCCTATATCAGAAGCAGATGTTGCTTACTATAAATTCTCTGGAGGATCACTAGATAGTAGTACATCATTAAATGATAGTATGTTTAATACATCATTAACGTTCAGTGAAACCGGAAAACATTCATTAAATGTTAAACCATACGGCGAAACAAATAAAAAACTAGAAGTAACGTTCGGAAAAAGTGGTATTCAATACAACAAGAATTACATTACATTAAAAGAATTAGCAGTTGAAAGAATGAGTAATAACGATACAACAATGTTCGAAAAAATTATTCCTGGAATTGACGTACATGATAATTCAGGTAAATTAACAATAACAGGTTTATTAACACAAGCAACAATCGATGCGGATATCATAATAAGCGAAAAATCAATTATTGATACAGCAAGAGGTATTGAAGTAGTTATAAAAAATACTGAAGATCCATCTGATCCAGATAAAGTATTATACTACTCAGTAGCAGATTTTGATGATAAAATTACAGTAGAAAACCTACGCGAAGATACAAAATATGACATTGGTTTCTACGTATACCTATACGATTCAGAAGCTGCAGCAACTGATTATTGGACAAGAGTTTCATTATATGACGTTGACTTAAATGCTAATAACGTAACATATCAATTCGTTACAATTCAAGAAGTTAAAATTTCAGCAATTAAAGCTACATTCGTAGAAAATTCATACATTGATAAGTCTTTAAGAATTACATTTAATCCAAGCTTAGTTTATGGTTATAAAGGAATAAGATACGTATTACATGATTCGAGCGGAAGTGTAGTAGCAAGTGGAACAAACACAATATTAACAACTACTATGACAATTAACTTAAATGCTACACCGGGACCAAATCAAAAGATACATTATGGTGGAGATTATTCAATTACATTAACACCATATACTGTAGATGACAAAGGCGAAGAAAGAGCATTAAAACATACAACATCGTCATTCACTCTTGTAACAGCTCAACAACCATCAATAGGTATGAGAGCATCAAAAACAGACACTACTATCCAATTTACAGTTAGTGTAAGTGACTTAGACTATGTAGTAGTAAATGGTCAGTATGATTACGAATTAGTTGATTCACAAGGTAATGTAATTGTATCAACATTAGAAAATCCAAACAAAGAAACTACAGAAGTAAAAAATAAAACATTTACATTTGCTCAAACAGAAAATAATTTAAAAGATGGTGAAAAATATACATTCAGAGTAATTGCTAAGATGGATTTACAAAATAATGCAGTATATTCTGAAATTGTAGCATCTAAGAGTATTGTATTCGGTAGTACATTAAACGTTGGTACAATAACAGCAAGTAAAAATACATCAAATAGTTTTGCAATTGACTTAATTTTCCAAGATTCATATAAATTAATGGAAAGTATATCACAAGTACAATTTACAATTACTAACTATGATAATGAATTCTCATACTCATCATATCTAGACTTCAATAGTAGTACAGTTGTATATAACTCAGCAGCAAAACTATATTATTTCACAATCACAGTTCCAGTAAGTGAAACTGGATTCAAAATTAACAACGTGTACATAGTTGGCTTGAACTTCTATTCACCTGGCGGACAACTAGCAGCACAACAAGAAGTTACATATTACTATAATTAGGAGGTTCTTTATGAGAAAATTAAACGGAAGAAATAAAATATTCATAGCTGTATTTTCTATAATAATTATAGTAATGGTAGTTATACTAGTACTTTCTGTAAACATTGCTCAAAAAAACGGAAGCACTGTTTACGAAGTTTCTAGTAATAGTATAGTTTTTGACTCAGAAACCAATCTTATTGATACTTCTAAGGGGGGAAGTATCAAAAAAAGATGGGATGGATCATATTACTATATGAATACTCAAGAACTTTCATATGAATTAGGTGAAATACCGGTAGTATATGAAAAAGCTAAAGATAAAATTGAAATCTTTGGTCAAAATTATTTAGTAAAAGATGATGGTAGTATATTAGAAGGTGAAGCTTTCACAGAAATAGCTAATTACCAAGAATCACAATTCTATAAATTAGCAGATCGTGAATATTTAGTAGTTTCACCCGAAATATACAACGAAGATAAATCAATATACGCAAGTAAATACCTAATTGTATATATTGATAAAAAAGGTAATGCTTCATTACTAAATGATAGTATAAATGTTAATACTATCAATCCAATGAAACTAACATTTGATAAATACACATTTGATATTGCTAATGAAAAATTGTTATTAAATAATAAAACAATAGATTTAAAACAAATAATTGGTAGTACAAATGAATATGTACAAAAAGAACCGCATATGAATGATGAGTTAGATTTAGATTACCAAAATTTAGCAGACCAATATAATGCTTTAATTAATAGCTTTGAACAATATATTGAAGAAACAACATCATTTATTGATGCTGCAAATACAATCTTTGCAAATGCCAACTTTAATGTTACAAACAGCGTTCAAAACGGTACAACAAACTCAGGTAATCAAGCTACAAACTTAACTAACATCACAAAAATGGTTAGTTTAAGAGGTGCTATAGCTAATTCTACACACATAGATGTTACATACGCTGTATCAGATATAACTGACCAATACCAAGTAGTATATTTACTTGTATCGGGTAAAATAAACGGCGAAGATATGACTGAAAAAATTCTATTAGATAAATATGGTTCTACATATAGAATACCTAAATTATCTCCACGTCACGAATATACAGTAAGTTTAGGATATATCGAAAGAGTAAAAGACTTAGCTGGTGATTGGAAATTACAAGACCAAGTAGAAGATGTTATCAATATAAGAACAACAAAACCAGATTTAAAAATATCAGTAGATAGGATTTCTAAAGGATATGTTCATTTCACATTTAAAATGAAAGAACAATATGCATTAGAAGGCGGTTCTATCGTTCTATATGCTAATGATAAATATGTTGATAAAGTTAATATCAAAAAAATAGAAGCACTAAGTGATAAAGGATTCTCATCTAAAATAAAGATAAAAGAAGGAAATATTTTAGAATTAAGATTAGAAGATGCAATCTATAATGGAGAATATGTAGAAACAAATGTTAGTGAAAAATTCACATATTAAAAAAAGACTTTGGTCTTTTTTTATTTTTAAGCAAAAAAATAGTAGAATGAATTAAAAAATATGGTATAATTAATTATAGAATGAAAGGTAAGGTAAAAAAATATGGATAGTACAATAGCAGCAATAATGACAGCGGTAGGATATATAATAGGTTTCTCATTATTAGGATTCGGAATAGGTATAGGGTTAATTGGCTCAAAAATAGCTGAAGCAATCGGAAGAAACCCAGAAGTAAAAAACGAAATAGTAAGTTCTATGATGATTTTATTAATTATATTATCTATCTTTATCTTATTGATGTTTGCTTTCTGTTTTATGTTATTATTCTTTAATCCATTCGTATCATAATGAACGAAATTATATTAGCTATTATTGTAGTAGTAATATTAACATTAATACTAACAATACTATTTTTGTTCACAATAAGGCGTGTTAACGTTCTTGTAAGAAAAAACTTTATTGATAAATTACAAGAATACGACTTCCTTGTTGAAGATAAGGAAAACAAGATTGAAGAACTAAATAAAACGATTGAAAACAAACGTGAAGAAGAACAATATATAATAAATAGTATCGAAAAATTACAAGCCAAAAAAGACGAAATCGAACTAGAAGAAATTGATGTAGTAATTCCTAAGGGAGCAGACTACCAAGATGAAAAGATGTTCGAAAAGTACAGAAAGATAAAAGGGGTTTTTAATTTTAGTTACGAAAACAAAATCCAAGAATTTTTAGAAACTGAAGTAGAAGAAAATGATGAATTATATTACATTTACCTTGGTATTAAAGAAAACCTAACACATAAAGTAGTATATAAAATTTCTACATACAATTCAGACGAACAAAAAATAATAATTAATGAATTATTAAAAGATGAAATTAAATCATATGTAAAAGATCTAATTGATGTAAAGAGATTCTCAGTAGCAAAATTTGTAAATGAACTTGAAACAAGGATTATGCAAACAGATCCCAAAATATACATATATGTATCTAACATAAATTTAAATTTTAATTATCTAGATGAACATATTGAAACGATCTATGATGAACAACTAACAGAGGGTTTTAAAATAAAATATAAAGGAAAAGTATACGATTATAGTATTTAAAACTATAGGAGGTGTCTAGTGTGAAAAACAATATAGAAGATTTAATCGACTCAAAAATAGAAACTATCATTAGCAAAAATAACATTTACCATATTGGTAAAGTAGTTACAATAAATGAATTCGTTATCGAAGCAACTGGTCTTGATGACGCTTTCTTTTTT
>JAZOOK010000060.1:0-4843 GCA_045654965.1 Candidatus Coprovivens sp. | reverse complement strand
CGATAATGTAATAGGAAAAGAAATAGTAACAATTCCTGGACTTGGTAAAGTACAATTCTTAATTGCTAATAAAAAGAGTTGGTTATTCTTATTGTTAATTCCTATAGCAATTTACTTAATTAAAGAAATATATAAATTAATTGATTTAGTAGGTTTAAAGAAAAAGGTAACTAAAGTAATAGAAGAACCTAAAGAAGAACCTCAAATAGATCATGATAAACAAGAATTATTAAAACAACAACTTAAGAGGGAATTACTCGAAGAGTTAAAATTAGAAAAAGATATCAGTCTTAAGGAAGAACCTAAAGAAGAAAAAATAATTCGTCCTAAAAACGAAAAAGATGGATTCTTAGATAAATATTCTGAAACAGTAGTTAAAGTAGAAGATAAACATAATGAAGTTACACAAACAACAAAAAGAGAAGTAATAACTCCATCTAAACCATTAATAAAAGAAGAAAAGAAAAAAGAAGAATTAGATTTCGAACTTCCTAAAATAAAAGAATACGAAGTATTAGAAACTGATGACTTAGTTATAAAAGACAAGAAAAAACAAGAACAAAAAGAATACTTAGAAGGTAAAAAAATAAAAGTAGTTAACGTCGAAGAAACTAAAAATAAGAAAAAGAATAAATTAACTACTTCTAAAAAAGAAGATAATAAAATTAATTTAGATGTAAGAACTTCAGTTCCAAGAAAAAATCCAAACTTAAAAATCGAAAGACCAGAAAGTGAAGATATCAAAGAACTAAGAAAACAAGCAACAAATAACGCACCTAAAGAACCTCCTAAGAAAAAGAAACTTAAATTAAATCCAAATAATGTAAAAAAGGTTAATAGAAATAGACAAAATCCTAACAAGAAAAAACAACTAAATCTAAATCCTAAAAATGTAAAAAAGGTTAATCGTTATAAAAAACAAACGCCACAACCTAATAACAACAAAAAGAAAAGACCACCTTTAATCATTATTGAAAAGATCAAATAAAAAAATACGCAATGCGTATTTTTTTTTAACCTCTACGACCTCCGCCACTACGGCCTCCGCCAGAAGATCCTCTACTAGAACTAAAACTACGACTTCCACCGGATGAGCCACTACTTGAAGAAACTGTATAAGACGTTGTTCTACTATCATATAAAATATCACTTCTTCTAGTAAATACTATACTATTTCTATCTAAGTATTCGTGTGCAAATCTTTCTTTATGTATCATATTATGTTTTTTTTTGTTAATACCAACAAAGATTAGCGTTGTTATAAGAGCAACAATACCTGAACCAATAAGAAAAGGTATAGAAGATGGTTTATAAACTAACATACCATCTTTATCTAATGTATAATCTTCCATTCCTGCTTCTTTACCTTGTTTATACATAGATGTTAAATCACTAATTAAAGTATCAAAAGCATACATATAATTGCCACTAACCATACTATCATAAACTCTATCCAAAGAATTATTTAGTCTTGTTCCGGGTTCATCATAATAGTAAAATTGTGCTTCTCCAAAAGAATAAACTCCATACCAAGGTAATCCAGGATATGTATTTCTAAATATAACAACACCGCTATAGTATTCAGTATCTAAGCCAAAATCATTATAATCATAGAAATTTTGTGCATATCCACCGTTATCATTATCATCTCTATTATAGAAACTTTCTGTTAATATAACTAATTCAAATCCAGTTTCTTCATAGAACTTTAATGAAGCGTCTTTGAAATGTTTTTCTTCTTCCTCAGTTAATATATCAGAAAAGTCATATACTTTTTGTCTAGCATCAACAGCATGAGTATTTAATACTTCAAACTTATTATATTCATCTATTTCCCAATGTTTATTAACACCGTAGTTTTCTAATCTCTCTCTATCATATGTAGTAATTTCAGCATTACATATACCTAGTATTAAGAAAAAACTAAATATAGCAAATAAAACTTTTTTCATTATAATAACACTCCTAACTTATATAAAATATATAGCAGAGCTACAATTCCTATAAAAACACCCAAGAACATTTTTATAGAATAGATTCTTACTTTTTTCTTATCTACAGGCATATTACCTATAAACTCACCGGTTTGACCATTCATAGCAAATAAATAATATTTATCTTTATATTTAACATTAACCATCCAAACAGGGAATAGTGCATATTGTTTTCTTACATCTCTTGCTAATAAATTACTTGTATAAATAGTCTTACTAGAAAATCCTACAGCATCATTTAAGAACGTAACTTTAGTAGATTCTACCGCTCTAGTAACAGCATCACCTATAAGAACATCACCATCAATATCAAATCTTTCTGCTAAGAATCCAGATAAATATGCATGATTATAAGGAACTAATTCTTCATAGTTAAATGGTTCAATGCTACTCATAATATCATTATCAAATCTAGAAGAACCATCTACAGGTATTTTTTTGAAAGCAATAGCACCATCTCTAAATATTTTATAATAATCAGTCTTTGTATATCTTGTATCACCACGTGACCACGAACTAACTATTTGACCTCTACCTTCAATACCACCATTTATTTCCATATCATATATCCAAAAAGGGATATAAATACCTCTAATCTTTTCTATATTATTAGGATCATTAAAATCATCAGGTAAGAAAGGTCTACCATTAGATAAGTTCTTAAATGCATTTATAGCTATTTGTTTTTCTTTTTTAAAAGGAATTATTAAGTCTGGTTTAAATTGACCAGATAACTTGCTTTTAAGTATAGCTGTATTACCACAATAAACACAGAATGTAGCAGCTGTTTCATTATCAGCAACTATTTCTGCACCACAGTTTTGACATTTATATGAAGTATATAAATCTTCAGTATTTTCACTTAAGTGCACATCATGATTATGTTCAACTGAACTAGCATTATTAAATTGTTGTAATTCTTCTAATGTATATGATCCGTTACAATATTCACATTGCCATTTACCCAAACTAGGTACGAAGAATATTGGAGCCCTACATCCAGGACATTTATGATCTATTGCTTTTTCTTTTTTATGTACTACCTTTTTAGGAGTTTGCTTATGTGGAGTTGTTATAGCAGCAACATTGTTTGCTTTTTTATTTACTGCATTACCACCTTTAACATGACTTTTTCCCTTATTATTAGTAGTATTTTTATGTTGAGTCTTACTATTATTAGTATTCTTTTTATTATTTGTATTATTAGTACTCAAGTTAATCACCTACCATAAACAAATTATATCAAAAAACTAATAACTCTTATAGTAAAAATTAATGATATAATTAATATGTGATGTATATGAAAAAGAAACAAATAGAATGGATAAATATATTAAGAGGCTTTGCTATTATTCTAATAGTACTAGGACATGCAATAGGTTACTCAAACAAACTAAATATACTAACAATATATTTATCATCATTCTATGTCCCACTTTTCTTTTTCATATCAGGATATCTACATAATGAAGACAAACAAGAAAAGTTTTTAGTTTTTTGTAAAAGAAAAGCCAAAAGAATACTAATACCTTACTTCGTATTTGCTCTTATTAGTTTAATACCATATTACTTATTTGCATCCGGTATCCAAAATAACCTATCAAGCACTAAAAACATATCAAACAACATACTACAATCCATAGGAGCTATACTATATGGTAGTGGTCATGGCGAAGGCCTATCGCAAAACACACCATTATGGTTCCTACCATGTTTCTTCATAGTAGTACTAATAGCAAAACTAGTATCATACTTATCAAAGAAATATAAACACAAACTAAAATACATAGGTATTGGAGTATTCTTCCTTATAATAGGATACATAGTATACAAATGCTTTAACTATCCATTACCATTCAACATAGAAACAGCCCTAGTAATGTTATATTTCTACTATCTAGGTACATCCCTAAAACACCTAGAAGTCCCATCCACCAAGACTCTATTAGTACTAGGTATAATACTAACAATAGTGGGCTTCTCTCTAACACTAGGAAGTTCTAAAATTAGTTGTAGATACAATGATTATAATGGAGAGTATTTATTGTTTATTATATCTGCTAGTTTAACTTGTATAGGATATACTCTTATATTCCAAAATTTCAATAAATGCAATATACTATCATACATAGGAAAACATACTATACCTATATTAGTAGTACATAAAATGCCATTAGTAGTATTCCAAACATACTTTGGATCAATATCATATTATTTAAAAAATGGTAATACAATAGCACAACTTCTATGTTCTATATTTATTACTATATTATCAATAATATGTTCCCTAATAGCATTCCATATAATAAATAAATTCTTACCTATAGTTTATGGTAACGATAAGATAAAGGAGGAGAATGTTTAATGTATTTTTCATCAATATTTAGTGAAGCAGGATCTAACGAAGCAATATACAACGGTGAAAAGATATATAGCTGCTATTTTCTTGAACCTAAAAAACAAAGACTAAAAATAAAATATAACTCAAAAAAAGATAATGGACAATGTATTGTTTTGGCATTCGCGCCTAATGCTGAATATAAAATAAAGTATAATGAAAAAGAGTTGCTACCTAGAAAAGGAACATTTCCAACAATAGATTTATTAGAAGAAACTTTTGGAAGTGAATTTATACTTGATATTGAATTTTCTGAAGGAAGAGTAGGAATATGTAATGGAAATGAACTTAATTTAGGAAATAGAACGATTATTTCATATCAATCCAGAGGCCACGCTATGAAAATAACAAAACAAGGAAATGTATTAAATTTAAAGTGTAACTCTGATGAAGACGGACACGACTTTGACGACTTAGAATTTGAAATAGAATTTATTGAAGTAGAGTAATG
>JAZOOK010000059.1:0-13459 GCA_045654965.1 Candidatus Coprovivens sp. | reverse complement strand
AAATATATAATAATTTAGAAGAATTAGTATTTTATAGAGAAAGACGTAATATAGAAAACTATGAAATGTATAAGCAAATATATTAATCCTTTTGAATTAACAGACGATGGTTGTAAGATTTTATTAGATTACATAACTAATTTACAACAAGAAAATGAAAGATTAAAACTTAATCATAAACAATTAAAAGATATAGACAAAATAGCAATAAGCAATTCAAAATTAATAAAAGAAAAAGAAGATTATAAACAAAGAATAGAAAAAGCAGTTGAATATTTAGAAAAACCATATAGAGATGATTTTGATTATTCAAGAGCAGAATTAATAGATATTTTAAATGGTAGGAGTGATGAATAAATGACAAAAGATGAATTAAGAAAATCACTAGATTTTGTAAATGAAGAAAGAGAAAGATTACAATATGATATTAATAATTTAACCTATCAATTAGCAATGAAAAAAGCAGAATTAGATGAAGCAAATGATAGTGTAACTTGGTGGCATAATAGATTTAATGCACTACAAAAAGAGTTAGAAAGAAAAAATAATATAATAAAAGACGTATTAGTTCACATAAAAGCAACAACAGAATGGAAAAAGTATAAAGATGATTATAAATTAGTAGGTGAAGATAATGATAAGAATTAAAAATTATATTATACATTTAAGTGAAATTGTTTATATTGTATTTAATCAAGATCTAGATTTATTAAAAATATATTTTAAAAATAAATCATTTGTATTATTTATTTACGAAGTAAATGAACAATTATTTAATGATTTATGGAGTGTAATTGTTGAAGAAAATAAATTGAAATATAAAATAAAGGAAGGTGATTAAAAATGCCTTGCAAGGGTGGACGTAAAAGATAAATACTACATGTTTATATGTAGTATGCTGCTCATATAATTATTATTTTTTATTAATGTGATATTTTTTTGACTTTTTTATTTATAACTTTCCTATTATACTTTTATATATGGGTGGCATAGTGCATATAAGCACTAGGAAGGAGAAAACATGAAGGAAGAATTTTGGAATGAGCTATTAGATATATTCTTTAAGGATGAAGATTTACAAGTTAACCATCACGATCTTTATAGAACAATAGAATTAATAGTTGAAACAACAAAGAAACACAAAGAATTAGAAGAGTTAAACAAAGAGTTAACTGAATTAAATAAGTAATATAAGAAAAGGAGAAATTAATTATGAAAGAAAAAGAAGAAGTAAAAGAAACAGGGTTAATGATTAAAGATTTTGGTGAAATGGAGGCTTCATCTGGAAGAAGTAAAACAAATGTATTTACTACTATTACTGATAGTAAAATAATATTCAATTTAGAAAACACATGTGATTATAAAATTAATGATTGTAAAGGTGAAGTAATAAGGGTTAAGGATGTTTTAATTAAAGTGATTGAAAGTCCACTAGCTGAACCTTATGAAGATGAAGAAACAGGAGCTATTATTGATAAGGAATACAAAAAAGTTTGTATTTTAATTGATGATAATAAGAAAAGCTATGTTACCGGATCAAAGATGTTTACTAATCAAATGATGAGATATATAAGCATGTTTGGAATAAATTCAATTAAAGAGGGGTTAGAGATTAAAATTGTTGAAAAATCTGTTAGAAACTCTAACAATAAATCTTTAGGATTTGAGTTAGTATAATTACTAGCTCTTTTTAATAGAAAGAAGGTGAATATATGAAGAGAGTAGAATATAACTTAAATAATAGTGATTATAGTTTAGTTGTAAACGGCTTTAAATTTATTTTTAGTAGTGATTTTAATAAAATGAGATATGAACTTAATTACAGTTATTTTATTGAAGAAGAAACAGCTAAATTAAAAGCTAAGTATAATGTAAATATTAACTTAGAAAAATATTTATTGGTTGTATTTTATAAAAAAATTGAAAAAAGAGGGTTTAGGGTTTTAACTTATAAAAATGATGATATAATAGAATTAAGTAATGATTATGTCTTTAAAATAGAATAGGATGTGAGTTAAAATGAACGGAAAAATACCAAGTGTAATTAGATGGACTAGAAGTGATTATTTAAAACTTAGTTATGCAGTTAGACAATTCAATAAAACAGTTAGTGAATTAGAAGCACTTGATAAAAATGTTTTACCAGAAGAATTTAATTATAAAGAGCTTCGTGATACTATTTATTCTAGACGTGAACTAAATAGGGTTATAAAAGCTTTAAAAAGAATAAATAAAGCTAGTCAACAAAGAATAGTTAAGCTTGAAAGTGGAAAAGAGTTAACACAATGGGAATTTAGCGAACTTAAAAAAGCACAAAAAAGAGCTACTCTACAAATTACTGATAAAGCTAGAGCTATAGTAGATAGTGATACTAATGTAATGGGTGATGCTGAATTTAAACAACTTTTAAGGACTAAGGAAAGTATTGAAGATTTATTCAATAGAACAGGTAGTGATTTTAAAAGAACTAGTGCTAGAACTTTAAGTTATGGTAAACTAGATTATGAATTATGGAGAGCTAGTGTATATAGAGATAATTTTATGCAAGCACTTGAAGAAATGTCAAATTATAAAAATTATAAACTTTTAAAAGAAAAGTTAGAAAGTATAGAAAATCCTATTCAATTTTATAATTATATAAAGAAAAGTAATATTCTGCAAGATTTATTTTTATTCTATAAAGATAAAGCTACTAGTCAAACTTATGGTGGATTTGTAGATAATCAAGAAGCTTTTGATACCGCACTATTTGATGAATTAGGTATAAATGAATAGTGCAAAAATTTACAGCTGACTTTGAAACAGCTACTTGGTTAGAAGATGAAACTTATGTTTGGGCATGGGCTATTTGTGAAATAGGCAATCCGGATAATATTATAATAGGAAACAATATAAATGAATTTATAGAATGGTGTAAAAAAAATGAGAATTCTACACTTTATTTCCACAATTTAAAATTTGATGGTGAATTTATAATTAGTTATTTATTCAATAATGGATATGAATTTATTAAAGATAGAAAAGAAAAGAAAGATAAAACATTTACTACTTTAATAAGTGATATGGGGCTTTTTTATTCAATGGAAATATACTTTGAAGTTAAAAGTAAAAAGACTAAAAAAATAACTATTATTGATAGCTTAAAAATACTTAATATGTCGGTTGATATGGTTGCTAAAAGCTTTGGTTTACCAATAAGTAAACTAGAGCTTGACTATGATAGACCAAGAGAGATAGGATACAAATTACAAGACTATGAAAAAGAATATATAACTAATGATGTTAAGATTATGGCTCTAGCTTTGGATGTATTATTTAAACAAGAACTTACCTACATGACGGCTGGAAGTAATGCTTTGCATGATTTTAAAAAAATTCATTCAATAAGGAAATTTCAAAGAATGTTTCCAGAGCTTAATTATAATGTAGATCATGATATGAGGCAAGCTTATAAAGGTGGTTTTACTTATCTTAATCCATTATATAAAGAGAAAGATGTAGGTGATGGTGTAGTCTTGGATGTAAATTCTTTATATCCAAGTGTCCGGTGATGTATAATGAACAAATGCCAATTGGTGAACCTATATTTTATGAAGGAAAGTATCAAGAAGATAAAGTATATCCATTATATATACAAATGTTAAGTTGTTGTTTTGAACTTAAAGAAGGTAAAATTCCAACTATTCAAATAAAGAATAGTAAATATTTTATTGAGAATGAATATCTAGAAAATTCACAAGGTGAAATTATAACACTTGTTTTATCTAGTATTGATTTAAAACTATTTTTAGAACAATATAATGTTTATGAACTTCATTATGAGTGTGGATGGAAATTTAAAGGTATAAACGGAATATTTACAGAGTATATTGATAAATGGATTAAAGTAAAAATAGAAGCTACTAAAGAAGGTAATAAAGGAATGCGACAAATTGCAAAAATAGCTTTAAACTCGCTTTATGGGAAATTTGCGACTAGTTTAGATATTCAAAGTAAATATCCTTATTTAGAAGATGGAATTGTAAAATACTATTTATCTGATAAAGAACAAAGAAAGGGATTATATTTGCCTATTGGTATTTTTATTACAAGCTATGCAAGAAATAAAACGATACGTACTAGTCAAGCTATAAAGGATTATAGTATTAAGAAGTATGGAAAAGATATGTATATTTATAGTGATACGGATAGTATACATACAACTTTACCAATAGAAGAATTAAAGCTGTTTTGTGAAATAGATGATGTAGAACTTGGTAAGTGGAAACATGAAGCTTCTTTTACTAAAGCTAGATTTGTACGTCAAAAATGTTATCTAGAGCTTATTAATAATGAAGTTAAGATAACTTGTGCTGGAATGCCTAAAGAATGTTATAAATATGTAGAATGGGAGAAATTTAAACAAGGATTTACATGTGGTGGTAAACTAACTTTTAAGCATGTAAAAGGTGGGGTTAAATTGGTTGAAACCGACTTTACTATAAAATATGATTACAAATTAAAGAAAAATATTAAAAATCTTGATATTTATGATATAATATAGTAAAGGAGAGTAATACTATGGAAGAAATTTTAAATTATATTTTTCAATACGGGGTAGGTACATTATGTGTTGGATACTTAATATATTTTCAAAGTACAACAATGAAAGATATGAATAATACTTTACTTAAAATGATAGAAACACTAAATGGAATAAATACAAGACTATCCATTATTGAAGATAAACTTGAAAGAAAAGGTGAATAATATGTGTGATAGTGATATAGCAAAAGAAGAGGAAGCTGAAACACTAGAAGAAGGTGAATAATATGAAATTTAAAATAGGTGATAAAGTAATATTGAAAAAAGGTGCACCACTTTATAAATCAAGTACAGCTACAAGCACAACTTCTTATAACTCTAAAGATAGAATTACTAATATTACTAGAATTGCAACAGGAACAAGACACCCATATAATACAACGGGAGATTTAGGATGGTGTGATGAAAAATACTTAACATTATATCAAGAAGAAAAGAAGTACGAAGTTGAAATTGAAGTTATTGATAAAGATAAATTAGTGGAATATATCAAAAACAATCCAGATAAAATTATTCTTATGAATTCACAACAATTTAAGGATGTATTTGGATTATGAGAGCTGGTCAAACTATGGTGGATAGTAGTGGAACACAAATTTCACTATTTCCAATGGAATATATAAATATATCTCAAGGTGAAGGTGGAAGTTACTCACATAGTGGAAGATGGGCTATTGACTTTTTAGGATGGGGAGCTAACGGTAGAGTTTTAGAATGTCCTTATTATGCACCTTTTGATTGTCATGTAGTACAACATGCAAGCTATTATAATGTATGGCAAAGTAATGATATGGTAATAACACCAGCTGGAAAAAGATTTGTAAGCTTTGTAGTTATGCATGATGCGAACCCACCAGCTTTAGGGACTTATAAAAATCAAGGTGAAATAATAGGTCACACGGGAACACAAACCTCACCAGGTGGAACACCCATAACAGGAGATCACGTACACATGCAAGCAGCTAAAGGTCAATTTGATGGATGGACAAATGCTGGACGTGATTTAAAAAATAGAGCACATGTATACGATAGCTTTTATGTAAACGATACTATTATAATAAATGGATATGGATATAATTGGAGAACATATCAAGGTGGAATAACACCAAGTGATGAAAACAAATACCATTTTAAATGGGTTTTGTATGCAAATAAAATAAGAAATAGAAACTATAAATAATAAATGAAAGGAGTGATATATTTATGGTAACAATTTATAAAGTAGTAAAAGCAAATATTAATAATGCTGGAAAATTCTTAGTAGAATTAAGAGGTTTATCTGATGATGAAAAACCAACAACTATTAATGGTGGTGCTATTGAAAATGGAAGCGAGTTTTTAGAAATTGATACCGGTGATCTTTATTATTTTAATGAAGATGATACAGAATGGGTTTTACCTACACCAGCCGAAGTAACACCAGAAACGCCTAGTGATGAACCACCAGGAGAAGAATAATTGACAATTTTTTGAAATTATGATAAAATGAAAGTAAGGTGAAATGATATGAATATCGAAGAATACACTAATAAAATACAAGAAAAACTTGGCAAAGAAGAAGCTGGTAAAATAGCTGATGATATAGCATGTATTTTAACGTATGATAATATGGTTCAAAAAGATATTAAATCTAAAGATGAAGAGATTGTTAAACTTAAAAAAGATAAAGAAATGTTAATTGAAGCAAATGGAAATTTACTTCAACAAATACCTTTAGGTAAAGAAGAAAAAGAAGAAAAAATAGTTGAAGAACCTAAAAACTTTGATTTTAAATCTATCTTTGATAAAAATGGATTTAAACATTAATTTTATAAACTACCTTAATAGGTAGTTGAAGGAAAAATAGTTTCACCTCGTTTTTCCTTCAAGTATCTATTAAGATACTAGAAAAGAAAGGAGATGTAATTTTATGAACCCTTCAAGTGGTTTACAAACAGCTTTAAATGAGATTAGAAATACTTTAATCCAAGATAACACTTTATATCAAGAGCAAATACCTGTTGTAAATGAATATACTTCAAGTCAAGTATATGGTCAAACACTATTAAATTTACCAAGTGATTTAAGAAATAAATTTATTCAATCACTAGTAAATAGAATAGCTTATACTAGGTTCATGATGGATTACTTTGAAAATCCTTTGAGAGAACTTGCTGGTGATGATCTACCACTAGGAGCAATCGGTCAAGAGATTTATGTTAATCCAGCAAGAGGCCGTGTATATGATATCAATGATTTTGCAGGATTACTTGCTAAATATGAAGCTGATGTTAAAGCTGAATATACTGAAATTAATTTTGATGTTCAGTATCCTGTTACAATTATAAGAAAGGAATTAGAAAAAGCTTTTGTTTCTTGGGGAGATTTTGAAAGTTTCTTAATGGGAATTTCAACTTCACTTTATAACGGTGCTTATATTGATGATTATAAATATACCAAGAGATTAATTACTAATGCTTATAGAAGTAATGCTGTTCAAATGGAAACAGTAAGTTTCGCTGGTGCTACACCAACAGCTGATGAACTTAAATCTTTAACAGCTAGATTACGTCAAGCATACTTAGATTTCATGGTTCCAAGCACTAAATACAATGCATGGAAAAAAGTTGGTGGTTATGGTAAATCAATAGTTTCATGGTCTAAACCAGAAAATATTGTTGTATTTGTATCTAATGCTATGGCTTCTATTTTAGATGTTGAAGTATTAGCAAGTGCCTTCAATATGAATAAAGCTGATTTAGTAGGAAAAGTTTATTATGTTGAGAACTTCGATATCATTGATGATGATGGAACTACTATTTTTGATGGATCAAATATCGTCGCTTTAATTTGTGATCGTAGATGGTTCAAGATACGTGAAAAAGATATGTTCATGGATGAATTTTATAATGCTAATAACCGCTCATGGCAATCATATTTGAATGTAATTAAATGCTTCAATTTCTCATTATTTGCTAATGCATTAATGTTAGTTAAAGCACTTCCTACATTAAATATTAGCTCAATGCAATTCAATGAAACATCACCTACTGTTGAAGCTGATGAAAAGATTACATTACATATCACTACTACACCATTTCCAGCTACTCAAACAGTTACATTTACATCTGGAACAGTTGCAAAAGCTACTGTTGAAAAAATTGATGATAGAACAGTTGAAGTTACTGGAAAAGCTGCTGGTACAAGTGTAATTACAGCTACTGCTGGTGAAGTTACAGCTACTGTTACAGTTACAGTTACAAGTGCTTAATTAAATTATAAATTCCAATAGGGATTAGGGATTATGCCCTAGTCCTTATTTTATTTATGGAAAGGATGTGAAAAATATGTTAATTGTACCTACTTCTAGAATAATATTACTTAAAAATCCAATAGAAATTGATTATATGAACGAACTTACTTTCTCAAATGCTACAGCACAATATAATTATTTTTATAATTTATCTAAACTAGAGTGTGACAATGCTACATATCAAAGAAAAGATGAAGTTATACGTTTTCCTACTGATCCAAGTCTAAATGGAATTACTTATGATGATCTAATCCAATATAACTATTGTATGTATCAAAATGATAAATGGTCTAATAAATGGTTTTATGCCTTTGTTAAAGGTGTTACTTTTGATAATCCAGGTATGTGCTATATAGAACTTGAAACTGATGTATGGCAAAGTTGGATGTTCGATATTACTTTTAAAAATTCTTTTGTAGAAAGAGAGCATGTAAATGATGATACAGTTGGAGCTCATACTATTCCAGAAAATCTTGAAACGGGAGAATATATAATCGCTAATAAGATTAAAAAAGCTGGATATGAAACTTCTAATATGTGCTTTATTTTAGCTACTACCATGTATCCTTATATTACACAAAATGATGGAAAATGGTATTTATCCGGTGGATATGCTACTAATGGAAATATTTATAATAGTAATTTATCTGGTGTAGAATATTGGTGGTATACTAATACTACTAATGGTATAGAAAAACTAAGAAACACTATAGAAGCTTATTGCAATAGTGGTCAAAAAGACGGAATATATATGTTATTTGTATGTCCGGAAAGTTGCTTTGAAAAAGTTTTGGAAAATCAAAATGAAGGTTATTGGGGTTATGTAAAACAAAAACAAGGAAGTTATAATACAGCTTGGATGGATGCTAGTACTAATCAAATTACTAAACCAACAACTTTAAATGGTTATACACCTAAAAACAAAAAGCTCTTAACTTATCCTTATTGCTATTTATTAATGCATAATGGAAATGGTGGAACTGCTATTTATCATTATGAATTATTTAAAAATACTGATACACAATGTTACTTTCAAATTGATAGTGCAATTTGTCCAGGTGCTTCTATATTCTTAAGGCCTGTTCAATATAAGTATAATGATCCTACATTTAAAGATACAATGGACGGACTACCTTTAGGTAAATTTCCAATGTGCTCATGGAATACTGATGCATATACTAATTGGCTTACTCAAAATAGTGCTAATATTAAATTTGGAATGCTACAAGAAGGTTATAATATAGGTGCTAATGTTGCACAACAAAACGTAGTTGGTGCTGGATCTGGTTTACTTGGATATATTAGTAATGTAATGCAATTATATAATAAACGTGATACTGCTACACCACAAGCTGAAGGTAATTTGAATAGTGGTGATGTTATGTATTCTATTGGAGAAACAGCTTTCACTGCTTATCAAATGTGTATAAAAGAAGAATACGCAAGAATTATTGATAATTACTTTAGTATGTTCGGTTACAAAGTAAATAGTGTTAAAATACCGAATATTAATGGAAGAACATATTGGAATTATGTTAAAACAATAGGATGTAATATTATTGGTGATATTCCACAAACTGATTTACAAAAAATAAAAGATATTTTTAATAATGGTGTAACATTCTGGCACGATCCTTCAAAATTTTTAGATTATTCACAATCAAATACTATCGTGTCATAGAAAGGAGATTAATATGGTAAAAAGAAAAGATAGAAATAACTATAAGTTTCAAGATAGCTTAGCTATTAATGATCGTACTTATATGGATTATCTTAATAGATTTAGAAGAATAGCCCTTTCAATGTTCGAGTGGGTTAATTTACCTAAAAGTATGAATGCTAGATTTTTGGAATTATGCTTATACTATAATGGTAAAGCTGCTCTTTTAAAAGATGAAAAGTATGGTTTTATTAATACTAAATGTGCTGGAACCGGATATGTTAATATCTATGGACTTCCTACACAACTAAATTGTTATAGTTATGATTTTAATAGTAAAAGAACTCTTTATACCGGACTTAATCCGGTAATTACTGAAAAACAAAGAGAAGAAAGAGAAAATAAAGAATGTATTTTAGTACAAAATAATTGGGAGAGTTTACCTACTGTTTCTAGTATGGAACTTTTCGCCTATAGATTATATGAAGCTCAAAGAACATGTGATACTAATATAATAGCTCAAAAAACACCTGTTTTATTAATAGCTGATGAAACACAAAGATTATTCTTAGAAAACTTATATAATCAATATAATGGCAATCAACCTTTTATATTTGGTGATAAAGATCAATTAGGTGATAAAACAATTAAAGCAATTAGTACAGAAGCACCTTTTGTTGCTGATAGAATAACTGAATATAAAAAAGAAATATGGAATGAGGCTTTAACATTTTTGGGTGTTAATAATATAATGTTAGAGAAAAAAGAAAGATTAGTTACTGATGAAGCTAACTCTAATAATGAATTGATAAACTTGAATTTACAAAGTTTCTTAGCACCACGTCAAGAAGCTTGCCGTCAATTCAACGAAAAATTTGGTTTCACCGGAACTGATAAAGAAATATCTGTTCGTGTTAGAAGTGACTTATATAATGTTATTAAACGTGAGATGTCAACTACTAAAGACTTACTAGACAGCTTAAATTTAGATGATTTAAAATTAGAAGAGGAAGAGGTGGAAGTAAATGAGTAAATACACTTTTGAATTAAGAGAATTATTTGAACCAATAAAATTTAACCCACCTTTATATACTAGACAAGAAGTAGAAGATTTCTTCAAAGATTATGAATTAAGTGATTATTTGACACAAGAACAAATTGATGTTATTAATACAGCTGGTATTTGGAATAAAGATAAACTAGCTAGAAAAATAGTAGACCATTATTATATGAGAGAAAGTGGACTTGAAACAATCGGATTATTTAAGCATTATGCTAAAGTAATTATGCAAGAATTAATGGAAGAATATTTGCCTTTAATATATTCATCTAGTATTTATTATGATCCATTAGTTAATGTTGATTATACCGAAACTTTTAATCGTACTGCTGATAATACGGGAGAAAGCAATTCAACTTCAAATAATATTTCAAGTGGATTGGTAGTTGGTTCTAATACACCGCAAGGTCAAATTAGTAAACAAGGTATACTTCAAGGTAATTATGCTTCAAGTACTAGTGCTAATGAAAATGAAGCAAGTATAAAAGATAATACCGTTACACAGGGTAACACTACTGAAGAATACCAAAAAAGAGTTAAAGGTAACAGTGGTGTATCGGCTACAGCTCAAAAAATGGTTTTACAATATCGTGAAAATATAATCGCTATTGATAAAAAGATAATAAAAGAATTAAATATATTATTCATGGGGCTTTATTAAAAGTCTAAAATATGATATAATATAATAAAGGAGATGATTTTATGAATAATGAAGAATTAATAGATGTTAAAACTTTAAGACCATTTAGAAGATTTATTTATACTATTGGTGCTTTACCTTCTAGTTATTTAATATCTATGACTTATGAAGAACAACTAATTTGGCTTTGTAATTATTTAGAAAAGACAGTTATTCCAGCTATTAATAATAATGGTTTAGCTGTTGAAGAATTACAAGCTAAATACATTGAATTAAAATCTTATGTAGATAATTATTTTGATAACTTAGATATTCAAGAAGAAATAAATAATAAACTTGATGAAATGGTTGAAAGTGGAGAACTTGAAAACTTAATAAGTCAATATATACAATTAGCTACTACTTATGTTTATAATAATATAAATGAAATGAAAGAAGCTACTAACTTAGTTAATGGTAGTTTTGCTAGAACTAGTGGATTTTATGAATATAATGATGGTGGTGGTGCATTATATAAAGTGCGTACAATCACAAATGAAGATGTCATTGATAATATAACTATAATTGCTTTAAGTGATAATACACTAATTGCTGAACTTCAAAAACAAGATTTAATGAATGTTAAACAATTTGGAGCCAAAGGTGATGGTGAAACTGATGATACATTAAATATTAATAAGTGTATTGATTTCGCTGATAATATTATATTTGATCATGGAACTTATTTAATTAATCCAATATATGATACCGAACATGAAAACGAAACATGTATTAATTTAAAATCAAATAAAATAATAGATCTAAATAATGCTACTATTACTATGAATGAAACTGATGAAATGCTTTATTATATTTTTAGAGCTTATCAAGTTGATAACTTTACTATTAAAAATGGATTTATAGTAGGTTATGATACTACAGAACAAGATGGTGCTGATAGTCAGGGTATGGGTATAGCTATTATGGATTGTTCTAACGTTATAATAGAAAATATGAATATTAAAAATTGTCGTGGTGATGGTATTTATATTCGTGAATATTCTAACCAAAAGAAAACTAATAATGTATATGTAAATAATTGTATATTCAAAAACAATAGACGTAATCAAATAGGTTATACAGGTGGAGAAAATATTAAAATAACAAACTGTGATTTTATATTTGATGTTAATGAACCATATACAAGTAATTGGGTAGGAATAGATCTTGAAAGAGATCACGATTATGCACGTTTTGAAAATTTCTATATTAATAATTGTAACTTTAACGGACAACCTAAAGCAGGAATTAGTTTATCACCTGTTGATAATACTATTCCATGTTATGGAACTATAGAAAATTGCAATATAGAAAATTGTTCTCAAGCCATTATAGGAACACGTGGTGGACGTTCTCAAGATAGTGTATTTATAAAAAATATAAATATTACAGGCTGCACTTTACCACCAATTCATATTTCAAGAGCTACAACTCATAATTCATTATATTTTGAAAATATTGTATTAAATTCATTTAATTATACTGGTGGTGAAGATATGAATTATATGTTCTATATGCCGGGATTAACAAGTGATGGTGTTGGAAAAGTACATATATTTAAACCAGTATGTAAAGCTAATTGCTCTCTAGTATTTATGAATAATGGTATAAAAGATGTTTCTATAATTGATCCTATCTTTCAAAATGGAAGTGGTGTTAACTCTTGGGGTGTATTACATGGAAGAACTCAAAATAGTAACTTAATTCTCAAAGATAGTTATAACCAAGTTAGAATGAATGTATCTAGCAATTATGAAAATTCAAATGTTAGTGTTCCATCAAATATATTAATTAATGGTCAAAATGCTATAATTAATATTACTATAATTCGTAATTTGTTATGTGATGGTAATGAAATAACAATATTCAATAAGGGTATATATAAAGCAAATATTATTTTACAAGGTAATAGACAAATAACTATTCCTGAATATCAAGGTTATTGTAAAGTTATTAAAATGAATGATGAATTAATGTTCTATGGTAACTTAACAAAATGGGAGAATTTACCACAATCTTAATAATATAAGAAGTTATAATTTAATTCTTTCTCAAACAATTGTATAAGGGCTTTAGAGGCGAGTTTTTCCTAGATTAATATAAATATACTAGAATTACTGAACGTTCGTGAGAAACGTGTTTACGGCGGTTCTAGAAGGTCTAGGGGGAACTCGTGTTTCTAGG
>JAZOOK010000058.1:0-2510 GCA_045654965.1 Candidatus Coprovivens sp. | reverse complement strand
CTTCTTTATAAGGAATTTCTATAATTTCTTCAGTTTCGTAATTCATTACATATAAGTAACCTAGAATATTATCTTCCATAACCTTCTTCTGTATAAATTGTAGTACTATGTATTTTACCACAAATAGTACATCTACTTATTACTACAGTACCTACAATATTACCTTTTGCATCAAATTTATCTACTTCTTTATGCAAATAATAATCGTGAGTACCTAAAAATTTACAACATAATCTTTTTTTCATAATCTTCTATTATATTGTCTATTACTTTACTTGATATAAATCCTGTTAATCTTGCAATTTCTACATCACTATCTTCATCAATAATTATAGTACAAGGCAATTTTTTAATATTAAGATTATCTATAATTTCTTTAGTATAATCATGTTTAACATGATGAATTTCTAAATCACAAGATGGAGGATTAGCAACTAACTCGCTTTGCATAATCTTGCATAATTCACAATTGGAATCTTTATACAAGTGAACTTTTATACCCATGTTCTTCTTTATAATTAATAATATTATATCCTAAATTTTCTAGTATAGTTTTAATTTCTTTTGCTACAATTTTAACATCAGGATGAGCTCTACCAGTCCAATCATATAAACGCATATTTATTATACGTTCCCAATCTTTAACTGTATATGTGTAAGCAACTTTACTCATAACATCTAACGGTAAAATCCATCTAGCATCTTCTGGAGGAAGATTTAAACCATATTTACTTCTAGATATTTTATAAAACCATTCAGAAATTTTACACATAGTTTTATAAAGAATAGTTTTATAAATATTGGTATTATTCATCCAATGACATTTTTTAAAACAAATACCAATTTTTTTATTAAAATCTACATATCTTGTACTTTGTTCAGATATATTATTAGGAGATTTTCTATTAAGTTCTCTAGTAATATCTATACCTGTTTCTATACAAAATGTATATCTTAACATTTTTTCGTGAATAAATATTTTATCAATTTTAGCTTCACATGCTGGTATTTTAAATCTTTCATATTTACCAAAATATTCTAGAGCAGTTTGCATATTAGTAGAAACATAATATATTCCATTATATAAATGAATATGACAATCTGTATAAGCTGTTTTAGGTAAATCAAATTTCACTGGTATTTTATAATAAGCAGGAGCATGACGATACATACTTCTATGTTTATTATGCCAAAGATTTTTTACAAACTTAACATTATTTTTAATGTTAGTACTAGCATAACAAATTCTAGCACAACGAGCTATATGATTTTCTAGATTGTCAAATGGAATCCAATCTACTTCAGGATTTTGTATAGTCATAATTATTTTTCTTTTTTTGTGAAAATTTCATCTTCTATAGTTAAAGCTTGTTTTTCTAAATACTCTAGTTGAGCAATTTTTTCTTTACATATATGAATAATTTTTTCATAATCTTGTTTTCTTGGTTCTCCGTTTTTAGTTCTAAGAACTCTTTTAACTATATCTGCATCCCAAGGATCGAGATTATAATCTAACCATATAGACCAAGGTTGTATAATATGTTTAGAATAATTGCTAGCTCCAATATTATGATTTCTTGTAGTATCATCTTCAGAAGTTATAATTCTAACTCTTAGAAGAGCTTCATACAATTCATTAGATATTTGTTTCATTATTTAAAGTATTATAAGTTTCTAAATCAAATTCTTTTTCAAGTTTATAAAATTCAATAAAATTGATAACATCTGTTAACCAAATGCTATGACAACCTATTTGAATAAGCCAATCTTTAAAACCTAAAGGTTTACCTGTATTAGTAGTTTTATTTTTATATTCTATAAATCTAAGATTATAAATACCTACATTGATATTAGTAAATGTATCTCTTATTTTATCAGGATATTTATTTTTCCATAATTTAAAAAACTTAAACATTTTAACTCCTTCATCTAAGTTAACAGAAGCTCCATTAGATGTTATAATAGTAGTCTTATTGTTATTTAATTTAAGTTGTACATTTTCAAAACTATTACGTCTTCCCCATAACTTACAAGTTTCCCAAGCACCGTGCTTATTCTTTCTACTATAAACAAAAGCTTTATATTCTACATAAAGATTGTTTATTTTAGAATTAACAACATTATTTCTCCAATCTTCTAAAGTATTAATTTTACTTTCTAATTCTTTTAATTTATTTAGAGCTTCTTTAAAATTTTCCTCAGATAGAGCATTTTGAGCTTCTCTATAATTTCTAGCAATATTAGCTAAAACTGTAATATATTTTATAATAAAATTGTTCCAAGTATCAGTATTTTTATCAAACCAATCTTTTTGAATAGTAGGATTAGCAAGTCTCTTTTTATTAATATAAGAAATAAATTCATCAAGAGTTAATTCTTTATTAAAATAAGTATCAACATCTTTACGAGGAATACCTTCACCAAAACAATATTGTGAATAAAAATAAGTTTTAGCTAATATATCTTTTTCTTTTTTAGTAAATAATTTATTATTGACTACTTTTTTAATA
>JAZOOK010000057.1:0-2097 GCA_045654965.1 Candidatus Coprovivens sp. | reverse complement strand
GTATTTAGAGATGAAGAAGCAATGAAACTTGTTAAATGTAAAAACCAAATACATACAAAAGACATAGTTGCACCATTCTATAAAGAATACAAAAATAACTCTACAATGATTCAAAGACAAGTAATAGATTACTACTTCTGGTTAGTAAGAGACTTCCTACACGCAGTAGATAGAAATACTACTATGTTTGGTATAGAAGGAAGAACTCCATTCTTAGATAAAGAAGTATATGAAATAGCTAGTAAGCTAGCACCTAATACTAAAGTAGATAAACTAACTACTAAAATATCACTAAGAAAAGCAGCAGAAACAGTAATACCAAATGAATCATATAAAAAGAAAAAACTTGGATTCCCAGTACCACTAAGAGAATGGGTAAGAGAAGACAAGTTATATAACGAAATCAAAAAAGAATTCAATACTGATATAGCAGATAAATTCTTTGATACTAAAAAAATAAATAAACTATTAGAAGACCATAAATCAGGTAAAAAAGACTGCTACAAAAAAGTATGGGCAATCTACACATTCCTAGTATGGTATAAAGAGTATTTCAAAGAAGCTTAGTGCTTCTTTTTCATTTATTAATATTTTTAATTAATCAATATAAACAACAACTATGATATACTATAGTTAGGGTGTGAGTTTATATGGGAGAATACAATTTTGCATATTTTATATATGATTTAATATTAACTATATCGGCGTATATGATTATACCAACAATTTATAAATTATTTACTAAAGAAAATATTTCTAAAAAGAAAGCTAACATTATATCGATAATCAATGCAATTATTATAGCAGTTTTTTTTATAATACTTAAAGAAGCGTTAGGTGGAGACGGCAGTGAGATAGGGTTTGCGGTAATCTTTTATTATTTTATCAATGTCCAAATGTTACAAAGTGAAAAAGGAACGAAAGTTCCTACAATTGTTTTAAGTTGTATTTGTATAATGAATTTTCTTTGTGGATTATTCTACGCATTTGTCATTTTTTGGCCTATAGCACTTATTGCTTTGATTAGTATTATTGTAAAAATAGTAATGGATAAGAATAATTCAAAAATAAGTAATAAGACTAAAATAATAAAAAAAGAACAATCAAATACGATAAAACTAAAATGTAGTAACTGTAATCACTTAGTCAATGAAAGTGATTGGTTTTGTAGCAATTGTGGCGAGCAATTCGACGAAACTGATGAAGAATGTTTACAACACCAAAAAGAAGAACGAAAAAAAGAAAGTAAAAAAGTTAACGAAAAAGTAGTAGTTGGTAATAAAACAAAATATTGTAAGTTATGTGGCGGAAAACTAAATACTAATAAAAAATGCATAAAATGTGGTAAACAATATTTTTATATAAAAAATAAGAGCATATTGATTACAATTCCCATATCAATAATACTGGTAATTTCCATTATTATTAATATTAAATTTTATAACGAGAACGAGATATTATCAGAAGACAATTGGAATCTATACATGGAAAATCAAAGACTAGAAGAAGAAAATACAGAAATACATAGCAATTTATTTAGTGTAATAGGAACAAACTCAGTGTATTATACACAAGAAAAATTACGCTTCATGGATGAAAATATTGTATTTGTATTAGAAGGATACGGCAATAAATACTGGACTTATGATTGCGTTCAACAAATAACAAATGGAGAATATTCGTATTGGTTATATCATAAGAATAACGCAATAAGAGAAGGATATAAAAAAGGTACTTGTTAATTATAAGTACAAAAAAACGACTTTAAGAAGTCGTTTTCTTTTTTATTTGGTTCCGTATATTCTATCTCCAGCATCTCCAAGTCCTGGAACAATATACTTATTTTCATTTAAATGATCATCTATACTACCACAATATATTTCTACATCTGGATGTTTCTTTTCTACTGCTTCAATTCCTTCGGGTGCTGCTATAATACATAAGAATTTAATTTTCTTAACACCTTTACTTTTTAATAAATCAATAGCATCTATAGCAGAACCACCAGTAGCTAGCATAGGATCAAGTAAGAATACTTCACGTTTCTCAATATCTTTAGGTACCTTAAAGAAATAATTAACAGGTACAAAAGTTTCT
>JAZOOK010000056.1:0-6756 GCA_045654965.1 Candidatus Coprovivens sp. | reverse complement strand
AGTTTCCTTAAGCATTGGTATTATTTGCTCCAATTGTTCTTTACTAGCACCTCTAGACTTAGCATAATAAATTAATGCATCATCTAATTCATAAAATTGTTCAATAGAACCACCTAGTCCAAAACAATATGGATATGAATTGTTCATATAATCAATAACACCATTAGCATAATCTCTAATATTAGCATTAAATGGAGTTTTACCTACTAATCTTAAAAAATTTTCTTTAAAGCAATATATTTTACCACTAATTTCAAAAGGTAAATCATCAGGTATTTCTTTTCCATTAATATAATCTAAAATATAGTTTTTAGCTAACAAACAATTTTTCTCATTTATTTCTCTTAAATTTAGTTCAAAATAAGTCATAAACAATCCCCTTACGTACTTTAATTATACCATTTTTATAATATCCCCTCAAATTTTGCATGAAAAAAGAAACCAAAAGGTTTCTTATTCAGTATATTCACAACTACTACATACAGTAGTATTATTTTTATCTAGTAACATTTCTCCACATTCTGGACATTTTCTATTTATTGGTTTATACCAATAAGCTGTTTTACATTTAGGATATTTATCACATCCATAGAAGACTTTGCCTCTTCTACTTTTCTTTTCTATAATATTTCCAGAACAATTAGGACATCCACATATTTCTGTTACTTCTACTTCTTCTTTCTTGATATATTTACATTCAGGATAGTTAGAACAAGCAACAAACTCACCATATCTACCAGATCTAATTACTAATGGACTTCCACAATCAGGACAAGCTTCACCAGTTTGTTCTGCTTCTTTCTTTTCCATATTTTTAAAAGCATCTTCAACCATTGGTTCAAACTTATTCCAAAATTCTTTTAATACTTCAATGTTATCTAATTTAGCTTCTGCTATTTCATCTAGATCAGTTTCCATATCAGCAGTATATTCTACATTAATAATATCACTAAATCCTTCTTGTAATTTATCCGTAGTTTCTATACCAACTTTAGTAGGTACAAACTTTTTATCTTCTATTTTTACATAATCTCTAGCTTTAATAGTTTCCATTATAGCAGCATATGTAGAAGGTCTACCAATACCGAGTTTTTCTAATTCTTTAATTAATGTACTTTCAGTAAATCTAGGAGATGGTTTAGTAAAGTGTTGTTCACTTAATACTTCATCAGCAGTTAATACAGTAATACCATCTAAATCAGGTAATACTACATCTTCACTACTTTCATAGTTACTATAAACTTTTAAGTATCCATCAAATATTAATATACTTCCAGTAGCTTTAAATTCATAATCATTATTTAATAATGTAACAGCAGTAGCTTTTACTTTAGCATCAGCCATTAAGCATGCTAAACTTCTAGCATATATTAAACTATATAATTTATATTCATCTGGAGTTAAATATTTCTTTAATGATTCTGGTGTTCTATAAGCACTAGTTACACGAATACCTTCATGGGCATCTTGCATGTTATCATTTTTCTTTTGTTGTTTAACATATCCAACATACTTATCTCCATAAGTTTCTTTAATATATTTAAATGCTTCATTAATAAATTGTGGAGATAATCTCTCACTATCTGTACGCATATAAGTAATAAGACCGACAGTCTCACTACCAATATCTATACCTTCATATAACTTTTGAGCAACTCTCATAGTCTTACTACTAGCAAAATTTAATTTATTAGCAGCAACTTGTTGTAATGTACTTGTTTTAAATGGCATAACACCTTTTTTATTTTTTTCTTTACATTCAACATTACTAATATGATATTGTTCCCCTAATGAATCAAGAACATGTTTTACTTCTTCTTCATTATGTAACTCTAATTTTTCCCCTTTATACTTTTCAGCATCAGCTTTCATCTCTCCGAATACTGCAGTAATACTCCAATATTCTTCAGGTATAAAAGCCTCTATTTCTCTTTCTCTATCAACTATAAGTTTAAGAGCAACACTTTGAACTCTACCTGCACTTTTACCACCAGTCTTAGATTGCATTAACTTAGATAATCTAAAACCAATAATTCTATCAAGTATTCTTCTAGTTTCTTGACTCTTAACTAAATCAATATCTATATCTCTTGCATTATTAAACGCATCAATAATAACATCTTTAGTAATTTCATTAAAAGTAACTCTTTCATAATTTTTCTTTAATCCTAAAGCTTCTTTTAAATGCCAACTAATAGCTTCCCCTTCACGGTCAGGGTCGGTTGCTAAATATATTTCATCACTATCTTTAGCTAACTTCTTTAAACTAGATATAACTTTACTCTTCCCCTTCATAGCAATATATGAAGGAGAAAAGTCGTTTTCAACATCTACACCTAATCCAAACTTACCAGTTGTAGCCAAATCTCTTATGTGACCCATACTAGCCACTACAGTATAATCGCTACCTAGATATTTCTCAATTGTCTTACTCTTACTTGGAGATTCCACTATAACTAATTTTTTCATAACAAATTCCTTTCTTACATTATTCAAAGTATAGAAATATTATTATTCAGTAGTTTGAACATTATTTGTACTATCTTCTGTAGAAGGTTCAGTAGGTTCTTCTACAACAACATATTTTTGTTTAGCTTTTTCTAATTTATTAAAATAATCATGTCTAATAGCTAAATTAGACATTGATATTCTATAATCAATATCATCATTAATCTTTTTAATTTCTTCTGTAGTATATGTAACATTTTCTTGATGATATGTAATCTTACCAGTAGATGCACTATAATAAGCTACTGGATCCTTCCAAGAACCATCAGCAAATACTACTCTATTTTCGTAATTATTAGATAAAATATCAAATCCAGCATATAATCTTGGATCATATTCTAAATCAAATAAATTTGCTACAGTAGGAAGAACATTCATATATGTAGTATATTCATCAAATTTTTGACCAGTAATTTCAGAATTATATATAACAAATGGTGTCTTATCAACATTTCTTTGAGTACCAACATTATAATCAAAGTAAGAATTTAATGTTTGATTAGTTAAACCATATGGATAATGATCAGAATATAATACAATAACAGTATCTTCTAATTTACCTTGTTCTTCTAATCCTTCTATTAACTTACCAATAGCTAAATCAAACTCTTTTAATTTAGACATATACCTCTTAAGTGATGTATTATACTTAGTATCTTTAAATAAAGCAAGATGCTTATCACCTAATTTACTATATTGAGTATATGGTTGATGAGCAGAAACAGTAGTCATCCACGCCATAAACTTTTCTTGATCTTTAGTTTTTTCTAATACTTTTTCAACTAAAGCAACATCACTAGGCCATTCTTGATATACGTTACTATATGGAATACCTAAAGCTTGAACACCATAGTATTTACCACTACCCATATTAGGATGATAAACTTTTCTATAATAATAATGTTCAGTATAGTTATGATAACTTGTTGTAGTATATCCAGCTTTATTAAATAAGTTAAATATTGCTCCTGGATATTTATTATCTTTATAAATATTAGCAGTACAAGTATTATTTACAGTAAATAATGATACCATACCACTCATTTCATTATTACCTGTAGAACAAGCATTTCTAGGACTATATGCATTATCCCATGCCCACCCTTCAGTATATAATTTATACATATTAGGATAATAATCTGGATTTAATAAAATAGTATTAGTAGATTCCATCATAACTACAATTAAATTCTTATCCTTAAACATACCAGTATAATCATTTTTTTCAGTAATTTCTTTACTACTATAATAATTATGAAGAGTCTTCATAGTTTTATTTGTTTCATTTTCAATAACTTTATTCCATAAAGTATCATCTATATATCTAGTATAATCATTTTCTACTTGTTCAACTTTTTCAAACTCAATAACTTCTTCTTCCTTATTATCAGGGAATAATACAGTCTTAACATCTAAAGTAACAAATGCATTAGTACCAAATTGTCCAATAGCAATATTAGGCATATCAGGATTTAAGAATAACTCTTTTGTACTTTTTAATTGTAATTCATTTTGCATGAATTTAGCAGTTAATGAATAATAATAACCGAATCCAAAAACAGCAATAAATATTAAAGCTAACACTCTACTACCTAAATTATCATTTTTTTGTTCTTTTTTACGATTCTTTTGATTTGTTTTCTTTCTTTCTTCACTATCAAACTTATCAGAAAAATCTATTTCATCATTAGTTTTTAACTTTTCAATTTTTCTATCAAAGAAAATATAGAATAATAACAACAATACAGGTGGAATTAATAATAAATAATAAGTCCATTGGAATGTAGCTAAATAATCTCCAATATAATCCTTAACAGCACCTGCTTGAGAAGCAGTACCAAAAGATATAAATACTCCTAAGTAGTTCAAAAAACCAACTTGAATAATAGCATATATTGAACTAGCTAAAGAAATAATAAAAGTTAATATATTCCCTACTATTCTACCAACAAATGAAAATAATAAAGAGAATAATAAACTAATAACATTTATACCTAAAAAGATTCTTAATGTAGCCCAATCTATTATCGGTGAATCTACTACAAATCTAAATATTACCTCTGTAGCAAATAAAGCTAACATTAAGAATAAATAATTTTTAAATACCTTATTACATAACGCTTTCACTATCTAATCACAACCTTCGCATCTTTAATTAAATCACTAACTGGCTTATAAGTAAACCTATAATTTTTTAAAACCCCATATTCTTTAATCTTTTCTAAATGTGCCTTCGTAGGATACCCTTTATGTTTAGCAAATTCATATTCAGGATATTCTTTATCTAAATCATACATCATTCTATCTCTAGTAACCTTAGCTATAACAGAACCTGCTGCTATACTTAAAGACAAAGCATCACCATGAACTATATCTTTATAAGGAATATCTATATTAGTTAATTTCATAGCATCACTTAATACAAATTCTGGTTTAACTTCCATATTGTCTATCGCTAATTTCATAGCTAATCTAGAAGCTTCTAATATATTAATTTCATCTATTTTATCAGGACCAACAATCCCAACCCCTACGCTTATAGCATCTTCCATAATTATATCATATAACTTATCTCTTTTTTTCTCAGAAAGTTTTTTACTATCGTTTAATCCTTCTAATTCATAATCTTTAGGTAATATTACACAAGCAGCCACCACAGGTCCTACTAAAGGTCCTCTTCCTACTTCATCAACACCACCAATTAAAGTTATACCTTGTTGATATAATTCTTTTTCATATTTTAATAAATCAATGTTTTCCAACGTTTCTTTTTTCTTCATATTTTTCAACAAACTCTCTATTTGATTCCCAACTCATAATCTCTTTTAAAGCTTCAGGAGTAAATGGATAATTAGATAATAAATCTTCTTTATTAATTTTATACATTTCTTCAAATTCAGAATGAGTGACCTTAAGAATCTTTCTTCTTGTTAATCCTTCATTACGTAACATTATTTTTGCATGTTCAGTTTGTAAGTAAGCTAAACGCGCATATATAGTATCTACACCAGTCATTAAATCTTTTGGATGATTGATTAAGATATTATATCTAGCTAATTCACCAGTTCTCCAACTTACTACATTAGCTAACATTAAAAATTTAATAAATAATTCTTCTTTATTAGAATGTATAATAGCAGGCCAATTCATCATAGATATTAACATATCTCTATAATCTACTCCTACTAATTCAAAAAAACTAATAGTTTCATCAATATTCTTTAAAAAAGTCTCTTGTGTACTTCTATTTAATAAATAATGAGCAATCATTGCATAAAACTTTTCTATTTCTTTTTCATCTAAAAACTGTTCTAAAAATAGTTTTTCATTTAATATTTTCTTTAATTCATCACTTAGTTGCATAATTACCCCATCCTATCAAAAGTTATACCTTTTATTCTCTCATTTTTTATATCTTCTAAAATAGTCTTACTAACTCTATCATAATCTATTTCTCCACCAGATATAACAGCACCTATTCTTCTACCAATAGTATCATATACTTCATCTAATAGATCATTATCTACATAATCTAAATTATATCTAGACTTTAATATATCAGGATAATAATCATTTAACTTATTTAATATATGTATTGCAATTCTATCTACTGGTAATATATCTCTAGGTATAGCAGTTAAACTAGCTAAATTAAGTGCTACTTCTTCTTCACTTAATTTAGGCCATAATATACCAGGACTATCAAGTAATAATATTCCACTAGTAGTCTTTATCCAAGATAAACTCTTAGTTACACCAGGATTATTACCTATAACAGCAACCTTCTTACCAGCCATTCTATTTATTAAAGTACTCTTACCTACGTTAGGAATACCAATTACTAAAGCTCTAATTTCTTTTTTAGCTAATCCTTTAGCTTCGCGCTTATCTTGTATTTCTTTAGTAATTTTATGAGTTAAATCAACTATTTCATTTAATGAATTATTTTGAGATAAATCAACAGCTATTACATTATATCCTTTATCTTCATAATATTTAATCCATTTCTTAGTTTCATTAATATCACATAAATCTTTTTTAGTCATAATAAGTATTCTAGGTTTATCTTTTAACATATCTTCTATATCTTTTATCTTAGAAGATTTAGGCATTCTAGCATCTATTACTTCATATACTATATCTATAAGATCATATTTTTCTTTAATTAATCTCTTAGTCTTAGCCATATGACCAGGATACCAGTTGATGCTCGTCGATGGTAAACTTTTTGCGTCTTCGTTGATTTTT
>JAZOOK010000055.1:0-4140 GCA_045654965.1 Candidatus Coprovivens sp. | reverse complement strand
TACTATTTAAATCTAATAATAAATTAGTTTGTTTATATAATTCTTTATAAAGATCATCATTCATATCATAAGAAACAGCCATTTTAACACTAGTATTAAAATCTAATGTATATATATCTTTTATTTGTTTCTTAAATTTTTCTAAATTATCAATCAAATTATAATCACTAGAATGATTTATATTAAAATGTACAATTTTATCATAGAAATAAACTTGACCAAGAGAAACACCATCATACTTAAGATTAATGTTTAATTCAGCTGTATCATTTTGTAATTCAATAAAATTAATATCTAAATAATTAACTACATTATTATCTTTTAATTGATCACTAAGATAAGCTTTGAAATATTTATTCATAACTTCAGCATTTAATTGTTCAGAAGAATATGGAACATCAAGTTTATTAATAGATTCAATAAATTCTTCAACCTCTTGAGTATCTTCTCTAGTAAATAATATTTGTACTGGAATACTTGTCATATATCCATCAGCATATAAATCTACTTTTGTATAACCTTCTTTTAAAGCTTTAAAATATGCTTTACCATCAACTTCAGTCATTTCTAAATATTCAGTATCATAACCATAATATAAATTGCTTTCTCTATTATCGATTTCAAGAACTTCTAATGTTTCACCTAAATAAACAAAGTATTTATTAGCATAAGCATAATGTCCAGTAACACTATTAACTCTAACTCCTCTAAGTTCTATATCAAATATAGAAGTAGTTCCATTAAATGAATTACCATTACTATAATAGTAGTAATCTACTGTACAATCATTTAATCCTTCAGCACAATTAGAACCATTAGCATGAATACTACTTAAATTATTATCATTAATATTCTTAATTATTGCATTAAAGTATTTATATCCTATATCAGAACTTATATAACCATTATATAAATCAAGATTATTAGAAATATCTATCAAAACAGTATCATTAAACGCTCCTAATACTTGTTCTAAACTTTTAGTAGAATATATATCATTAACATATACTTTAAAACTTCTATATTCCATAGTTTTTTTATTAACTAATCTAATATTAGTAACACCATTAGAAACACCTAATACTCTATTAGAAGAATCAATTCTAGCAATTGTATTATCTTCACTTACAAAGAAATAATCATTAGAATTACCAGGACCATAGCTTTCTAATTTAACAGATTCTCCTACAGAAACATAATGATCATTCATTGACCAACCATCAAATTCTTCTTGAACTTCATTAACTATTGTAACTGTTTTAATTTCTTTTCGATCAAGATCTACATTACCTCTTCCTTCTTCATAAGAATAATAACTAAACTCAACCTCTATATTACAATTTTCAGTATTACTACTATAACAAGCCCATGGATCATCACCAACAAAACTATAATAAACTCCATTAGGTAATATTTCATTTAAATATACTGAAAAGTCTTTCTTACTACTATATTCATATCTATCAGGAATCAAACTCATTACATGTGCAACATAATTATCAAAATCTATATCAACAACTACATTACTTTCTTTATACTCATTATTTAAATCATAATAACTAACTACAATAAATGATTTACCATACTTTTTAGCAGTAACAGTACAAGTTTTTGACTCATCATCAAATTCAGCACTTAACAGATCATTATGAAAAGTATAACAATGAACAAGACTATTAACGTTAGTACCACCATTTATTGTAACACTAGGTTCATAAGTCAAATTCAATTTAGCTTGTCCGTCTACTAAATTATAAAATCCTGGATCAGTATTGATTTCCCCTCCATCAATAGTATTTCCTTCAGTTGCATTAACTACATAAGTTACATTCGGTCCAAAAAAACCAAATACCATTACAACCAAAGAAAACCAAGTAAATATACTATTACAAATTTTCTTCATAACATCAACTCCTAGACTCGCGTATTATTACACTTTCATTATAACTCTAAACATCAAATTTAAAAAGATATTTTTTTTATAAAAAAAAGACTTTACTAAGCCTTTTTCTTTATTTGCACTAAAATACATTTTTCATGCAACTTTTCATCTACAGTATTAAATATCTTATATACATGATTAATCTCTTTACCACTCATAAACTCTCTTGGAGTAATCTCATATATAGCCATTAACTCTCTTTTAACTGCATTAGTAATTAAATGACCATATTTTCTAATAATCTGTATAACAGTATCTCTATCTAAATTATCTTTAGTATATACATCAGGATTCTTATCTACTAATAAATCATATAAAATAACATAACTTACACCAGGTATTAAACCATTTAATCTATAACTATTCTCTACCTTCTTAAAATATCTTAAATAAAACTGTTTCTTATAATAAGTCATTTCATTTTCATGTAATCTATAATATTCTTTTATTTCTTCATAACTAAAACTACTTTCAGATCTAATACCTTCCTTATATTTACATACTGCAAGCATTAAACTATTCGCTGCTTTATTAGTAGCACTTTGCTCTGTATCTAATTTTAGTTTCTTAATTATTTCAGGAATACTCATTCTAAGTCCATCATTCATACCATAAAATAAATCAAATATCTTTATTGTAGTTTCTCTATCTCCATAATATGGTAAATCATCAAGTTCTCTAACAGTCATATAATAATCAAAATCAAACTTCTTTACCTTAGGATTATTAAGTAATTCATAAATACTTACTTTAATTCTTTCTAGTATAGAAAACATCTTTTCAAAAGATACTTTATATTCCTTAGCTAACATTTCTACTGTATAACCATCTTTAAAATACATATTTATTATTCTTCTATCACTATAACTAAAGTATTTCAAATTAGGTAGTAAATCAACTTCATAATTTAATTGACCTTCTATCTCTTTATTCACATATTTATAAATACTTACAATAGCTCTTTGATATCTTCTACCTAAACTACTTCTAGTATCTTCAAATATTTCAGTTAATTCATCTATTCTCTTATATGGATATCCCTTTAGTTCAAATAAATAACATATTATTTCTCTTTCTTTATCTGATATAGGTAAATGATAATCATCTAACAATCTATCTAATTCATCTCTAGGTATATAAGACCCCGTTACTTTACTAATACCTATCTTTCTACCTTTTATATCATTTATACCACTAGTTAATATTTGATAGCACATATTCTTAGTAATACCTAAACGTACTCTTATTTGTTCTCTATTTAATTGTTCACCTTGATTATTATATTCATTCCTAATACCATAAAACAATGAAATAGCTTCTTTTTTTCTTTCATCTAACAAACACTCGCTAGGATGTCTTTTAATCTCTTCAATTATATCTTCTTTACTTATCTCTATATCTTTAATTCTATAACTAAAATATAACTTATTAAAATGCGACGCATAATGATTAACATCTATTAAATCTATACCTAAAGTATCTGCTATATCTTTATTTTCCATATAGTCAATATGTTTCATTCTTAGTACTTTTCTTTCTAATTCTAAGAAAGCATCTCCAAAGTATTCAAAAACATTACTTAATGTATCTTCATTAATTCTTTCTACTTCAAATAAACCAAATCTATATCCATCCATTTTTCTAATATTCTCAGTAATAATATTAGATATTCTATACTTAGTTAATCCTAACATATTAGATATTTCATCATATGTTTTATTATCTACAATAAATAACTTAAGTACTGCTCTGGCTTCCATAGTAAAATATATCGCTTTATCCCTTACATAAGGTACATATAAACTCTTATCTATATCTAATCCTCTATCCATACCAGAATTAATAACTATAGCAGCTTCTCTAGCATCACTAATCTTATCATGCATTTTTATATAATCCATATTATACATCTTAGCTATCTCTGGAATACTTAAAGCACTACCCTTAACACCATAAAATAAATCAAGTAATTCCAATCTTTCACTAGTCATCTTATGACTATACTTTTTCTTAAAAGCAATGTATTGTTCTTTAGTAAAATTATTATCTAAATATCTATAAATATTAAAATATGTTCTTTCTAATCTATCTATTAAATAATAATATCTATAATACAAAGAACTTTCTTTATATGTAGATTTAAACTCATTCTTATCTCTCTTATTAAAAAAGAAACATTCTAAGAATAATCTTTGTTC
>JAZOOK010000054.1:0-4316 GCA_045654965.1 Candidatus Coprovivens sp. | reverse complement strand
CATCATCATTAAAATTTAAATTAATTACATCTAACAAATCTTTATTGCCTAATTCATCACTACCAAACGTAAAAAATATATGATTATATATATTCTTATCGACATTCTTAATAACTATATTTTCAATATGATAAGATAACTTATTACCAATATTTCTAATAATTAAAGTACTCATCATAACGATCATTAATAATATAATTAAATAATTATTTTTCTTTCTATTCTTTAGTTTCATATCTAATTATATGTATAAAAAAAGAACTATATTAAATAGTCCTTTTACTTATTAACTAACATTACAATACCAACTACAAAAGCTACTACTAAAGCTAAAATAATTAGTATAAATAACAATTTGCCTATTCCGCCTTTTTCTTTCAAATCATCAAAATCATCGAAATCTTCTTCAGTTATTTTTATAGATTCAGTAGCAAATGAATTAGATAATGTATCTTCTGATACTTTAGTTATTTTAACTTCATCAGTTTCTTTTAATTTACTATCAACAGAATCTTCATCTTCCTCTATTAATTCTAAAGGTTCTGTATCTTCTTCGGTATCTAAAGCAATCTCATCAGTATCAATACCTAAAGTCTTTTCAGTTTCTTCATCTATTTGTATTGCACCCATAACTTTAGTATCATCATCGCCTCTTAAATCACTTAAAATATCTAAAGGATCCAATTCACCAGTATCTTCTTCTGGTATATCTATAACAGTTGCCTCCTCTTCCTCATCAGATATTAATTCTTTTGCAACTATAGTATCAATTAATTCTAATAATTCTTTTTCTTGTTTATCGCCTTCAGCAACTACTCTAATTTCTTGTTTTACTTCTTCTTGTTCTTCAACAATTTCATCTAAATCTTCTTCTTCAATTTCTTCTTCGTTATTTAATTTATCTAAGTCTTTTAAAATATCATACTGAGAACTACGTACTTTTCTTAATCTATCCTCTTCATAATCGACTTCTTTACTTTCTTTAACTTTTTCCAAAATTGAATTTAAATCATATTCCCTTGTTTCATCCAAATTTATTTTAGGCAAAGCAATCTCTTCAGTATCACCAATACTTTTTCTACGATCATTATCTCTATATTTTTCACTTAATATATCTTGAATTTCATTCAAATTAATACTTTCAGTAGATTCTCCTATAATAGAAACATTATTATTCAAATCAAAATCTTTTAAATCTAAAGTACCCACTTCTTTATATAATTCTTGATTCTTCTTTGTTCTAGAAGATACAGCAGAACTATCATCTATATCTATATCGATATCACTATCGTAATATTTATCCATTCTTGATTGTCTTGATTGCATAGGACAACACTCCTTATCATATATAATGATAACATAAGTCAATTTTTTTTTAAATGTTTTAATTGATTTTTTCGCATCTTTAAGTTATTATCTTTAAAGGAGGCGTAAACAATGTTAAAAATCAATGACACATGTATCGGATGTGGAGCCTGTGTAGCAATCGCTCCAGATAATTTCGAATACGAAGAAGGAGTATCAGTAGTTATTAATGAAACTATCACTGATTCAACTAAAGAAGCTGTTGATGCTTGTCCAGTTGGAGCTATAGAAGTAGAAGAAACTACTGAAGCCGGAGAATAAAAAAATAAAAAAGTACCAATATGGTACTTTTTTTATTCATAAACTTTTATCTTTTTCTTTGCTTTAATCATAAAAGCAATAAATGATATAGACAATAAAACAATTATTTTAAATATAGCAAATTCATCTGAAGTATTAGGATTATCAATCTTTTCCCACTTGGCAACAAACTTAATATCTTTAGCAGGAACTTTCATATCTTCCTGATAACCTTCCCAACCAATAAATCTATACCCATCTCTTGTAGGAATATCTTCAACTACTTTTATTTCAGTATTATAATCATATTCATATTCAACTACTTTACCATCTATCTCCCAACTAACAGTATACTTATTAATATTATAATTTGCATATAAAGTAACATTAGATTCAATATTAACCATATTATTAAATTTAGTTAAACATTCCCTATCAAAATACCACTCATCAACAAATGTATATCCATCTCTATCTACTTTATTAACATAATTATTAATATCAAATACAATACCCTCTTCAATTAAAATATCAAATTTAGAATATTTATCATTTATTTTTCCACCATTACCATCAATAGTAACAACTTTTTGTGTTCCAGTAGAAGTCTTTACACTTACATACTCACCATTTATAGTGCCATTGTCTACTATACTAATATTAGTTTCATATACATTTTCTAATATCCCATTATTAATAATAGCACCAGCAGTTATTATAGTATTTCCCTTAACAATACCATTATTTATAGCTTTACCAGAAGCACTATTAACAACTAAATTACCGTTAATAACTCCCTCATTAACAAATCCTTCTGAAGAAGTATTAACAACAACATCACCATCAACAACCATATTTTTACCAATAGTACCATTACTCCTAAAATAAATAGTTGCATTATTCCAAGTGTCTAAATATGTTCTATTATTAGTTATTATACCGCCATTAAAGAACATTTTCCCATCTGAAGAACCATTTACTCCATCAGTCCACCTAGATGAAATTACACTAGCTAATGTCCCTAAATTATTTTCTATAACACCATCATTCATAACGAATCCACCGCCAGATTCAACAGTGATCATACTACCAGTAGAAGAACTACTATAATACTTAGCTACATTATCCTTTATAGAACCACCATTCATAATTAAAGAACTTTCATTAACTACTCCAAATAAAGACCCACTTCTTGCCATACCAATATTATTATCAACATAAACTTCATTCAAAGTTAAAACAGATCTACTTAATTGAAATAACCCACCTTTATTTCCATAACCAAAATTATTTTCAATTATAGTATTCTTATCTAAAACAACATTTGAATGTTCTAACATCATCAATATTCCGTAACAATTATTAATATTAGTATCATTAATATTAATATTAACTTTTTTATCCACACTACCCAAAGCATTAATTATAGCTACATTAGATGAAGACAAATAATAATTTTTAATAACACTATTATTTAATTCTAATTTGCCGCTAACACTAAAAACATTAGACGAAATAGAAATACCAGATAAATTAATGACTTCAGAAAGATTACTTTTATACGGATCATTTCTTAAATCATCACTAATCCAATTCCACCTATTACCACCATCTATCACAATATTATATATATATAATTCTCCAGCTGACAAAACATTAAACATATTTCCAGTATATAAAGAATCATAAGTTAAAGTATGTTTATTACCATCTATTTCTACTTTTTTATCTATATTAATTGATTTACTTAAAGTAATATCATCTTCCAATATTATTAAAGTGCATTCTTCATTTAAAATAGCATTCTCTAATTCAACTTCATTTCTTACTTCGAATTCTAATGCATAACAAAAGTAAGGGAATAATAACATGAATAAACCAAAAAACAATTTCTTCATTATATCACTCTCCTCTATTATTAATTATAACATAAAAAAAGAACATTGTTATAATGTTCTATTTTCTTTTTAATTTCATTAATTGTTTTACTTCATCATTAGTTAAATATCTATATTCGCCAGATTGTAATCCTTTAACATCTAAGAAAGCCAATCTTTCTCTTGTTAATTTATTAACAGGATGTCCGACTGCTTCAAATAACTTTTTAACTATATGATTTCTACCTTCAACAATAGTTATTTCTACCTTAGATTTATTTTTTTCTAAATCTTTTTTCTTTATTTTAAATCTCTTAGGAACTGTTTTAATCCCCTCTATAACTACACCATCTTTTAATTTATATATTTCTTCAGTAGTCATAATTCCTTCTATAATTGCAATATAAGTCTTTTCAATTTCATTAGAAGGATGCATTAGTATATTAGCAAATTCACCATCATTAGTTAATATTAATACTCCTGTTGTATCATAATCTAATCTACCAACTGGATATATTCTTTCTCTAGTATTAATTAATTCTGTTACTACTTTTCTTCCTTTATCATCTTTTAAACTACATATATATCCTCTAGGTTTATTTAAAAGATAATATTCTTTTCTAGTATCCTTATTTAAAGTAACACCTTCTACAACTATAGTTTCATTACCAGTTACTTTAGTACCTAATTCAGTAACCATTTCACCATTAACATAAACTTGTCCTTTAGAAATTAACTCTTCAGCTTTTCTTCTAGAACAATATCCACTATTAGCAATAACTTTTTGTAATCGTTCCATATAACTTCACCCGTCCTTAATTATACAAGAAAAAT
>JAZOOK010000053.1:0-24867 GCA_045654965.1 Candidatus Coprovivens sp. | reverse complement strand
TAGAAAAGATGAATTAGAAGAAAATAGTGATATGGAAATAGAAATAAGAGCTAATGACTTAGTAGTTATTGATTATATATATGAAAGACTTGAGGGTAGAGTATGTAGAATGGATATAAATGATTATATATGGTTATTAGGTCAAGATAAGAGTAAGATAAATAAGAATTATCATAGAACTAAAACTATTCATTATTAGGAGTTTTTATGTTTATAAAGTTTAATAGAGAAGTAATTGATACAAAAGATTTAGAAGTATATTTAAAGAGTACAGGTCTTAAGTTACCAGAATATAGATGTGCTGTTATTGCTTTGATACTTGATCAAGAAGGAAGAATTCTTTTACAAAGAAGAGGACCAAAATCTAGGGATGAAGTAGGTAAGTTAGAAGATATTGGTGGAGCTGTTGAAGATACTGATATAACTTTTAGAGATGCAATGAAAAGAGAGATACTTGAAGAAGCTGGAGAAGATATTAATTTTACTATTGATGAATTAGTTGGTGCTTCTTTAGTTAGTAAGTATGATTCTAGAAGTGATAGTAATGTTAATTGGTTTTTCTTATTATATAAGTGTACTTATATAGATGGAGAACTTAAGATAAATGAACCGGGTAAAAGTTTGGGGTATGAGTTTTATAAACAAGATGAATTACCGGTTGATGAAGTTGCTCTTACTACTATGAAGTTTTGGGAATATTACACAATAGAAAAAGATGTATAGGAATACATCTTTTAATTTGCATCTATTATTTCAAATGTTATTACAGTAGGTATTTTTCTTCCTGTTTCTTCTTTATATACTGGAGTTAAAGATGTTTTATGGAAGACTGTTTGTGTTGATGAGCCACCATCTAGATTATATGCTATTTTAACATTCATTTTATAAAGTAATTCTCTTAGTTCTTCAAATGTCATACCAGGTTGTAATACAGTTAAGACAAAGTAATCATGGTTATCATATTGTCCTATTACTTGTCTTGGATGTTTGTCGTAACTACCATATGGACATATTTCATCTACATGTGTAGCTTTTTGATGATTTATTATTAGAGGTACAAATCCCATTACTGCATCAACACAGTCATCATCTATCATATCTTGTCCTGTACAATTTGGTTCATATATTTTTAAATTACCACGTTCATTGATACCTAATATATATAATTCTTCACGTTTATCTCCACCATCAATAGGATTAGTGTGGACATAAGTTTCAGATTGATCTACTAATACTTTTTTATTTCTTATTAAAACACATTCTGGCTTTTTAGTTTTAGTATTAAAAATACCAGCGTTGATTGCAAATAAAATTTCATCTTTTTTCATAAAATCTTTTAAAGAAGTAGATGAAGCATAGTCACTACCTGTTGTACGTACTCTTGGGAAGATTCTTTTATTATCATCTGTATATTTTGTTATTCTTGTGATGATGTACTTGCACTGACTGTTTTCGTCATATTCTTCTTTGTATGAAACATATTTTTTGTATTTATCAAAATTTAATTTTACATACATGGTGCATGTCCCCCTTAAATTTATGCGTTTATTATATAAAAAGAAATTTATTAAAACAACCTTGAGAAAAGAAAAAAAAGTGTCTTTACAATTATTTTTTGATATATGTAAAGTTATAACTTAGATTTTATGTTATAATGTTATGTATAAGGTGATGGTTTATGAATAGATTGATTCTTTATTTAATAATGTTTGTCGTATTTGCAATAGTTGAATTAATATTTTTATTTAAGAGATCTAGAGCTAAGCAACGTCCTAATGGTGATGATGCTAGTACTCCAGAAATAATTGAAAATAAATATGGTAATTATTGTGATGATTGTGGTGCTACTATAGATGATAAACACAAATACTGTACAAATTGTGGAAAGGATGTTAGATGATGTCTGTTTTAATTGTAGGTTTTATTGTTCTTATAGCTTTAATTATAATTATTGCTACTATATGTATAACTGTTGCAATAGTAGTAGGTAAGAATAAAACAAAGAGTGTAACAAGTGGGAAATATTGTCCTGGTTGTGGATACTATTTGAATAATGATGTTAAAGTATGTGATAAATGTGGTAAAGAAGTATAGGTAATATACTTTTTTTTATTGATAATTTTGACTATTAAAAAATAGTTTGATAGAATACATTGCACTTAAGGGGTGTTACTATGCAAAAAGTAAAAATAACTTTTGAGAATATGTTAGCTGGTTTATTATTAAGATTTGGTAAGGTTAATATGACTGATTTAATTGTTGTACAAAATGATTTATTTAATAGATATGGTATATTGATGAGTCCTTTTGCTATAGATTATAGAGGAATAAGTAATCATATTATGAAAGTAGGAGATAATTATTATCCTCTTGAAGGTTCTAAAGAAGTTTTAGAAGAAAAACAAGGTGAATCTATGAAGACTTATTTAGAAGGTTTAAATGTAGAGGACTTAGTTTTATTGAAGATAGATGAAATGGATAATGTTCCTGAATATCAAGTAGCTAATATGTTTTGTGAAGAACAAGAAAAAGTAATATCTAAATTAGTAGATGATTTAAAAGTAGTATATGTATGGAATAATGATGTACCATATGATGATTATCAAGAATTACAACTTACTTTTTTAGGTAGAGCAAGAGTATTTGAAATACAAAATAGTAGTGAAGTAGAAGAGTTTAGACAATTACTTACTAGTGAAGGTTATGATGCTAGTTTAATACCTGAATTCTTAAGAAGACAAGACTTTACTAAAGGTGTTTATGAAATATTAAATATAGATAATTTTTTACTATATTGTTGTACATATGATAGGGCCGCTAGAGTTAGTGATGGTACTGTAGTAGTTCCTGTAAAAAAGAATTAATTTATGTTAGTTCTTTTTTTATGGTAAATTTTACAAAATAGTAATTATGAGTATAATAAGTTTACTGATTTTTTTGGGGGGGTGAATTCATGAATCCATATACTTTAGATTTTTCTAAACATAAAAAAGATATACAGGATAGTTTAATTGAAGTATTTGGTAAAGAATTTGCTTCATTAATAAAAGAACGATTTAAATTATGTTATTTTGTACCTTATGTTAATCCTGAGGGAATTAATTCATATTATAGATTTTTAGTTGATTGTAAATCAAAAGAATTTGCTTTAAAAATGTTAGAAATTATTGGTATAGATGTTGATAGATATCAAGTTATTAACTATGCAGATGATTTTAGTGATGAATTAAAAGATTTATGTGAAAATTTAATTGGAGGATATTATTCTTTTGAAAAGTTATTTTTTGATACTCCAACTGGATTTAAATCTTTTATTCCTAAGTATATGGATGGTTATCCTGATGATTATATAAGAGAAAACAAAATAAGATTTATTAATGCTGTTAAGAGTGAAGATATTCCTTTTGTAAATGATGATACGTTGGATGATTTTATAAATACTGAAGAGTATGAAAGAATAAATGAACTTGCTTTATATTATTGGAAAATTTATGAAAAGTTTCTTGATGAAATGAGAGCTTATGAAAATGATATAAAAGAATATGAAACTTATTATAAAGATGAAATGGAAAGAAAGAGATTAATACTTGAAAAAAAGAGAGTAGACTTATTTAAAGTATTATCTAAACATTTAAGAGGTAGAATAAGTAAACATATTAGTTCTTTAGATAGTGATGAAGAAAAAGCTAAAGCATTATTATCTAGTTATTTAGAATATGAATCTGATATAGAATATTTTAATTCTTCATATGAAATGAAATTAAATGATGATAGTGTATCAGAAACAAGTAAAAGATATATACAATTTAATAGACTTAAGTTTTTTGAAGCAATGGGGTTACCAATTAGAGTTTATGAAGCATATTATGATGAAGTAATAAAAGATCCTGGTATGAGATCTTTAATAGTTAATCCTGTTTTTGCTGATGAAGTAACTCGTTTAAGAAAGTTATATTTAGATGAAGGTAATAAAGAATTTATTATTAGTAGTAAAACTTATAATGATATGCTTTCTTATTTTGGAGGATCTGATGCTGATAAGACTGCTATTTATAATATAATTAGTAAAACTCAGGTATGCGTAAGTGGGGGACATAATACTAAATATAATTTTGTACCTATTATTTATTACACTATAAGAAGTTGGCAATGTGGATGTATGGATTATGTTTTATTACATGAAATAATACATGCTATTCAATGTATATCTTTAGGTAATATGGAACATGGGTGTGGATTAGAACCTAATATAGATAGACCTGAAATTAGTCCAAGAGATAGAGTTGAAAAGAAAAGAAAGTATGAAAGACTAAATGAAGTATTAACTGATTTCTTTGCTATTGAAGTATGTGAAAATTTACATAAAAAAGGTATATATTTATTAGATGATAAATTACGTACTTTAACTGATTTAAGTAAGTTTAATACTAGTGATAGGTTAAAAAATAAATTAAGAAGATTCTTTATAAGATATAGACAACATATAATAGAAGCTTCATTTAAAGGAGATTTATCATTATTAACTGATTATATTGGAGAAGATAATTTTGAAGAATTAAATGATATTATTGATCATATTGATTATTTAATTGGTAAAGGTTTAATTGATAAGTTAAATCAAAATCAAGAAGATGAAATGGTTAATGAATATAGAGAATTATGTTTGAGATTAAGGGCTGTTTATAGAAGAATGGATCAAACATATGAAGAAAGAACTAGTACTTATAGTCCGTATTGTTATAGAAAGAGAAAAAAATAAAGAACTATGTATTCATAGTTCTTTATTTCATTGATAAAATACATAATATTTGATATTATTATAAGTGATAATAGGAGATGTGTGTATGAACGAAGAAAGAAATTTTGTTGAGATAGTGAATGCTGACGGAACTATAGATACTGTAGAGTTTATTGGAACTATTCAATCAAAAAGAGATGATAAATTATATGCTTTATTAACTGAAGATGAAGTAATTGGAGAAGAAGTTAATGTAATCTTTGGTCGTATTTATGAAGAAGATGGAAATGAATATATAGATTATTTAACTGATAAAGAAGAAATAGATTATGTTAATTCTTTATTGGATGAACTTGAGTAGGTGATTAGTATGGGACGTTATAATACTGATAAAAGAGATTTAACTGCATCAGAAATATTTGATAGATTTGGTGTTGGTTATTATGAAATGTTAATAGATGAATGTCAAACTAGAATAATGAATATTCGCGCAGGTGAAGGAGATAAGTCCGATACTTTTACTTATAGAGAAGATAGTTCATTTAAATCTATAAGAGATAAAGAAAGAAAAATAGAAGAATTAGGTAAACAAATACAAAAGTATAGCCAAATAATAAAAGAAATTAATGAAGCTATATATACAGTTAATAGTGGTATTGCTGTTTTAGAGCAAGCTGCTGAAACTCATGCTTTATTAGCAGGCTTAAATGATAGTTTAGCAAAATGTTTTTTAAAGTTTGAAGAAAAACAAAATCAACAAGATTCTTCTGTAAGAATACCATCTGATACTTATGATGCTATTTATAAAAATAAATTCTTTGAAAAAGCAAAAAGTAAATATCGTAGATTGTTATCTAAAGAATATAGAACAGTTGATAAAGAAACAAGAAAGATTAAAAAAGAAATTTATAAGAAATTAAAAACTATTTATAATCGTTCAGTTGTTGATATGAGTGAACGTCATCGTTATTCATATCGTCATAAAGAAAGATATGATTATGTTAGTTTAAATGGAGCATTAAAAGATAATCATCAATCATTAGATGGATTTGCTTATAATTTATATAGAGATATGAGTGAACAATATCATGCATATGATCCTAAAACTTTAGCACCTCTTGGAGTAGAAGTTCAAAAATTAAAAAGAGCTTATGATATATCTAATGGTAAAGAAAGAATGTTTGATGAATTTGGCCCTATATTAAAATCTATGGATTATTTATCAAATGAATACTATGTATATAGAAGATTTAAAACATTCTTTATATTAAAAGAAAAAATTGAAGTAGTTAATAAACTATCTATAGAAGTAGAATGTTTAGATTTAATTATAGATGCTTATGATGGAACATTACTTAAAGAAACAGATATGTTTAAAGAATTAATTGAAATATATCGTAAACAAAATAAAAAGTTACAAGACTTATCTAGAAAAGCTACAGAAATGTATAATAAATCTGGTTTAAAAGAATATATAGAATTTGAAAAAAGACTAAGAGAATTACATCGTCAAAGTACTGGATATAGACATCGATTAGCTTTAAATGAAGAAAAATTGGGATATAGTCATCCGGAAACTAGAAAAGCAAGTGATCTTTATGTTAGTACTAAATCTGAAATGTTAGGTATTTTATTAAAATATCCTGAATTAAATAGAAGTGAATATGGTATTGATTTATCTAAATATGATAGTAAGGGGAATGAAATAGAACCAACTCCTGAAAAGAAAGAAATACCAGAGAGAGTTGTTCCAGTTTCAACTCATGAAGAAGAACCAATTATTCCAACTCGTGTAGTTACTGAAGAAGAATTAAGAGATGATTTAGGAATGACTGAAGCACCTGTTACTGATGGTAAAAAAGCATGGGAACCTGCTGAACCAGAAGAAGAAAATAATTTTGAAGTTCCTGATTATTTAACTGCTATTAGAACTGCTTATTATAGTAGATATATGGTAGAAAAAGTTAGAGGTTCAGAATTAGGTAAAATGAAATTCTCTGAGTATTTAGAAAATGTTGCTCCTGAACATACTGAATTAATCGAAATTGAACAAAGAAGGGAACTTAGAGCTAAGAATGTGTTTAAATTATATGTTCAATATTTAGCTTCTTTAGATGATAAGAGTCAAGCTATGAGATTTAGTGAATTTGCAAGACTAAGACATGGATTAGAACAAGAAGATTTACCTCATGAATATTCTGATGAAGAAGTTAAGAAGAGATTGAGCGTATGATAGAAGAAAAAAGAAATCAAATTAATCTAGAACTTAGAAAAGCTTTATATTTAATTGATTTAATTGATGGAGATAAACATGAATATCCTGATTATGATAAAGAATTAACTGAAGAAGAATTCTTGAATCAACAATTATTGTTAGCTACTGAGATAAGAGATAGATTACAAAGAATATTTCAAAATTAAAAAGAGTTTTGGTTAACTCTTTTTTTTATAATTCAACTTGAAGTTGAGATAATTCAACTTTAAATTTATTTAATTGTTTATTATTTTTTTGTATAATTATAGTATGAAGGAGATGAAAATATGAAAATCAAAAAAATATTATTAGTTATTTTACTTTCATTAACATTATGTGCTTGTGGAGATAAGAATAAAGATTTAGAATTACCAAAACCACAGGTTAGTGAAGGTGTTAGAGGGGATTTAGGTATAGATGCTAATGTAAATGAAGCTTCTATAGATAAGTATTTAGGTAGAGATGATGCTGTTTATAGAGATATGAGAATGTTAATAGATCCAGCTACTTATGAAAATATTGGTGGTGATGCTTATCTTTCTGGTTTTGTTAAAGGATTTGAAGTAGTTCCATTACCATATTTAGTTAATGTTACTGGATTACCAGAAGCTGTTGGTACTACATATAAAGGTAAAACATTATTTACTGAAAAAGATGGTAAGTATACTGCTAATTATGAAGAAAGTATGGAAGTATTAGAATATTTATTTCCAAAAGATAAAACTATATTCTTAATGTGTGGTGGCGGTGGATATGCCGGCATGACAAAAGGTATGTTAGTAGCTTTAGGTTGGGATGAAAATAAAATTTATAATACTGGTGGATATTGGTATTATCAAGGTACTAATAATGTAATAGTAAAAAATGATAGTCATAAAAAAGTAACTTATGATTTTTGGAAAGTTGCTTATCATGATATAGATTTTGAACAACTACATGAGGTTAAATAATGAAGAAAATATTATTATTTGTTTTAGTACTTTTAATGTTAGTTGGTTGTGGTAATAAGAAGTTCTATTTAGAAGATGTATATTATGAAAAAGGAACTATTACTGCAATTACTTTAGATGAATTAGAAAAGTTAGAAAAAGATAAAAAGAATTTTATGGTATTTGTTTATTTACCAGGATGTACTTCTTGTGCAGCATTTAGAAGTGTGTTGGATAAATATATTGAAACACATAATTTAGAGTTTCTTACTATATCAATTACAGATTTAGAAGGTACTGCTATTAGAGAACGTGTTCAGTTTGCACCATCGTTAGTTTTATATAATGAAGGTGAAATAGTAGATGCATTAGATGCTACTAGTGATGAAGATAAACCTGCATTGACTACTGAAGATGGATTAACTAAGTGGTTAGAAGAACATATTTATTTAACAAAATAAAAAGAGTTATTTTATAACTCTTTTTTTAACCTTTATATTCAGTATTATATCCTGGATTTTCTGATGGACGATATGCATTAGGGAATTCAATATCAGTTTGAATATCCATAATTATTTTTTGAATTCTAGGATATATTTCCATTGGATTTTCTATATCTAGGAATGCAGCATTGATATTATTAATTGTACCATTATTTCTATGGTGAACATTGTATCCTAAGTCGAATCTAATATCACCAACACCTAACATTTTATCAATTATACCTATATGTAAGTTAACGTTTTTAATATCTTTATAATAGATTGTTTGATAGTTAGCTGCAATAAATCCATTTTGAATAATAATTCTTTTGTCAGTTACATAATATTGAGTGTTTTGCCATTTTTTATTAGCAGTTATTACTTGAGATAACCAAATCCATACTGGAGCTAAATGTATTGCAAAGAATGGAATTAAGAACCATGCCATGCTACCCATTTCACCATGATCTTGAGTAAAGAACATAGAAATTATTCCTCCGTCGATTGCTAACCATAAAATAGCTATTGGAGCCATACCTAATATTTGATTTATAATAAATGCTTTCTTTTTAGGTTTACCACTCCATATTTCTTTTTCACCAGATACTAGAGGACTAGATTCTAGTGGTACGTAATCAATTTTATCGTATTTAGACATTTTAATACCTCCTTTTTATATATAAATTATACTATTTATTATTTTCTGTAGTCAATTATGTTTGTTGTGTTATAATAATGGCGTAAAGATTGGGGATAGTTTTGCATGAAAAAAATACATGAAAGTAAAAATAGTAAGAAGTTTAATGCTACTATTAATAAAGTGCATGAAGAAATAGAAAGTGCTAAGAATGGTGTTTCTAATTGGAGATTAAAATGGAAAGAAACTTATTCTGATGTATATTGTTATGACTTACAATTTTTATTAGAAGATGATATTGCTTTTTTAGAAAGTAGATATGATGGAATGTATGACTTAAGTAGATATCATGATGATTCAAAAAGAACTGGTCAAGCTATCGAAAGAGTTACTTTAGAAGACGATAATGGTGAAGAATATGTATGTGAATTTAGAAAACTAGATTGGTTACTTTCTAATAGTAAGATAGCAAGAGCATTTAGTTTTATTAATACTGGTGGGATTACTTATTCACAAATAAAAAGAAAAAGAAGTGAAGAAGATCAAGGATATGATTATTATGCTGCTTATGATGTTAATAATAATGATTTATCTTTAAGAGTAGTTAATAATAATGATGATATATGTTTTATTAATAGTGATTTAAGACAATATAGTTTTGATAATAAAGTAATAGCTGAAGATGAAGAATGTATTACATTAATAGAAAATAAAGATGAAAGTTCTAGATTAGAAATAGAATTAGATAGAGCAGGTAATGTAGTTAGAAAGAGTTTAATGTTAGGTGATTATAACTATGTTATGGAAGGTAATGATATAGTATCTGCATTTGCTGGAGATATACAATTAGATATAGATGCTGAAATGTGGGTTATGGTTACTTATGCTATGGATCAATTTGAAATAGGTCATTTAGCTGATGATAAATTATTTGATTATGTTAATAATATTAAAGGTAAAGTTATTAATGCTATAAAGGGTATTAAAGGTGATGTACCTATGAATGGTTTAATAAGAAGATTAGATATAGCATTGTCAATGATTAGTACTAAGAAGATAATTCCAGTAGAAGTAGTAAGAAAACTTGGTAAAACTAAAAAAGGTAGATAAAATGACAAAAGTTAATAATGTTAGATTACAACAATTAGAGTTTGGGACTGAAAGTATTGTATTTCAAATAATTAATGATGATACTGTTTTAAAAAATACTTTTGGTGGTGGTAGAAATACTCTTTCTAGAGTTGCTAACTCTGATTATACGGCACTAATTAAAGTCGGTAAAAAAACTGTTGGTTTTGTAATGTTAGTACATAATGATATTACTGATAAATATGAAGTTGATATTGGTATTACTAAAGAACATAGAGGTAAAGGCTATGGTTCTAAAGCGTTAGAAAAACTTAAACTTATAATTCAAAATTGTAATTTAGATGTTAAAGTTCAAACTAGAAATATAAATGAATCTGCTATAAAAATTATATTAAAGAATGGTTTTGTATTATGTGATCGTGATGAAGAATTTAGTTATTATACATTACCAATTGAAGATTCAAAAAAACAAAAAAGATAGACTGTGCTATCTTTTTTTTAGAACATAAATGACAAAATAAAAAGTACATCTTTTGATGTACTTTGATTTTTAATGGAGCAAGTGATGGGAATCGAACCCACATCTCAACCTTGGCAAGGTCGCATACTAACCATTGTACTACACCTGCATGTAAGAAGATAATACCACTTAAAATGATAAAATGCAAGTGTAAATTTTAAAAACTTAGGTTGTTGTAACAATATTACTATATATGATATAATTAATAACGTAAGAAGGGATTACTTTGAAGAAAAAGATAGTAACAGTTTTAAAGAAATTAAGAAAAAAAGTATCGAAATATCTATCAACAAATAGATTGTTTTTAACGTTCGTTATTTTTTCGTTAATTGAAACAATAATAGTTAGAAATTATACTTTGGGTAATACCTTTGCTTTTAAACCTTTTATATGTGATTTAGCTTTACTTATTATAATTGGTTCTTTTGGTTATTTTGTTAAACCTAAGAAACAATTTAATTATTATTTTATATGGGTATTAATAGTTACTTTAATGTGTGTAGTTAATTCAATATATTATGTATTCTATACTTCATTTGCTTCATTTAGTTTATTAGCTGAATTGGGTCTTGTTGGAGAAGTAGGAGATTCATTAACTGAAAAGTTTAGATTAATAGACTTTATATATTTATTTTCACCATTATTATATGTAGCAATACATACGCAATTAAAAAAAGGTAGTTATTATCATTTTGTTACTAAAGTAGAAAATGGTAAGAAAATGTTTGTTTCTACATTATTAGTTGGTATTGCAGCATTATCTATTACATTAGTTAATATAACTAGTACTGATGCTAGTAGATTAGTAAAACAATGGGATAGACAATATATAGTTCAAAGATTTGGTATTATACTTTATCAGGGTAATGACTTAGTACAAAGTATGATGCCTAAGATAAATTCTATGTTTGGATATGATGAAGCTGCAAAGAATTTTAAAGATTATTATAGTAAAAAATTTGCAGAACCATCTAGTGCTAATAAATATACTGGTGTACTAGAAGGAATGAATGTAATATTTATCCATATGGAAAGTATTCAAAATTACTTAGTAAATATGGAAGTTAATGGAGAAGAAATTACTCCAACATTAAATAAATTAGCAAAAGAAGGAATGTACTTTAGTAATTTCTATCCACAAATAAGTATTGGTACTAGTAGTGATACAGAATTTACTTTAAATACTTCATTAATGCCAGCTAATATAGGTACTGCTTTTGTACAATATTTTGATGTTACATATGAAAGTATTCCTAAGATACTTAGTGATAAAGGATATTACACATTTAGTTCTCATGCTAATGGTTCAAGTATGTGGAATAGAAAAGTTATGCATCCTAATTTAGGATATCAAGAATTAATGTTTAAAGAATCATTTGATTATACAGAAGAAACTGATAGATTAGGATTAGGATTAAATGATGAAGCATTCTTCTATCAATTACAAAGTAAATTAGAAAAGATAGAAACTGAACATGCTAATTATATGGGGACTTTAATTCAATTATCAAATCATTCTCCATATGCCGCTACTGATAAACATCCTGAAATGTATGACAAATTTGGTAAATTAAATTTAACTAATACATATACTGTTGAAAATGAAGATGGGGAAAAAGTAGAAATTACTGATAAATATTTAGAAGATACTAAATTAGGTAATTACTTAATTAGTGCTCATTATGGTGATATGGCATTAGGTACATTTATTGATTATGTAGAAAATTCTGAATACTATAATAATACAGTATTTGTATTATATGGGGATCATGATGCTAGATTATCTAAGAAAGAATATCAGTATTATTATAATTACAATACTGAAACAGGAGAAGTTTATGAAGAAGGAGATCCTGAGTATGTAGATTATAATAATTTTACTCATGAAGTTAATAAAAGAACTCCTTTAATAATATGGACTAAGAATAAGAGAATTGCTAAAAAGATTAAGAAGACTAATGATAATGTAATGGGTATGTATGATATATTACCTACATTAGGAAATATGATGAATTTTGAATATAAGTATGCTTTAGGTAATGATATATATAATACTAAGAGTAATAATGTAGTAGTATTCCCTAATGGTAACTTTGTTACAAATAAAGTTTATTATAATAATACTAAAGGTAATTATATGATATTAAATTCTGATAGCAATGATATTGGTGTTATTATTGATGAAGATTATATAAGTGATTTAAAAACTTATGTAGATGAAATATTAAATATATCTAATGATATATTAGTACATGATTTAATATTAAAAGAAGGAGATAATATTCCAATATGGGAAGAAAGTGAGGTTAATGATGGCTAGAGTAATTGAAACAGAACAAAAGAAAAAGAGAAGTAAAATTAAGACATTGTTTGTATGGTTATTAATTATTGCTTTAATAGCTGGTGCTGGATTTGCTTTATGGAAATTTGTTATAAATAAAGAAGATGACAAGAAACCAGTTCAAGTTGCTGTAGAGTTAGATAATTTAAAAGATTATGGATATGCATTAACTGATAGAGATAGTAAATACTTTAAAAGTGAATTTGATGTACTTAAAGGTATTGTTAATACTGAAGAAGTGAATATGGAACAATATACTTCACAAGTAGCTAAGATGTTTGTTATTGATTTATATACTATGAATAGTAAAGTTAATAAATATGATATTGGTGGGGTAGAGTATTTCCATGTTAATAAGAAAGATATGTATGAACAAAAGGTATTAGATACTTTATATAATTCTTTGTTAGATAATACATATGGTGATAGAACTCAAGAATTACCTGAAGTAAGTAATGTTGAAGTAGTAAGTAATACTGAAGGTACTTATAAATTAGGTAAGACTGATGTAAAAGCTTATATAGTTAAGTTAAATATAAGTTATGTAACTGATATGGGTTATGATGATGAAGCTACTATTACTATTTGCCAAGAGGGTGAATCTGTAAGATGGAGTGTTGTAGATTTTCAACCAAAAATAAAAGAGTAAGTCGATGACTTACTTTTTATTTGGTTTAATTGTTATAAATTGTACTTTCTTTTGGAATAGAAAATCTAGTTTGTTAAACATTTTTGCTGAATGACTTAGTTTCATTATTCCTTGATATACATATCCATCTCTTTCGTATATTCTTCCTTGAGCGTATTTAGGGAATAGTTTTCTAGTAGGTGATATAATTCCTCTAGAAGATTTAAATAGTTTATTTAAAGGATATGATAGGATGAATGGTAAACATCCGTTATGCATGTGTCCTGATAGTATTAAGTCACTATTATTTAAGTTGTGTTTGGGATTGTTTTTTATGTATGTATAGATGTTAATAGGACTATGGAATAATGTTATGTTGTAGTCTTTTTTGTTTATGTTACATTTTATGTTTTTTAATTCTGATTCGAAGGATTCGTATGTTTCGTGTTGTATTTCGTAGTAGTCGTATGATAGGTGGAATCCGTAGAATGTTATGTTGTCTTTTGTATATGTTTTATCATTTAAATAATAAAGATTTTCTATGTTATTTAGTATTTTTATAAGTTTTTCATTTTTTTCTGATATCCAGTTGTGCATTTCACCGGCTTTTTCGTCGTGGTTACCTAGTACAACAAGTGTAGTAGATATTTTGCTAAGGCTTTCTAGAAAGTCTTTTAAATCGTCTAAATTTGATGTATTAGAGGTGTCTAGAATATCACCAGTTATTGTTATGTAATCTGGTTTGTTGTTATTTATTTCATTTAATATTTTTGTAAATATTTTTCTTTTGAATTTATCATTAAAATGAATATCACTTATTAAAGCTAGTTTAGTTTCTTTTATATTTTTATTTGTATAGAATATTTCGTTATGCATGATTGTCTCCTTTAAAAAAAGTACCTTGTAGGTACTTTTTATTCTGTTGTGTTATCAGTTGGTGGTGTTGGTGTACCAGGTATTGTTGGTTCTGGAGTTGTTGGAGTTTCTGGTGTATCTTCATTTAAGTTTGAATCTGCACTGCCATCACCGTCTGTATCTACATTTGTATCAGGTATTCCATCACCATCTGAATCAATATTGATATCAGGTGTTGTTGATGGATAACTAGATGAAGGTGGAGTACCAAGTCCATCACTTATGTAGAATGTAATGTTACTTATTGTTTTTAATAATTCACCTTTGTGTACTGATTGTTCTACTATTAGTCCTGGTGTTTGATAGTTTGTTGTTGTTTCAAATGTACATGTTATACCAACTTGTTCACACCATGTATTTGCTTCGTATTGTGAGAATCCAACGAAGTTTTTAGCTAGTTGTAATTTTTCTCCTGTAGCAATTCCTCTACCTACTAGTGGAGTAGTGTATTCTTCGTTATAACTTATATCAAATGTTTTTATTGGTTTAGGTTCTTCTAATCCAAGGTTTTCTTTCATTAGTTGTTTAATTGCATCTAATGATCCTGGCCAGTAACCTAAAGCACTTGTATATCTTTCTGATCTAGGTTGCCATACATTTAAGTTATAGTATGATAAGTATGTTTTTTTGATAGATAGTGCTGAACTGTTAGAGTTCATTAACATATCTTTTCCTACGCTATAGAAAGATATAATTTGTTCTAAGCTCATGTTTGTTTCGATATTATTTGATATTGTTTCTAATATTTTTTCAAATTCTGTAATACTATTTATGTTTTTAGCTTGTTTAGCAGCAGCTTCTATTACTTGTTGCTGATGTTGATTTCTTGCGATATCACTAACTGCGTATTGATGTCTATTTCTTGCATACGCTAATGCTTGTTCACCATTTAAGTGTTGGACACCAGTAGGTACGTAAATCATTGAACTTCCTTTTTTACGTTTACTATTTTGTTCACATACTGTTCCTTTGCAGTCGTAACTTCCGTTGAATCTAAAGTCTGGTTCTTCAACGTCTACTGTTACACCACCGATTGCATCAATTAATTGAACAACTCCTGTGAAGTTTATTTTTACATAATAATCTATTTGAACATCTGTTAATTGTTGTACTGTTTTAATAACACAATTTGAACCATATGCGGCAGAAGAGTTTATTTTTGCATATCTATTGTGGTTACAAGCAATAGGTACATATAAATCTCTTGGCATACTAAACATTGTTGCTGTTAATGTATTAGGATTGAATGTTGCTAATATTAATGTATCTCCATTAAATGCTTGATTAGCTTTTAATCCATCTTTTGCTGAGTCAACACCCATTATTAATACAGTGAATGGTTCAGTTAATGTTTTAGTTTGACTATCTGTTAATTCTATAACATCTTGGTTTTCTCTTGTTTCACTATAATCAAATAGTACTTTAACTCTTTCACTTAAAGGAGTTTCTTTTTTATTTTCATCTTCGTTATTTTCGAATGTTTCACCTTCAAAGATTACTTCGTAGTTACTTGATACGAAACAACCGATTATTTTACCTTTGTATAAATCAGATATCATTGATTGATAATCTTCATAGTAATAAATTTCATTTTTAATATTTTCTTTTTCTATTAATTTTTGTGCTAATACGTTACCTTCGATATCGTTAGCTGATTCAATCATTCCGATAGGTTTTTTTTCATCAAACTTAGTTTCTTTTAATGCTATTAAATTAGTTGTGTATATAATTTGGTTAGCATTCATATTACTAAATTGTGCTTTCTTTTGATGTAAGTAGTAACCTCCGAATCCAAATACACCACTTAATAATAAAGTTAATATAGTTATGAAAATAAATGTTTTATTCTTTTTAGATAGCATAGTAAGTAATCCACAAAGAATATATATTAATCCCCATATAATAAATAATGCTAATACGATAGCTAATATTACAGGTTCAGTGTTTTTGAATATCATAGCTTCACTAGTTATAAATACTAGAGTAGATATATATGCAATTATACTTAAGAAGAAAAATATCTTTTTAAATATATTTGTTTTTTTGATTTTTTTCATTAATACTTTCATACTTATCACCACTAATTTTCTATTATTTATTATAACATAAATTAGGTACCTTAAACAAATGGGATTTTATATGGGTGTAATCTTTACATTCTTAGACATTACTGAGGTTTTATAGACATTAATCATATGTTATAATTATACTGATAAACTATGGTAAGGAGTGATTGTATGAAACGATTAATTTATTATTTTGTTATTGTATTATGTTTGTTTAGTACATTTCTTCTTATTTTAAATAGTACAACTATGGTTAATGCTGCTGAAGTGTATCCATATAAGGGAGCAATATTAGCACCTACTTTAGTAGTTCATAATAAAGCTAATACATCAAATAGTTCAGCAGTTACTGAGATAGCTTATGGAACTGTTGTTGATGTTTTAGGAAGTGCTGAAAATAATACAGTAAAAATTATATATGATGGTGATAAAGAAGGATATGTTTCTAAGAATTATGTTATTAATTTAGAAACTAATACTTTAACCGAAAGTGTAGATGGAATAGAAACTTATGGTGATTATTGTAATAGTTTAGTTGCTAAAGGTTTTGATAAAAGTTATTGTCCTCAATTATATTATTTGCATTCAAAGCATCCTAAATGGATTTTTACTCCTGATATTTTAAATGAAACTTTGGAGAGTGCTGCAGATAGTCAGGAAGGTAATGGAGTACTTGATACTGATAATCAAAATTATTGGTTAAGTAATAAAGTTATAGAAAAGTATTATCATGAAGTTAAAGCAAGTTTAATACTATCTATAATGGATCCAAGAAATAGTTTATATGAGAATGTAATTTTTCAATTTTTAGATTTAGAAGATTCTAGTAATATATATAATGATAAGGTATTAGCAAATGTAGCAGGAAGTGGTAATTTAACTAATTTTTATACTGAATTTAAAGAAGCTGCTACTAAGAATAGAGTTAATGTAGTACATTTGATGGCTCGTAGTAAACAAGAGGGAGCTAATAAAGTAGGATATAGTGCAACTAAGGGTAGTTATTCTACAGATCATCAATTGTATTCTCATCAAGGTTATAGTTTAGATGGATATTATAATTTCTATAATATAGGTTCTTATAAAGAAGAAAGCTTAGGATATACTGATACTATTCAAAGAGGACTTGCACATGCTGCTGGATATTTTGCAAATAGTGGATGTTTAGTAGTTGATGAAACTGATCCTAAAAAAGCAGTTTATGATTCTACAAAAATGAAGGATGATGGTAAGACTCCTTGTGGAGAATTATCTTATCAAAGACCATGGAATACTCCTTCAAAAGCAGTTTCTGGTGGAGCTGAATTTATAGCTGGAGATTATATTAGAATAGGTCAAGATACAATGCATTATCAAAAGTTTAATGTATCTTCTTATACACAAACCAAAAGACATACTCATCAATATATGACTAATTTAGGTGCTCCTTGGAGTGAAGCTGATATGTTATATAAAGCATATAAGGCAGGTGGTTTATTAAATGAAGCATTTAATTTTGTAATACCTGTTTATAAGAATATGCCTGCTACTGTATATCAACCTGTTAATAAAAGTAGTAATAATAGATTAAGTAATATAACAATAAATGATAAGAATTTTGAATTATTTGATGCAGATGTAGTTGAATATAATTACAATTTAGTTACTAGTGAAGATACATTTAAAATAGGTGCTAAAACTGAAGATAGTTTAGCTACATTAACTGGTACAGGAGATTATACATTTGTAGATGGAATTGCTCAAGTTAAGATAGTAGTACAAGCTGAAGATGGTTCTACTAATACTTATGTTTTAAATATTAAAAAAGTTATTCCAGAAGAAGTTGTTACTGTTGATAATGTAGTATCTAAGATGGGAATTAAAGTAAATGAAAATATAATGTATGGAATAAGTCCTGATACTACAGTAACTGCACTAGTAAATACTGTTACTAAAAATAAAGGTGAAGCTAAAGTAACTGATTCGGCTGGAAAAGTTAAAGCAAGTGGTTCTTTTGTTACTGGGGATAAAATTACAATAGTTGGTACTAGTGAAGAGAAGACATTTGATATTGCTGTTAGAGGTGATATTAGTGGTGATGGTATTATAAAGATTAATGATTTAATCTTGGTACAAAGTCATATATTAGAAAAGAATACTTTAAAAGATATTAAAATGTATGCAGCTGATGTTAATTATGATGGTGTTATAAAAATAAATGATTTAATCTTAGTACAAAGTCATATATTAGAAAAGAATAAATTATAGGAGTGTTAATATGAAAAAAATAAGATATATAATATTTTCTTTAATGGTACTGTTTATAGGTATAGGAATGACTAATGCAGCTTCTTTGAAAGTAACTACTAATAAGTCTACTGTAGTTGTTGGAAATACAGTTACAATTACTGTTAATGCGAGTGGAGCAGCTGGTTGGGAATATTGTTTAAAATATGATACTAATATATTTACTTTAACATCAGCAACTTCTGATACAGGAGGTACTTGTGTTAAAACAGGAAGTTCTTTAATTGGTTATAGTAAAGTTACTTATAAATTAAAAGCTAAAAAAAGTGGTAGTTCTGTAATAACATTAAAGAATGCTGCTATGTATAATGATGAAGGTAATCAAATAGCTTCATCTGTTGGTTCTATTACAGTAAAAGCTAAAACACAAGCAGAAATAGAAGCTAGTTATAGTACTAATGCTAATTTAAGTGCATTAAGAGTAGTTGATCATGTAATAAGTCCAGATTTTAATAAAGATAAATTAGAATATACTTTAGAAGTAGAAAATGATGTTGAAAAAATAGAAATTAAAGCTACTAAAGCTGATAGTTCTGCTACTGTAAGTGGTACTGGTGAAAAAAGTTTAAGTGAAGGTATTAATAAATTCAATATAGTAGTAACTGCTGAAAAAGGTAATAAGAAAACTTATGTAATTAATGTTACTAGAAAAGAATTAAATCCAATTAATGTAGATGTTGACGGATTTAAATATACAGTAGTTAGAAAAGCTGATGTAATGGAAGCTCCTACATATTATACAAGTACAGAAGTAGAAATAGATGGAGAGAAAGTTCCTGCATTTAGTAGTGATATTACTGGATATACATTAGTTGGATTAAAAGATGAAGAGGGTAATATTGATTTATATAGTTATACTGATGAAGGATATAGTTTATACAAACAAGTTAATAGTGAAGGTTTAGTATTTATTCCTACTAAAGTAGATAAAGTACTTGAAGGATATGAACAAAGTAAAAATATAGATATTAATAATGTTAATGTAAAAGTTTATATTACTGATATAGAAGAGTATGTATTAGTTTATGGTATGAATGCTTCTAATGGTAAGAGTGATTGGTATAAGTATGATACTCTAGAAGGTACTTTCCAAAGATATAAAAAGAATACTGTAGTAGAAGAAAAAGAAGATAAAGATATTTATTTCTTACTTACTATAGTATTTGGTGGAATAGCTGGTATATCTATATTACTTGTAATGCTTTTAATATCTAAAAATAGTAAGATAAGAAAGAAAAATGATAAGTTAATAACTATGTTACAAGCTTTAAGAGAAGCTAGAAGAGATAAGGAATCTAAGGTAGAAGTAGTAGAAAAAAGAAAAGAAGAAGAAATTAAGAAAAAAGAAACTACTGAAGAACTTAGAAAGAAACAAGAAGAGTTTTTAGAAACAGGAGAAAATGAAATTATTGAAGATGATGTTGAATTAGAAGATACTACTCCTGTTAAGAAAAATAAGAAAGTAAGAAAGAAGAAAGAAAGTTAGTTCTTTCTTTTTTTGTTTGTAAATAAAGTAAAAGAGGTTATAATATGGGTAGGTGGTTAAATGAATTTAATGGTTAATGGACACAATGTGTTTTTGATAGTATTTGTTACTTTTATAACTAGTGTTATATTAGTACCGCTTGTTATGAAAGCAGCAAAACATGTTAATGCATTAGATATACCTAATCAAAGAAGTGCACATACTAAGCCAATGCCTAGAATGGGTGGTTTAGCAATATTTGGAGCTTTCTTGTTAGGATATATGTTATTTGCTAGAACATCTTTACAGATGTTATCTATTTTAATAGGTGGTTTTATAATAGTATTAACTGGTGTATTTGATGATATAAAACCAGTACCTGCTAAGATAAAATTCTTATTACAAATAATTGCTGCTTGTGTAGTAGTATTTTATGGAGATATAGTACTTAATGATATTAGTATGTTGGGATTAAATATGAGTTTTCCAGCACCAATTAACTATATAGTTACAATATTATTTATAGTTAGTATTACTAACGCTATTAATTTAATAGATGGGTTAGATGGTTTATCTAGTGGAGTATCTTGTATATATTTTGGTACTATAGCAATTATTGCTTTTATATTAAATAAGAAACAAGGATTAGATACTATATTATCTTTAATTATGTTAGGATCTACATTAGGATTCTTAGTACATAATTTTCATCCGGCTAAGATATTTATGGGTGATACTGGTAGTTTATTTTTAGGATTTACAATAAGTGTTATTGCGTTGTTAGGATTTAAAGCAACAACATTAACATCATTAGTAATACCTATATGTATACTTGCTATACCTATATTTGATACTGCTTTAGCAATCTTAAGAAGATTACTTAAAGGAGAGGGAATAATGTCTCCTGATAAACAACATTTTCATCATCAGTTATTAAAGATGAAATTTGGTGTTAGAGAAACTGTATTAATAATATATGGTATAAATATATTATTTGCTGCTGTATCTATATTCTTTGTACTAGGAGATAAAAAGTTAGCGATGGCAATATACATAGTATTAATGTTATTGTTATTATTCTTGGTATTAAAGACAGATATATTATTTGAACATAAAAAAGATAATAAAAAAGAAGTAAAGAATAAAAAGAAAGCATAGACTTTCTTTTTATGGTAGGAGTTATTTATGAAATTAGATTTATATGATTTTGATGGAACTATATATGATGGTGATTCTGGTGTTGATTTAATATTATTTTCAATTAAGAAAAGACCTAGTTTAATATTTTATTATATTGGTTCTTTATGGATAGTTATTAAGTTTATGTTAAAACTTATTAAGAAAGAAGAGATGAAGAATAGAATATTTGGATTCTTAAAATATTTTCCTGATACTGATAAATTCGTTAAAGAGTTTTGGGAATGTCATGAACATAAGATGAAAGAATTCTGGACTAGTAAAAAGAGTCATAAGAATGATATTATTATTTCTGCTTCTGGTAGATTTTGGTTAGAACCAATAGCAAAGAAATATAAAGTTAAAGAATTATTTGCTACTGATATTGATCCTAAGACTGGTAAGGTAACTGGAAATAATTGTCATGGTAAAGAAAAAGTTAAATTATTTAGAAAAAAATATCCTGATGCAAGAATTATGAAGATGTATACTGATTCAGTAAATGATTTACCTTTAATAGAAGCAGCTGAAGAAGGAATCTTAGTTAAGAGAGATAAATTATATAATTATTATGAATATAAACCAAACTTTATAGTAAGATTTTGGAGATGGGGTTGGGGTGTATATCATAAGAATGAAGAATTATGGAATTATCTAATAGTAGGTGGATTAACTACTATAGTTAATATGGGGACATACTTTATATGTACTAATACATTCTGTGATCCTAAGGTACCTATAGAATTACAAATAGCTAATGTAACTGCTTGGTGTGTAGCTGTAGTATTTGCTTATGTAACTAATAGAGTGTTTGTATTTAAAAGTAAAAGTAAAGGTAAAGATAAATTTAAAGAATTTATATCATTTATAGGAGCTAGAATAATTAGTTTAGGTATGGATATGGCTGGTATGGCTTTAATGGTATCATTACTTCATTGGAATGATGCTATAAGTAAGATAATTGTTCAAGTACTTGTTGTATTAGCTAATTATGTATTTAGTAAACTGTTTATATTTAAGAAAAAGGATTAATTCCTTTTTTTTATGTGTTATAATTATAATGGTGACGTCGTATGGAAGAGAAAAGAAAAGAACAATTAAGAAGATTAAATCCGGATAAGATAAGACCAAATGGAACTGTTTGGGTTCAAAATAGAGAAGGTCAATTAGTTACAGCTACTTTAAGTGTTGAAGATATTAGATTTTTAAGATGGCATCATAAAAATCCTAATATTGCTTATCAAGTAGAAGTACCTAGTGTAAAAAAGAGACCTAGTGCTAATGTTGAAACGATAGAACCTGAAGGACCTAAAGTAAGAGTATCTAGAGATCAAGAATATACTAAACCAAAATATAAATTAAAAGAACCTATTAAAAAAGTAGGAAGAAATATATTGATATATGGTATGGTTGTTTGTATAGCTGTTGGTAGTATGGCAATATTATTAAAACCTGATACTAAAGAACCAACTCCTAGTGGAGCTTATGTGACTATGACTGATAATCCTGGATATACAAGTGGTACTGGATATATGGATAGTCCTACTTTACCAAGTGAACCAGAAGTAGAAGATGAAGAATATGTTAAGCAAGTAGAGAGAGCTGAATATATAAAGATATTATGTAATATATTTCAAGTTGATTATCAAACTACATATAGTAAATTAGTAGAGATGACTGATGATTTTAGTGATCCTGAATATTTAGCTGGTAGACATCCTTTAGTTTCTTGTAAGGGAATGAGTATAGATGCTGATAGTGAAGAAGAATTCTTAGTATATGCTGTTAGAGTAATTGCTCAAGATCCTGGTAGAGTAGATTTATCTAGTGATGAAGTATGTATAAATAATGGATATGATAGTGGTACTGACTATGTAAAAATGATAGCTAAGTGGGCTGGAATATTAGATGTAGATCCAGCTTTAGTATATGGTATTATGCATGCTGAAACAGGATGGACTAGTGAATTATTTGTTAATGGAAATAATCCTGGTGGATTAAAAGATGGTAGTACTGGTTCTGGTTTTTGGATATTTCCAAATAAAGAAGCAGGTATTATAGAACTTATGATGGAAATCGTAAAATACCAATATAAGGGTGCTATTACAATAGAACAAATGGCTCAAATACATTGTCCTGTTAATGATCCTAATGATAAAGATGGATTAAATAGACATTGGGTAGAGAATGTTATGTATGGATATGAAAAAGGTAGAGCTGTATTTGAAGAAATGGGATTTTATAAAAATAATGGACTTTCTTATTAGAATAGATTTATAATAGAAGAACAATTTTAGGGAGGAATAAAAATGTATAAAATAATAGATGGTAATAAAGCATGTGCTGATGTAGCTTATTTATTTAGTGAAATAGCTAGTATTTATCCTATTACACCAAGTAGTCCTATGGCTGCTGAAGTAGATGTTTTAAGTCATACAGATAAAAAGAATATATTTAATGATGATGTTAAAGTAATAGAAATGCAAAGTGAAGCAGGTGCTGCTGGGACAATGCATGGTGCATTACTTGCAGGTAGTTTAGCTACTACATTTACAGCATCTCAAGGATTATTATTAATGATTCCTAATATGTATAAAATGGCAGGTGAATGTTTACCTGCAGTAATACATGTTGCTGCTAGAACATTAGCTACACATGCATTATCAATATTTGGAGATCATTCAGATGTATATGCAACAAGAGGAACTGGGTTCTGTATGCTTGCTTCTACAAATGTTGAACAAGCTAATCATATGGCTGCAGTAGCACATTTAAGTGCAATTAAAGGTAGTTTACCTTTTGTACACTTCTTTGATGGATTTAGAACAAGTCATGAAGTAAATAAAGTAAAAGAATTACAAGATGAAGATCTAATTAAATTAGTAGATTTTGATAAAGTAAATGAATTTAAAAAGAAAATGCTAAATGTAGATTCTGGTATACAAAAAGGTATGGCAGAAAACGAAGATATTTACTTCCAATCTGTTGAAGCAAGAAATGAACTATATAATGTAATGCCTGATATAGTTAATACATATATGGAAGAAGTAAATAAATTAACTGGTAAAGATTATAAACCATTTAACTACTATGGTAGTAGTGATGCTACAAATGTAATAGTAGCTATGGGTAGTGTTTGTGATACTGCAAAATTAGTAGTAGAAGATTTAGTTAATAAAGGAGAAAAGATTGGTTTTATAGAAGTACATTTATATAGACCATTTAGTCCTTATTACTTAAAGAATGTATTACCTAGTACAGTAGAAAGAATTGCTGTATTAGATAGAACTAAAGAAGCAGGTAGTATAGGAGAACCATTATACTTAGATGTTGTTAGTGTA
>JAZOOK010000052.1:0-4286 GCA_045654965.1 Candidatus Coprovivens sp. | reverse complement strand
AATAGTTTTCATCTTTTATATTACTTAGTTTGTAATCTATGATATCTATTTTGTCTTCATATTCTATCATTAAGTCAATTATACCATGATATTCTTTGTTGTCGTCGGTATATATAAATTCATATTCTTTAAATATGTTAGCATCTTTCAAATTACTTAGTAAAGGATTTGATAGGAATTTTTCTACTTTAGTTTTAATAAAGTTATCTTCTATTAAATTCAGTTGTGGATTTTTGAAATCAAGATATTCTAATGTTTCATGTACTTTAAGACCAAATTTCATGTTATTAGATATTTCTTTAGTTATTAGTTCATGAGTGTTTTTAGAGAAGTGTTCTTGAGTTATTGTAGTAGTTTGTTCTATGTTAATAGGTACTACTTCGAAGTTTTCAGTACTAGTTGTTTCTAGTTTATTTAGTGATTTATTATTATATAAGTATTGTTTAGATAAGTTTAAATCATCTAATTTTATTTCTTTATAATACTTGATTAGATTATGCTTTACTGAATCCATTATGTCACTAAATGAACGATATTTTCTACGTACGGTTATGTCTATTGTATTGTTTTCATCTAAGTCATTTATTTCTTCCTCAATTTTGGGTGTTAATAGAATCATTGTTTCTTTAGCTCTAGTAAGTGCTACATAGAATAGTCTTATCTTTTCTGATACTTCTTCTTCTAGATAGTGATATCTTACTATGTGTTTTATAAATGATTCGTTAATACCTTCTTTAAAATAAGGTGTTATAATACCGTATTTGTTATCGAATAGGAATCTATCTTTTAGATCACTTATGTTGAATCCTTTGTATAAACCACTGTAGTAACATACGTGGTATTCTAATCCTTTTGATTTATGAATAGTCATTATTTTTACTGAGTTTGAACCAGTAGATGTTGCACTATATTTCATATCATAATCAGTGGCTAGTAATTCATTTAAGTAGTTACTAAACGTATATACGTCATAACCTAAATTACTTAGGTTTGCTGCTATATCAAATAGTTTTGAAATACGTATCATTGAAGCATCTATGTTGCCTACTTTAATTAGTTTTTCGTACATATTTGTTTTTTCTATAATACGTTCTAATAATGTAGTAATACTTGTTGAAGTTATTTCATTACTTAAGTCTTTAAATGTTTCATATACGATATTGTTAGTAAAGTTATTGTCTTTAAAAGAATTGAATATTTCTTGATCACTTAGTTCAAATAAGTAACTACGAGCTATACTTGTGTAGTCATATTTGAACTCTGTATCATATTCTTTTTTGTTTATTTTAACTATGTAATCTATTATGTTTTTGATTATGTAGATGTCATCTGAATTGTTAAGTTTATCGTCTTTATATAAAGTTAATGGGATACCTACATATTCAAATATCTTTTTGTATAAATCGAAGTCTGTTGTACGATCCATAAGTATTACAAAGTCGTTGTATGTTATGTCTCTTAGTACTTTATCATCTTTGTTAAATACTTGATATTTAGAATCTATTTTTTCTTTAATATCTTTTGCTATAGCAAATATTTCTATTTCAGCATTAGAATACTTTTTGTTTTCATCTTCTTCATATTCAAGTACTTGGAAGTCGTAGTTGTAATCTGTCATTCCTTCTTCGATGTATGAAGTATTACCATATACCATTTGATGTGATTCATGATATTCTGCTCCACCTATTATGTCGTCCATTACTAGGTTGAATACTTCGTTGATGTTAGATAGTACTTCTCTTCTTGAACGGAAGTTTTTTACTAAGTCTATTTTGAATCCTTTGTTACCTACTGCATAGTTATCATATTTATTTTTAAATATGTATGGGTTGGCATTACGGAATCTATAGATACTTTGTTTAATATCACCTACACAATATACGTTATCGTTTTCTATCATACCGATGAATGTTTCTTGGATATCGTTTGTATCTTGATATTCATCGATCATTATTTCTTTGAATGTATCTCTTAGTTCATTACGTACTGATTCATTTTCTTTTAGAACACGTATTGAAAGTAATGCTATGTCTTGGAAGTCATAGATACCATTTTGTTCTTTGTATAAATGGAAATCATGTAAGTACTCTTTTATGATACTAACGATTATATTTGTATATTGTTTTATAGTAGATATAGATTCTAGGATTGTTTCTTTATTACCATATTCGTTTATTGTTTCTTTTAGTTCATCAATAGATGCTTTAAAGTTAGCACGAACTTTTTTAGTATCATCATCGCTACCTTTAGGTAAGATTGGCATTCTACCTAATAAGTTTATTGTACTTAGAATTTCATCTAGGGAAGTACAATTTAATAATGGTGTTATGTATTCAGATATTTTTTCATTAAATGTTCCATCTGTATACATAGATAGTTTATATGATAGTTTATCTATTTCTTTTATCTTGTCTAATAGTAGAGTTTCATATTCTTTAATACATTCTTCGATATATGATTCTTGAAAGAATTTATCCATGTAACTATTTAAGTATTCTTCTCTATCTGGGAATGCATCTATTTTAGTTGCTATTTTAAGAATATAATCTTTTAAATCTTTATCATCTTTTACACAAAAATCATATATAAGTTTATGGAATTCTTGGGTTGGATTTTCATAGTATTTATCAAATACTTGATCCATTATTTTTATTTTTTGCATATCTATGATTGAGGCATCTGATATACCTATTTCATTAGATATATTTAGTAAGTAGTGATATTTTTTTACTACTGATAATGCGAATGAGTCGAATGTAGTTATATATGCTTGATCTATAAGTTCTAGTTCTTTAGCTAGAGATGGATTATCAGGTATTCCTTTTTTTATAGATTTTCTAATACGTTCTTTCATTTCACCAGCTGCTGCTTTAGTAAATGTTAATATTAATAATTCATTTACGTGTGTACCTGAGTTTAATATACGCATTGTACGAGCTGTAAGTACGGCTGTTTTACCTGAACCTGCTCCGGCTGATACGATTATGTTTGTTCCTGTTTTATCTATTGCTAATTGTTGTTCTGGTGTCCATGCCATTACTCATCACCTCTTTCTTCAGCTTTTTTAGGTCTTTCTAAGATGTCATCTATGTTAAGAGGTTCTAACTCTACTACATCATCATTTGTATGGAAGCAAATGTCTTTAAATTGACATAGAGTACATCCATAGTTTACTTTTCCTATTTTTTTAGGAGCTATAGTAAATTCACCATTAGTAATTAATTGGGCTCCTTCATTTATTTTATTTTCAGTTATTTCTGTTAACTTATCCATTTCTTTAGTAGATAATACTTTAGTATAGTGAGCATATGAAAAGTCTTTTGTTAGTTTCATACTTTTTATAATGTTACTATCTGCGTATGAAGTATCAAATTCTGATAATATTGATTGATCTTCATTTGAATATCCTTGTAATAGTAAGTTTTTCTTTTTTAGTTGTTCATAAGTACTAGACTTATCCACAGATACTTCGTTATTTAATATTTTTTGAAGATAGAATCCTGCCACTTTAATATTCTTTAATCTCTTAGAGTTTTTAGCTAAGTATAGATATACAGGTAGTTGCATTCCAATACCATATGGTACTGTAGTCAAATCTAGATTAGGGTTTCCTGTTTTGTAATCTATGATTGCTACAATTGTATCTTCTTCTCTCTCTTTATATTTAATCTTATCTACGAAACCAATAAATCTGATCGAAATATCTCCTTTAAGATATACTTCTATTTGTTCTTCATGTAATTCATCATGTAAGTTAGTGAAATTTTCTTGATTTTGAATAACTTCAATAATAAATTTTAATTCTTCTTTTAATTTTGTAAGGAAGAATTTTTCTTTACTATTCCATTCGTGTTCTAAGTTATTTAATTCTTGATTCCATAATGTTTCATAGTCGAAGTCTTGGTTAAGACATTTTTCTAAGATAGCATGAAATAATGTACCTACTAATTGATAGAATGTTTCTTCATATATATTTAGTCTTAGGACATTTCCTATATAGTAACTAAATGGACATTTATAGTACTTGTCTAAACTAGAATACGAAAGTGTTAATTTGTTTTTTAAGAATTCATGTAATGTATCTTTATTGATACCAGTAAATACATGTGAATAAGTATTGTATGGTAGTTCAGTATAGTGTTTATTTAATGTACTTAGTAATTCTCCTTTTGTACCATATTTATAGTATTCATCAAGTAATGAAGTTAATCTTATCTTATTATATAGTTCTGAATTAGTAAGATCTTGTTTTGTTATTGTTACTACTTCATAATTTAGTACTTCAT
>JAZOOK010000051.1:0-18724 GCA_045654965.1 Candidatus Coprovivens sp. | reverse complement strand
AAATATAATAAATAAATAAAATCCCAATCTTATTATATTATGTCCAAATAAAGTTTTTAATCTAGCATTTTCATTCTTTTTAAAAATTCTACGAGATAAAAGAACACCTTGCATTTCATTAAAAATACTCCATTTTTCTTTTTTACTTAAATCATCTTCAAATCTATAATTTATCTTCATAATATCACCTAACTATTTCATTACTATCAAAGATACATTTCTTCCAGAATCCATACCATGTGCTCTATAAGAGTGATATTTATCACAAGAACACTTAGTACAAATATCACTTAATATTATATTATCTTTAGGTACTCCTAAATCTAATAATTCCTTTCTATTAATTTCTACAGTATCAATATAGTATTTTTGTTTATTTGTTTTTACTTCACCAAGACTAATAGTATCTTCAATATCTTTAAACTCTTTTCTAAACATATCTACTACATCACTATCTACTTCAAAACAACATTTAAGTATACTAGGACCTATACATACTATTAAGTCTTGGACTTCACACCGATACACGTCTACCAACTTTACTATAGTATTTCTTAATATTTTATTAAGAGTACCTTTCCATCCTGAATGTATATTAGCTATTACTTCTTTCTTCTTATCGTAAATAAATATATTTTGACAATCAGCAGTTGCTATAGTTAAAGCAACACCTTTTAAATCAGTAATAACACCATCTACATCATTTAATTCATCATCAAGATTATCTAAAGTTATAGCAACTACATTGTTAGTATGAGTTTGTCTTGGACTTATAATTTTTTTACATTCAAAATCAACTACGTCTTTTAATATTTCACGTATTTCATCTCTACTTTGTGTAGCATAATTAATACCAACACTTTTATTAGTAGTAAAATTAAGTATCTTATCATTACTTAATTCTTCAAAATAACTATAACTTTCTTTCTCCTTCATCTTAATCACCTAATATATTACTTATTAAATCAAACTCTTCTATATGAGGAATTACTTTTAATTCAACTCTTAAAGCATCAAGTTCACTTTTAGTAAACCATCTAGCTTCACTAACTTCTTCTTTTTGTAATTTTATACTACTTATATTAACATTATTTATTATTTTGTAAATAGTAACAAATTCATTACTGACAATATCTCCGTCAACAAACTTTTCTTTTATTACATCGACATATTCAAAATTATAACTATCAGGATCTAATCCTAATTCTTCAGATAATTCTCTTTTAGCAGCTACTAATGTATCTTCACCACTACTAACATGTCCACCAACACTTATATCCCACATATTAGGAAATAAATTTTTATCAGCACATCTCTTTTGTAATAATATATTTTTCTTATCTTCATCTATTATCCAAATATGTACTGCTCTATGCCATTTACCTGTTTTATGTGCTTCTTTTTTAGTAATTACTTCACCAGTTTCTTTACCATTATCATCAAGTATATCTACATATTCTTCCATCCTACTTATCTCCTTCATTATATCTATAAACACAAGAAGGTCTATGTCCTCCAGTACTTATCATCTTACCAGTTTCTACTATCTTAGGAGCAATAACTCTTCTAAATGCTGAATTAACTAATTCTCTACCTAATAATAAACTATAAACTTGTTTTAATTCACCTATAGTAAATTCTTCAGGCATCAAATTAAATACTATATCTGTACTATTAACTTTATATCTTAAATCCATAATACCTTTAATTATTATTTCATCATGATCAAAAGCTAATCCACTTTTATTAATTATCTCATACTCATTAGTTTTTTTATCTATTGTAATTTTTTTAACATCATAACTAATTATTTCTTCATTAATTAATTTAACATTTATTACATCTTCTTTTTCTACTACTTCAACATCAAACCAAGCCGCTTCATTACTTATATCTTGTTTTAATATTGTTCTATCTATTAAAGCCATATATGATGATGATATCGTTCTACCTCTAGGATCTCTATTTATTGAATCATAAACACCTACTTGTTGCATATATACATCTTTAAGTGATGTTTCTTTTTCTAATATTCTTAATGCTGCTTCTTTAGATGTTTCTTCTATACCAACATATCCACCAGGTAAACACCATTTATTAATAAATGGTTCTTTATTTCTCTTAACTAATAAAATGCTAAAATATTTTTTAGGAAGAGAGCGAACATTACTGCTCACTCTACTATCTATTCCAAATATTAATAAATCACTTGTATAATCTATTTTCATTATAACACTAAACTCCTTCCTCTACCTTTATCTAATGCTTCTCTTCTGATTAAACTAGGTACCTTACTTTCTTCTAAATCAGTTTCTACATTACATTCAGGACAAGAAATTGTATAGTAAATATCATGTCCTCCACCGTAATCATATGAGTGAGTCAAATAAACATCTCCTCTTTCAACAAGTAGTTTAGCTCCACAACCACAACCACCATTTCCTTTTCCAGTACAGACAACTTCCATACTCCATCCTGGTCCCTTTTCAAGAACTTTCATATCATCATCTCCTCACATAGTTACATTTTAATACTAAGTACATATCTTTGTCAATACACTTAGTTACATTTTTATACAAAGTACATAAAAAATAAAAAAAGAACTAAATCTTTAGTCCTTTCTTTTCATACAATTTATCTAATTCTTCTAAACTATCATAATACTCTACTTCTAAACCAACATGAGTATATAACTTCTTCCACTCTTCCATTGCTTCATTAAAAACAACTTCATTCCCTACTAAATCAGTAGGACTATATCTACTCAACAATTCTATTTTAGGTATATTAAGTAATGAAGACATTTCATCATAAAACTCCTGACAAGACGCCATAGTTCTAAAAGATAAATAATTACGATTAATATCTACTGCATGATGCATCTTATTCTTCCAATTAGAATATATCTCTTCATATGTACCTTTTATATTATCAGAAGTTAATTCTAACTTAGTTTCATCATTCTCTTCAATATACTCTTCTTCTATTTCTATACCATATTCACTTAATAATTCATCTATATCCATCATAAATGAACTAGCTCCAGCTTTAACATAAGTTAATGAATCACAATTACAAATAATATTATATGTATCTAAAAAATGTAATGGTAACTTATTCATATTAGATATTTCTTCTGGTATTCTCTTAGTTCCCCTTTTAACATAACTTCTATTAATCATATAAATAATAAATTCTACATTAGTAATAATCCTATTTAATAATCTTAAAGCAACTCCCATATCACCTGTTTCTTCTAATAATCTATAATTATTAGATAACATAGTAGCTTGTTTTCTTATACTATTAAATACTACTTCATCACTATTCATATTCTTCTTACAAATATTTCTTAATTCTAAATACTTATCATTAATACTTTCATCTCTTGTATAAACAATATCTAAATCAAACAACTTAGTTACGTAAGGATCTTTATAATCACTCATACTACTAAATCTAGACCAATCAGTTACATACACATCAAAAGCTACATCCTCTAATATAAAACACTTACATATACTTCTAGCTCTTTCTACATCATTAGCAATTATTACTAAATCTAAATCTGATTTTTCATAAATATCCCCATTACAAAAAGAACCACCTATACCTATCATATCAATAGCTCCAGGACAAGTATCTTCTATTTGTTTCATAACAACATCTATTATCTTTTGATTTCTCTTTATCAATTTATCTTTATCTAACACATTATCACCCTTTATTCATTAATCTCTTAATATATTCTCTATGACTACCATCTAAATCTACTGAACTATAATCATGTACATCTTCAGCCAACATCCCATTTAAATCATGATATGTCTTCCACTCTCCAGGCTCACATACTATCTTCATAGGTGCATCCCCTGCAATTCTTTTTGTTACTATCCCATTAACAGCTCGTTGTGAAACTACTGCTCCACTACCTTGATAATCTAATACCATACCAAAATGAGAACTTCTACCTAACGCTCTTTTATAAGCAGATATAAACATACTAAACTCCATAAAAGATATAGGTATACTATTAAAGTCACCATTCCAATATCCTAATCTCATCATCTCAATATAATTTTTTTGATAAAACTCTTTACTCTTCTTTAAAACATCTAATAAACCGCTAACATCACTAATATAAAATTCATCATCATTTATATATAATCTATTAACATCTTTTATAAATTTAACCATTTTTTGATTTAATTCTTCTAACTTATTTTGTTGTATAGTCTGTTCCACTATAGCAGCAACTAAAGTAAAACTTAAATATTCTCTAGCAACCGATTGTACTCTTATATCCATAGGTTTTATACCTAAATCAACAGTTGGTAACATAAAATCATCAACATATACAATAGCAGGTTCATTACTATATAACTTAATAGGATAATTATTTACCATACCATCTATAAATCGTTTTCTTTCATCATTATTCTTACAATAAATAAATTCATGCCAAGCATGCGTTGCTATTGCATTACTCATATATTCTGTCATCAAAACCACCTGAACTTAGTATAGCATAAAAAAAGATATTAACATTATTATTTAATATCTTCATTATAAACTATTTCACCATAATATAATGATCTTAACTTATCAACATTATAGTTTGAATAATTTAATTCAAAACCATAACTATTCAACTCTTCTACAAGTTTCTTTTTTTGTTCAATAATTTCTAAATTAAAATAATCAGGATTATCATAATACAAAACAAGACCTATATTATCTATCTCTTGTAATTGAATCATACTTTTCATATTACCTATCTTAAATTGATAATCCTTCTTCTTTGTATCAAAAACTTTCCTATAACCTTTTTTTAACAATAATTCTTCATATTTTACAAACTTTTCTTTCTCACAAAAAAACCTATCCTCATGAGCATTATCAAATACATTATAATTTTCTATCCAACTATTACTTTTATCTTCTTTATTAAACTTAGTTCCCCCAAACCCATTAACTACTCTAAATCTAACGCAAGATTTTTTCATTCCTTCTTCACACATACCATCTAATACTTTATCAGTATAATAAATATCATGAGTTTCACAACAAAAAACATTAATAGCATTTTCTTTTTTTAATAATTCAATGTAATAATTCATATCTTTATCCAATATAAAAGCTAACTCTAATATCACAAATATCACCTAAATACATTATAACAAAAAAAAGAAGATTTCTCTTCCTTCTATCCAAATATCATGCCAATTAAATATCCAACAGCATAACCAACTAAATAACAAGCTACAACTGTAACAAGTCCAACTAATAATGGATGTTTATACCAAACACTTTTATTTTTAGTTTGTTCTACTTTAGTTGCTTCTACTTTTTTTACTGGTGCTTTCTTTACTGCAGTTGTTTTCTTTGGAGCAACTTTAGGAGCAGCCTTCTTAGTAGTAGTAGTTTTTTTAGCAGTTGTTGCTTTCTTTGCTGTAGTTGTTTTTTTCTTAGTATCATTTTTACTTGCCATATTAACCCTCACTCTTTCTATATCATAAATATTATAACAAAAAATAAAGAGTATTTCTACTCTCTATTCATCCGCAAAATTATCAAAATATCCTTGAATAAATACTATAGGTGTTCCCTTATCTCCACTACCACTAGTTAAATCACAAAGTGATCCAATTAAATCAGTTAATCTTCTTGGAGTAGTTCCTTGAGTTTCCATCTTACCTTTTAAATCTTTATCTTTAGCTTTTATTTCTTTTTTCATAGCAGCAACCAATTCTTCTCCTGCTAAATCCTTATATTTATTATCAGATATATATTTTAATTTTAATTCATTAGGAGTTCCTTCAAGTCCACTAGTATATGCAGGACTTACAACTGGATCTGCAAGTTCCCATATCTTACCAACAGGATCTTTAAATGCACCATCTCCATAAACCATTACTTCAATAGTCTTACCAGTTTCTTTCTTTAACATCTTTTGAATTTTTTCTACTAATTCTTGACCAGTCTTAGGAAATAATTTTAACTTTTCTTCAGTAGACTTATTAGATCCTAACAAACCATATTCAGGATTACATCCACCTAATTCCCCAGGTTCAGTAACTATATCAGTTAAACCAAAAACTTTAACTCCTCTTTTAGACAGTAATTTCTTAGTCTTTTCTCTAGTATGAATATCACAAACCAATACATTCTTTGTATAATCTAAAATAGTTTTAAGATCATTAGAGAAAACAAACTCTACTTCACAATCTTCACTCTTAACTAATTCTCTATAAAAATCTACCATATTTATTCCAGTAAATGGATGTAAGAATTTACCAAATGTCTTAGTATATTCATTTTCAGTAATAATACTACTTAAATTATATTTACTTTTTTCAAATACTTCTTCATCTAATATTCCATTACCAACTTCATCTGAAGGAAATGATAATTGAATATAAATCTTTTTCATTCCTCTTGCAATACCTTTTAAACAAATAGAAAATCTATTTCTTGATAGTATTGGAAATACTAATCCTACTTCTCCAGAAGGATATTTATTCTCTACATCTCTTGCTATATCATCTACAGTAACAAAGTTACCTTCAGCTTTCCCTACTACAGCTTCAGTAATAGCTACTACATCCTTATCTCTAAACTTAAATCCTTCCTCTTTTTGTGCTGCCAATATCGAATCAACTACTATTTGAGCCAAATCATCACCAGCTTTAATTATTGGTGCCCTAACACCTCTTACAACTGTCCCAATTGTTCTCATAAAATTACCTCCAAATTTATTATAACATCATGAATTTTTTTGAAAAATGAATTATATTCATGAGTGTTATTCCTATCAGTTATACATTAAAAAAGTAGACTAGTCCTGTCTACTTATATTTAGGTACACTAAACCCACATAATAACATACTTTTCTTATCGTAATATAATGCTCCCATAATATCACTTCCATAATAATTATATCATAAAAAAAGTAGATATAATCTACTTTATTGTGTTTTATTTTCAGGTATTATATTAGCTGTTTTAGATGCAGGTTGAGAAACATTAGCTTCTGTCATAACCGGTTTAACAGCTGGTGCAGGTGCAGCAACTGATGCAATAACTTGCTTTTGAGCAACTGGAGCAGCCGCAGGAGCTGGTGCTTGAGTCGTTGCTACTGGAGCAGGCGCAGGTTTAGGTGCAGGTGCAGGTTTAGGTGCAGGTGCAACAGGAGCTGGTGCTGGCTTTGGAGCCGGAACAACTTCACTTTTAGCAACTGGAGCAGTTGGTTGAACTGAAGGAGCACTAACTTTAACAGTAGGCGCAGTACCAGCAGTAGCAACAGCTACATTTTTATTACCAGTTTTATTAATTAATTTTAAAGTTACAAACATCGTAATCAAACCTAATACAAATCCAATTAAACCAAAAATCAAATTACCTTTTCTATTATTTACTGGTACAGCAGTAATTTGCTTCTTAACATTCAATTTATATTCTTTAACTTCTCCACTTTCACTTGTAGAAGTAATTGTAATTACACTACCATCTTTTAAATCTTCATTACCTTCAATAACATACTTAGCATTTGGATCTTCTAATAATACATCAATTACTAACGCATAATCATCTCCAATATTAATATCATATTCATTAGTTTCAGGATTAAACTCAATACCATAACCCTTAATATCTATAGAAGATACATTATTATTATCTGATAACTCAGCTTGTTCAGCTAATCTTTTAACAATAATTTTATATTCTTTAGATTGACCATTTTCAGCAGTAACAGTAACAATTATTGTATTATTACCTACAATCAAATTAGGAGATACAACATTAACTTTAGATTTACTATCTTCAGCAACTGCCGTTACATCAATCTTCGTAACTCCAAACGGAACACTAACATTATAATTAGTTACATCCTTAGAAAAATTAATGTTTCCACTACTCAAACTAATAGATGACAAATTATTATTTGAACTTCTATCATCTTCACGAGTAACCTTAATAGTATAAGTTTTTATCGTTTCATTCTCAGCTTGAACCTTAACTAATATATTATTAACCCCATAATTAAGATTAACATTTCTAGGTCCAAATCCACTAACAAACTTAGCTTTATTACTACTTAAAGTAGCATTAACTTTAATTGAACTAACATCTTTAGCTACTTTAATATTATATGATACTGTTTCTTTCTTAAATGAAATACTTCCTTTATCTAATGATAAAGAATTTAAATTATTATCCCCATCTCTATTATCAGGTCTAGTAATAACAATAGTATAAGTTTTACTACTACCTGATTCACTCTTAACTACTACTTTAAATGTATTATTACCATACTTTAATGTTTTATTACCAGTTCCACTAATTGATTGATAATTATCACCTTTAGTAGCATTTATAGTTACACTACTACTATTAATTGTAGATGTATAACTAGTAACATTAGTATTAAATGATGGTGATAATGTTCCTCCTACTAAAGACAAACTGGCTAAACTATTATTTGTAGATTTTAATCTCATAGATGCACTTCTATTAGCAGATGAATAAGAATTAAAATTAACATCACTTATATCAATATTCTTAAGTGTTACAGTAGTAGCACTATTAACTTTTACTTTTAATGTACCAATAGTATAAGAACCACTCTTACCAGTTGAATTACCTATATTAAAACCTGTAGCTGAAGTATAATTAGAAGTAAATCCTGAAGCAGGAGTAAAACTAACAAAAGACCCCCCACTAAAAGTATAATTTAATACCAATCCATTAACACTTACATCTGTATTCATTTTAATAGAACAAGATACAGTTTCACCAGCAATCGCTGAATTAGGACATTCAATTCCAACATTAGCAGATGCTGCACTAGTTACAATTGGTAACAATAATAATAATATCAATAAACTTATATAATTAACTATCTTTCTCATAACGTTCCTCCTTCAACAGTATATTTACTTATCTTCATAACGTCATTTACTTTAATTAAACTATCATTAGTAACATCTGCTGCTTTCTTTAAAAACTTATCATCAAGTCCAGTTCCTTCAACCGTATACTTACTAATTTTCATAACATCATTTACTTTAATAAGACCATCACCAGTTACGTCACCTCTTAAAACAATGACATAATCATCAATAGTCATACCTGTACCAACATTACCACTACTATATTGAGTACCATCTTTTAAAACTTTACCACTATTACCATCTAAACTATTTAAAAACACTTGAACAGTAACAGGACTATATACATAAATTGTTTTTTCTACATTACTTACTTTAAATTTATCAGAACTAATACCAAATAACACTGAAAAATCTACAGCTTCTATAAATACATTATCATAATAAACATTAATATAATAAGTACCATTATCTAATAAAGTATCAAAAGATAACTTAGCTCCATTAACATTATTACTAGCATCAAATAAATACTGAACGTTAACATTATCTACAAAATTATCTTCATCATCTACCACAATTAAATTTAACTTATTTTTATCTACACTAGAAGTAGTCATATTTAATTCTACATTCAATTTATCATTATTAGTCTTAGATACAGACTTAACTTCAGTTTTTAATTCATAATTAACATCATCAGTAAATGCCTTAATTGAAACTACTGAAGTATATACTCCAATAGCATCAGTCCACACATCACCCATCATAGACACATAAGATCTACCACGTTCTACATATATATCACTATATAAAGCGACAGAACTACTACTTAAAGGGAGAGGTTTAGAATTATCTTCTAAACTCCAATATACTGCTATAGAAAAGTTTCTAACACTTGAATCAATAAATATAGGATTATCTAACTTATGTGTTACATAACCATAATCTGATAAAGTTCCACTACCTAAATAAGTCATATCCTCTACTGTCTTATTACTAGCATCACCTTCAGTATAATAAACTTTATATGTACCAGTACCCGTAGAACCAAAAGCGATTTCTTTTAATATTTCTTTCTTAGTACCTTTATCAAATACCATTAATCCATAACTACTATTAAATACATATTGACCAGATGTAAAACCTACAGCAATATTATGCCCTTGTTTATCATAAATATAAGCATTATCCTCTACTTTAGTATCTACATCTTTAATAGCCATACTATATGTACAAATTCTTTGATCATAATAAGATACATAGTTATATCCACCATCACCAAAATCATTTCCCCAAGAATTTTGAATTATCCAAGCACCATTACCAGCTGGTCTATTTGATGAAGAAAAATTATGTCTAGAATAATTATCATCCCAACCAACCACTGTAATAGCATGATTAGTATCCAACGCTCCATTATAATATAAAGCGTGAGTTGTATCATTATAATACATATCATCAGTAGTAAAATGTACACCAGATACAACAGCACCTGATTCTAAAATAGCATTCTTCATACCTGCAATATCAACTGAATTACAAGCACCATAATTCAAATCTCCACCTACAGCTATTTCATTAACATCTAATTGAACTGTTTTATTTTGAATAACACTAATATCAATAGTATCTACATTATTTTCAAAAGGAACATCACTCTCTAATACAGGTCCTAAATTATTAATCATATAAGACGAACTTATTGCTGAATTACCACCAGAACCAGGATTTCTATTCAGTCCAAATTCATTTATTTTACCATCTAAAAAATGTTTAGTAGCAGAATACTCTATATGTCTAGAAGAATAAACTTGTTCAATATCCATACTAACTTTAGCAAATATTTCTAAAGCCGTTGCTGCTGAAAATGCCCAACAAGTACCTGTATTCATTTGATTTCTAATAGTAGCTTCATTTCCAGTACCTCTAATATCATAAGAAGCTGGTAACATTACATTATCAAACAAACGAAAAGACTTCTTAACATTATCTTGTAATCTATTAGTCTTAGTAGCATCTAAATCACAAACAATAGGCATCAAAGTATTATTCTTTTCTTCTTCACTTAATTTAGACCAAGAAATATATTCATCAGTATATACACAAGGAGAAATACTATATTCTTCACTTGCATAAACAATTTCAACACAACAAAAAGATAGACTAATTATAGCCATTATAAAAAACAATGATAAAAATTTAATATTAAGTACATTCTCCATCATTCCCTATACTACTTTCTATTATAATAAGTATAAAAAAAATATACTAATTAGTCAATAAAACTTAAATAGAATATAACCAAACACCACTATATCTCAAAGTTATTACTAAATAGCAAAGTTATAACCAAAACATCTAGCAAAGCCCATTTTCTAAAAAAAACACTATTTTTGCCTATTTTTCTAGGAAAAATGACCATTAATACCATTTTTTACCCCATTTATTAATACTTCAAAAATTAACCAATATTTGACTTTTAAAAAAAAAAGATTAAAATATAAAGCAAGTTCAGTGCCTTTCTGCCCTGAACTTAATAATGAGTAATAAAAAACTACAAACGCCAAGAAATGCTGGTTTTGACGTACTCTCTTTTATTTTGCACTTATTGCCAAAATAAGAGATTAAAAACGAGGAGAATTGATGAAAAAATTAATGTTTTTTAGACCTTTGTATAGCTTAGGCGGAACAGAGATCGCAATGTTAAACTTGGTAAAAAAACTAGAAGGGTATGAAATTTATATTGGTTATAGCGACTTAACTTCTGATAAACACTTATTAGATAGATTCGCTGAATTCGCAACTGTTGTAAACTTAAATGAAGTTAAAGACTTTGAAGTAGATGCCTTCATTACATGTTCAGCTCATTATAATTTAGTTGAAGCAGTTAAAAATGTAATTGCAAAGAAAACTATTCTTTGGATACACCATTTAGTAAATGTTGAAACTACAGTTTTAGCAGATAAAAAAGAAACAGACAAATTAGATTACATCGTAACAGTAAGTAATACTACAGCTAATATATTAAAAGCTATCTTCCCAAAAATAGCAGATAAAATAAAAGCTATTTACAATGTAATTGATGAACAAGAAATAAAAGATGCCTCAGAAGAACCTATAGATTTAAATCTATCAAAAGAACTTAACCTAGTAACTGTTTCTAGGGTATGTAAAGAAAAAGGATTCGAAAGAATGATTCCTTTAGTAAAAAGTTTAAAAGAAAAAGGTATAAATTTTAAATGGTTCGTTATTGGTGGTAACTATTATAAAGAAGAATTTGAAAGAATACGTACATTATACGAAGAATTTAAAGATAATTTCGAATGGTTTGGTTTTATAGACAATCCACATAATATCGTAAAACAATGTGACTACTCAGTCCTATTAAGTGACGATGAAACTTGGGGATTAGTATTAACTGAAGCAATGATCTTAGGAGTACCTTGTATTAGTTCAGACTTTAAAGTTGCTTTCGAGCAAATTAAAGACGGTAAAAACGGTATAATCCTAAGTTGTGAAAATACAGATTCTTATAGAGATAGAATTGATGATATTATGAACAACAAAATAAAATATAAAAATGCTGTTCAAAAATACTGTTATAAAAACAGTGCTATCTTAAAAAGATGGGATGATATTTTTGACAAAAAAAATTAAGTTTTCAATAATAATACCAAACTACAATAAAGAAGAATATGTTGCTGATACATTAGATAGTATCTTTAATCAAACATATAAAAATTTTGAAGTAATTGTTATAGACGACGCTAGTAGTGATAACGGTTTAGAAATTATCAACAAATATGACTGCTTAGTCCTACACACAAATAGATTAAGAGCTGGTGGAGCTAGAAATAAGGGTTTAGACCACGCTACCGGAGACTATATAATTTTCTTAGATAGTGATGACTACTTTACTGATAATACAGTATTAGAACGTTTAAATAATCTTATAACTAACGAAGATATAATCTTCCTAAATTATACTAGAGATAAATACGGAGAAATAATTACTGTAAAAGAAGATAAAGAAGATATTTCCTATAAAATAGAAAATACTAAGAATCTAGGAGCACCTACTAAATGCTTTAAAAAAGAAATATTAGAAGATATTCGTTTCCCAGAAGCTAAAAGATACGAAGATATTAACTTCGCTCTTGAAGCTATGTGCAAAGCTGAAAAATTTGCATATTTCGAAGATTCTTTCTTCACATATCGTAAAGTCCCTACTAGTAATACTACAACTGAAGTATCAGGAGATGCAATGATTGATATTCTAGAAGAATTAGTTAAAATGTATCGTCTATGTATTAAATATCCAAAATATAAACAAAACATTCTTAATAGAATAAAAAGAGATAAACTAAATACTAGATTAGATATACTTAACCATCTAATAGAATTTGATGAAAATAAATTTTACGATTACTTTAGTTAATAAAAAACATAACAATAAAAGTTATGTCTTTTTTTTATCTTATTTTACTTAGAAACAATAATTAAAGGAATTCTCATTTCATCTTCAGTAAATCCAGCATGCATAGATTTTAAATCAGTAGAATAAATACTATATTTAAAGAATCTATCACTTATAGCTAATCCAAAATAATCTCCTAAAGAATCTCTAAATAACTTATGTTCTTCACCTATACCAAATATCTTTTCATCTATTATTTCTTTCTTACTCTTTAAAATAAAATCATTCCCAAAATACTTATTAAATAATTCTTTAAAAGTATCGTGCATTCCCTTTTTTACTTTAAAGGCACACATTCTACCTTCAACCCATACATCACCATCTAATGTATTATAAAAATCTTCATAATCACTTAACAAAATACTAGTACTATTTAAATGCCCATGATCTGCAGTTACTATTACTACAGTATCTTTACCTAACTTAGAACATAATTCTTCTGTAGCTTTATTTATCTTGTTAATAACCTTATTAACTTTTAAATGTTCAGTCCCCATTTCATGCATTATTGCATCAGGATCTTCATAATAAGCATAAATATACTTTTTACCCGACTTTTTACATTCGCTAATAATTCTATTATTCATATCTTTTATATTACTATAAGCTCCTTCTCCAAAAGGAAATAATATTTTAGAACTATACTTACCTACATTATTAATATCATCAGTAATAGTATTATAATCATAATACTTTCTTACTACATTATAATCTTTTGCGTCTATGCTAGTATCTTTAAGTTTATTAGTAAACATTGTTACTATCATATCTTCAGGTTTTATATATAAATCCCAACCTAACCATCCATGTTCACACGGACATAACCCAGATAACATAGAAGTTGTACTAGCAGTAGTAGTACAAGGTACTACTGAAGAATAATCTCTTACACAATTTTTAACTAAAAAACTATCTCTATCTAAATGTTTATTAAGTATATTAAATCCCATTCCATCATACAATATTACTACTACATTCTTAGGTTTTATTTTATCTAAGATATCATCAACTTCTTTAATAGTATTATGTCTATAATCTAATTCAAAATATTTTCTAATACTACAAGCCAAATTAACTATTGAATCCTTATAATCTGCTTTTATCATATCTATCACCTAAATTTATTATATCAAAAAAACCACTATTAATAGTGGCTTTTATTTATCTAAGTATCTTCCTATATTTTCTTTAGTAGATATTAAATAAGCATATATAGAATTTAAAAATTCATCTTCACCTAATCCAGTTTCATATTCAGTCATTTCATTTGTATACAAAGTATCATTTCCACCAGATAATGCATGAAATAATGCAAATAATTCTTGTACTTCATACATAATTTCATCTCTTTTAGTTTCTGAATTTAATTTACTAAAAGATTCAACCAACTCATAATATTCTTCCATAATTAAACCTTCTTATCTTCTATATAGACCATTTATTTCTTCTATAGAACCTAATGTTCTATGTACTTGTTCAGGTCCTTGACCTTTTAAATTCAATTTAATTCTTTGAAATAAACTTAACTTTCTAAATCTACTTTTTGCTTCTTTAAATGCTAATTCTTTTTCTTGTAATTCTTGTTCCTTAGCTTCTTTTCTCATTTGTTCTACTTTAGGAATCTGACCTATTTTTATTTTAATTTCAGTAATCAACGTTTTTCTTTCTTCTTCATCAATAGTTTTAGATTCTATTACTGAATCAAGAATTTCATTATAAGCATTAATATATTCAATTTCATTTAAACTACCTTTTTTATGATCATCATGAGTTTGTTCTATCATTCTCATATATTGTTCAAATTTCATATTACCACCACTATTTACTTCTAATATTATCTATATACCCCGATGAATATACTGTATTTAATTCTTTTACATTCATTGTTTCTAAAATCATATCCGAAGGAGTTAAACATTTTTTCTTTAAATAAACTCTATCAAATATACTAAGTTTCTTAAATCTTCTTTTAGCCGCTAAAAAAGCAGCTTTTTTTTGTTCTTCTCTTCTTCTTTTATCAGCATATTTTTCATGTTCTACATCTTGTATTTTAGACGCATCACGCATTATTCTTTTTTCTAGCCAATATCTATCTTCACTAGATATAGTAGTATTATTAGATAATCTATTTAATAATACATCATAATACATCTTGGCTTCTAATGGCACTATATCTCCATATAATACATTAACATCATCATATCTATGTTCTCTATGTATAGTATCTAACATTTCTAAATAATCATTAACAGTTTCTAACTTATTAAAATAAAATCTATTAATCATAATACTACCTATATTAGCAATCTTATTATCTATAATAGAATGTAATAGTTCTTTTTCATAATCAGTTAAATCAGTTCTAGACGAAATATCAGATTTCAATTTCATATAATTTGCTTTTACATCTTCAGGAGTTATATCTTTTCTATAAAAACCTTCAAAATTATTATAAGATGTTTCATATTTCTCTATACCTGACATAATTCTTTTACAAATAAAAGATATATTATTAGATTCCATACTACTTCATCCCCCTATCAAATATAATTATAGACTTTTAGCTTTGTTTTCAGAAATTCTTTTAGCTACTTCAGCCATTTGACCACTTAATTTAGTTACTTCATCCATTTGTGCTTCAGCAGTACCTGTAGCAGCTAAATCGTTTATTTTATTTTTAACTATTGTAGAAGCACTACCTAATAATGCAGTAGCTCCTGTCATAACTGCTTCATCTACAAATGGTAAAGCATCCGGTACAAAATAATTTATAACTGTAGCACAACCAACTACTCCAGTAGCAGCAATTAAAACATTATTTACCACTTCTAAAGTTCTAATCTTTTTAGCTGTATCATCAGCCATCTCCATATTATTATATTTTCTTTTAATACGTTCTATTTTTTCTTTCTTTTCAGGAACAATTACTGTTTCTCTTCCATCATTATTCATCATCATCTTCTCCTAACTGTGTAGATATTTCATTATAATAAGCAACTACCATATCTTTTTCTTCAGGTAAAATACCTAATACTTGTAGATCTTCACCTTCACCTACTAATTCTCCTAGTAATACTCCACCATAACTTATACTATCATCTTCATTTAAGATAGAATACATTACATATTTCTTTTCTAAATCTGGTATTTCAAACATTCCCATTACTGAAACTGTTACTTTATTACCATTTTCATCTCTAACATTAAGTTTATCTAAATTAGCCATAATAATCCTCCATATTCTCTATAAAAATTATATCATACTTATCCACAAAAAAAGTAGAGCTTACTCTACTTTTTTATTAATCTCTAAAATGTCCAAACTTAGCTCTATCTTCGTAGCAAGTTTCTTTTAATCCTAAATCTTTAATAATATTTCTAGGCTTACATTGTTCAAATAATTCTTTACTTGGTTCAACATCACCTTTATCAGTACTAATATAAATAGCTAATGGTTCTTCTTTACCTATAGCATAAGATAATTGTACTGAACACCAATTATAATCACCATTCTTAACGATATCTTTAGCTATTTCTCTAGCTTTATAAGCACCACTTCTATCAACTTTAGTAGGATCTTTTCCAGAGAATGCTCCACCACCTACATTAGCAAATGATTGATAACTATCAACAACTATTTTTCTACCAGTTAAACCAGCATCTCCAGTAAATCCACCAATACAGAATCTACCAGTAGGATTAATTAAATATTCTTCTACTTTAACTCCATATTTAGCAATAATTTCTTCAACAATATCAACTAATATTTGATCAGTTTCTTCTCTTTCTTCTTCAGTATTTTGATAGCAAATTGTAAATGCTTTAATACTTACTAATTTATCATTTTCATATTTACCAGTAATTTGTGCTTTACCATCTGGTAAGAATCTATTGTCTTTCTTTCTTAATTCATCATAAGCTTGACTTAATTCTTGTAAGATAACCATTGCAGTTGGTAAATACTTATCAGTATCTTTACAAGCATAACCGAACATCATTCCGTTATCTCCAGCTCCACCAACTTCATCATTAGTACCAAGTGCAATATCTACACTTTGTTTTCCTAAATTATCAACAATTTCTAAGTCAGTATCGTATCCAATATCACCAAGTACTCTTTTAGCAATTTTTTCTACGTCTAATTTAGCATTAGTAGTAACTTCACCAGTAACGAATACTTTACCTTTACCACCCATTACTTCGATACCACATCTACTATTTTTATCTTGTTTTAAACATTCATCTAATAAAGCATCACTTATTTGATCACAAACTTTATCAGGATGTCCTCTAAAAACGATTTCATTACTATAATATTTCATATTTCTTCCTCCTTCAGTTATCTCATAAAAAAATACTCAAGATAACCTTGAGTACTAAAGTTATCTCATCGTGCTAGCTTTACCACCTAATTTAATAGGTTGGTGTGACTTCATAGGGCTAGTCCCTCCATCACTCCTTATAAGATATATTTGTATTATACAGAAAAATATAAAATTTATCAATATTTTTCATAATTCTTTACATATTTAATTCCTAACATAAGTAATATAACTAATAAATTCATTATCTGTAACTAATCTAATATTCCTAGTATCAAAGTCATAACCTAAATATTCATATCCACCAGTATCAGCATAGACAATACAAGCTGCTCTTATTTCTTTATTTATTTCGTCTATGTAATATTCATCTTCGTCTTTGAAACCACATTTACCTTTTATTACCTTAATATACCAAGCATATCTATCTTTATACTTAACTAATGTTGCATAATAATCATCTATTTCTACTATTCCACACTTATAACCTTTCATCTTCATATCTCTATAAATAGACTTTCTTAAATTATATTCTTGATCAGCAATATTAATAGCTCCCTCTCTAGATAAATACCTATCATCATTTCCACATTCTTTAACAGGATAATTTTCCCCTTCTGGATCTTCAATAGTTGTGAATAACCCCTTTAACCAAGTTAACAATTTCTCTTTCATATATACCTCCTTACTTTATTTGTTATAATATAAGTGAAAAAAGAACAAATAAGGTCACTCGAAAGGAGACAAAAAATGAACAAAGAATTACAAAAATACATAAATAAACATTTAAAACCGAAACCAAAAAGACTATCTCACAGCATTGCTAACAGCATAAAATGTATTTTTTTCGAAGAATGTGATGAAGATAGCGACATAGATGAATTACTTCCTATTCTAAATAAAGAAAATAAAAAATCTCATAAAGAAATAGTCACTAAAAAACAAGAAAAATTAATATATGACTATATTGATTTAAATGATTTTGACGACTTCACAAATAGCATAAACGACAAAGATTTAAAAACATATAT
>JAZOOK010000050.1:0-11838 GCA_045654965.1 Candidatus Coprovivens sp. | reverse complement strand
ATTGCAAAAAAAAGAAAAAACAAACTAGCAAAATATCTTTTATTTATAATAGCTGTTTTGTCTTGTCACGTTGCGGGTATAATACAGTTTTCTTTTTTAACTGGAAATAATGAAGACAAAGGTAAGGTAACTCAAACTGGTGTTATTAATTACAATGGTGTATATCGTTATAAAGAGAGTTTAGATAAAACATATAAGATGTATATGAATTGTTCTTTAACTTATTTTGATTATTATATAGTTATACTAAATGGTAATTATTATAGATATAAATCTTCTTGTTTAGGTACTTTTTTATTAAATCAAGGTAAAGCTAATGAATTGGTTATTGAAAAAACATTAGAAAATAATATTATTATAAAGTATGAAGAAAAAAACTATTTAAGAACTGATTTAGTTAATTCTGTAGTTGTAAACAATTATGCCTATGATAATAGAAAAAGAAATTTATTTTTTCAGGCTGAGAACTATCATTTGTTATTGAAAGAAACTCAGGATTCTAATGATTTGTTTGATCTACCAAAGATAACTTTGAGTTCGAATAACGCAAGTTTTTATGGTAGTTTTAAAGTCTTTAATAAGGACGAATATGTTGTGACTCTTAATAATGACATGGGAAGACCTATTTATACTTATACTGAAAGTGATTTGGATAAGTTACCTATATTTAGGGGAGTTGGAGCTAATTTATCTATTATTGAACCAATCGAAGATAGAATAAGATATCAACATGTACTTAGATTACTTAGACCTAATGGTTTAGGATATGATTTGAGAAATTATTTTCCAATTATTGTAGATGGTGACGTATTAACTTATGATAACAATATATATGTTAAATATTCATTCCGTGAAAATGTTTATGTAATGTTAATTGGAGATGATAAAAAATTTTGTAATTATGATAGTAATTCTACTTCTGTTGCTTATTATGTATTTCATATAGAATATGATCATGTTGCTAAGGATTTGTCTAAGCCTAAGTTTATCAAAAAGTTTTTAAAAAATGATCCGATCGTATGTGAATATGTTGAAAATTTAATGGAGGAATAATATGTTTGAAGGATTTATAATTATATTAGGTTTATGCTTAACTTTTTTACCAGTAGTTATGTACTTCAACTACTTATTAACTCACGTTAGTAAAAAGACTCCTTTTGATTATCATTTAGAGATAGTCAAAGATAAGAGAGGTACTAAAGGAGTAATAGTTGCTTATTTAGAAAGAATACTTTACGGATGTGCAATTGTTAGTTTTGGTATATTATTAAGTGAATATTTTGCTTCTGAATCGATGTTCGCTGTAGTAGTAGTTTCTTCAGTTTTATATGTTATCGTAAAATGGATTGATGAAAAAAATGAAAAATAAGTGATAACTTATTTTTTGTGTGTTATAATTTTATTATAGTATAGTTAAAAATAGGGAATGATAGATATGAGGTTTAAAGAGGATTTTCTTAGAGAACTTGCTAGAAGACTTAAAGAAAATATAGAAATAATAGAATCTAGTTTTATGTTATCTGATAAAGAATTTATAAAAACTAAATTATTAAGTGTTGTTCCAATAGAATTTCATTTATCAATATTATTGGAAGATGATCCATATTTATTTTTAGGTAAACTTATTTTTGCTATTACCAATAGACAAGAAGTTAGAATTAGTAGTACTAATATTGCTTGTGATTTATTATTAGAGTTAGTTAATCTTATATTAGATGAATTTAGACTTGAAAGGATTGATAAGATTGGAAAATAATGTTAATTTTGATAAAGATTTGAAAGTTGCTTATCTAAGTAATTTAGCTGATAAGGATTGTAGAGAAGAATTTATGAGATTTTATCCGTCTATTGAGGGTTACTTAGAAGAGTTAGTAAATGGTAATTCTAATTTAGAAACGTTAGATAGAGTAAGAAATATAATATCTTATAGAACTAAGATATTAGGAAAGAGTATTTAGAGGTGATTTTATGAGATGTCCTAAGTGTGGAGCATTTTTAGAACAAGGTAAAGTTGTTTGTAATATGTGTGGTACTAATTCAACTACTTATGTACCGCAAAATAATAATAATAATAACTTTGGTAGTAATGATGGAATGTTTAGTACTGGAATGAATACAGGGAATGGTAATTATAATGATTATAATCCGGCTATTAATAATTTTAAGAATTCAAGTACTAAGAAAGAATATCATAATGTAGAATTGGTTCCTGTTAAAAATGGAGAAAAAGATATTTTCGATTTCTTTGCTGAAAACAAGAAACTTATTGGATTTGTTGGAGTAGTATTAGTATTTGGACTTATTGCTTTAATAGGATGGAAATATTATCAAAGCAGATTAGAACCACCTAAAGAAGAACCGGTATTAATGAATTTATACTTTGAAGTCGATGATGAATTCCAAAAACTAGATAGTAATAATAGTGCTTTAGTTTATAGTAAGACAGGATCTAAAGGTAGTGATTGTTCTATTACTATTTCTTATGGTTCTAGTACTAGTGGTGATCATGTGCGTGAATATTTTACTTCAGTACATAAGAAGTTAGAACCTGAAAAAGATACTAATGGTAATATTGTTAATCAATTAGATGTTTATGTACCATCAGAAAGTAAGATGGAATATAATGGGGCTACTTGGTATTATTTAAATTTATTCTTTAAAAATAATACTAGTGATGCTTCAGCAACACATTTAAAATATAAATATTTAACTGCTATTTATAAAGGTCATTTCTATGATATTGAATTAGCTAATAATAGTAATGATAATGTGTGTGGTGCTTCGTTAGATAATTTCTCTAAATCATTGAAATTTATTGATGTTGAAGACAAAAAAGAATAGAAGGTGAATAGATGAAAAAGTGTCCACAATGCGGAACTATTCTTGAAGAAACAAAGAAAAAATGCTATATGTGTGGTGCCGAATTACAAAAGACTCTTTTCGGAGACTTTGGGGATACTTTTGATGAACAAATAGGTGCTACTGTAACGAATGGTCAAAATAATGCATTTAATAATGTAGGTAATGTTATGGCTGGAGCTAATGGGGCTATTTCTAACGGTAGTTCTCAAGTTACATTTTCTAATTCTGTGAATTCTGCTGAAGAAATTCAAGAAAATATAGCACCAAATTTGCCTGCTAAATATGATAACAGAACTGCTATAGAGAAGATATTTTCTACTGATGCTAGATACAAACAGGACGCTTTACAATTTAATGGTTCTGGGAATGATGATTTCAGTAATAATCCACAATGTTTTACTAGTGAACCAATGGTACCGTTACCGCCTACTGCACCGCCTGTTTTAGATGATAAAAAGAATGAAAAACCATCTATTAATTGGGGAAACAATTTAAAAAATTCTTATGTTGATAATGAAGAGCCTAGATCTAAAAAGAAATTTAGTTTCGCTACTTTATTTAATGTGTTATCTGTAATTATTTTCTTTGTGACAGTTATATTTTTATATTTTAAATTTTTAGCTCCTAAAGATGAACCGACATTACAAGAATTTGGAGGTTTATCTTATGAAATTAGTCCTGATTTTATATTAGAAAGTGAAGCTGGAAGGGCGATATATTATACTTATGGTTCTGCGTGTGCTTTAAGAATTTCTTATGGTGTAACTGCTGAACCGCAAGGATTTTTAGATAGTTATTTTGAACAAGTTAAGATGGCAAATAGTAATTCTAAAACTAGTTTAACTGAAATGTCTATTAATGGTAATTCTTGGACTGAGATTAGAGTATTTGATTTTGAACAAAATGCTGCTGCACAAAATGGATTTGCTGAAGTATTGAAATACAAATATGTTGCTATTGTACATAAAGGAAATTTTTATGACATAGTATTTGCAAATGATAAAGATGATAATAAATGTGCCGCTATGTTTGATAAATTTCAACAATCATTAGTTCTTAAATAGCAAAGTGCCTAGATTAGGCACTTTTTTTGTGTTATACTAAATATAAGCAGGGAGTGGTTGTATGAATCTTGAAGATATTATTGAAAAGATAAAGAGGTTAGATGCTGGTGGTAATGGAACTAATATTGTTTGTTTTATTGTAGCTTTTGATTTATTGTATTTTTTAAGAGATAACGATAATAAAGAAAGATTCATTTACGAGTATTATAAAAATGATAATGGTATGTTTACTGGCAATTTAAAGAGAGTATGTTATTATTGTGAATCTATTTTGATGGCAGATGATATTTACGAAAGTATGCTTAAATCTATTGAGATGGAAGTTAGTAGAGAAGACTTAGTAAGTATGTATAATTATTATGATGCTATTGATAGAATAGAGAAAGCTAATAATAGTACTAAGAATATGATAAGTGATGGATTTAAGATTAGATTACTTAAACATACATTTGATTCTAGTAATTTAGAATTTACTAAATTAGATAATAGTGTTAAAGAATTAAAGAGTAGATATGATAAGAATATGATAGATATTGTTGCTATTATTTCACTATTTGTAGCTGTTAGTATAGGTATGGTTAGTGGCATTAGTTTTAGTTTACAAGCATTTGAAAATATTACTAATTTAAATGTATTTACAATGTGTTTAGCCGTGTCTTTAATAGGTTTTGTTATATTTAATTTATTTTATGCATTATTTAAGTTTGTTGCTAAATTATGTGGTAAAGAATTAGATAAAAAAGGCAATTTTGTATTTGTAGATGTTGTATTTATTTTGTTAATTGTTTTTTTTACTGTACTAGTAGTTTAAAATGTTAAAAAAGTGCAAATATTTATTGCACTTTTTATTTTTGTATGTTATTATTAAATGGTCGATGGACCTCTAGCTCAGTTGGTTAGAGCATCCGGCTCATAACCGGGCGGTCGTAGGTTCGAGTCCTACGAGGTCCACCACTTAATGATGCGAGTGTGGCGAAATTGGTAGACGCGCTAGACTTAGGATCTAGTCCTTTACGGGGTGGGGGTTCAAGTCCCTTCACTCGCACCATTTGAAATTAACAGAGATTTATCTCTGTTTTTTTGTTTAAAAAAAAGATTATATTAAATTATAATCTTTCTGTATATATGTAGTTAGTTGTTTGTGTCGGATTAACATTAAGTTCTTCAGTTATTATATGAATAAACGCTAAGATTGTTGATGCTATCAGTACTATTATTACTCCTAAAATTGCTGATAAAATACTTCCATTTCCTTTTAAGAAGCACATGTCCTTTATTTTTTCGTAGTTTTCATTTTTATATTTTTCTTTTATTTTGACTACTTCTATTTTTGATTTCTTTATATAGTATTTGTTAAATAGTAATCCTATTACTATTAGCATTATTATATATATTATTTCATTTAGGAAGTATGTTGATAATGCTATTATAAAAGCTTGTAAATATAGTTTTCTATATGAAAAATATAAGGTATGTAATAACATAGCCCAAAAGTTAAATTTGTTATTTATCATTTCTTCATATTTATCACCAACGTATATTTTTAGCAATTCTATGTCTTGTTCTGATTTATCGTCAAATTGTTGTAGCAATTCTTTCTTTTTCATTTTTTTCATAGAAATCCTTCTTTCTAGATTTATTTTATCATATATTATGTACTTTTTGATGGTTCTAATTTATAATACACATCAATTAGTGGGTGATGTAATGAATGTTATATTTCTTGATTTTAATGGTATTTTAGATACTAATGATAATATGGATGTTATTGATGAAGGTAATTTAAATAGATTAAAGACATTAGTAGATATGTTTGATGCTAAAGTGGTTATATCATCATCATTAAAGAATTCTTTTTATTATACTGGCAAATATAGTAAGTTATTACAAAGTGTTATCGATAGATTGTTAGAAGTAGGTATAGATGTAATAGGTATTACACCTAAATGTGATTCTAGAGAAGAAGAAATACTTATGTATTTAGGTAATCATCCGGAAGTTAGTAATTATTGTATATTAGATGATGATTATGATATGGAAAGATTAAAAGAACATTTAGTTAAATTACCTACGCAAATGAGTGAAAGTCAAATGGGATTTACTCAAGAATATTTAGATAAAGCTATTGCAGTATTGGGGAGATAGAGTATGGCTATGTATTTGATTGATTATGTGAATAAGAAAGAATTTAAACAATTAGAAAAATCTTTAAAAACATACAATATTAAGGCTTATAATAAACTTATAAAAAAGTGTTATCCTTCATTAAAAAAAGGAGAATTTTTAGGGGGAATAACTAATAGTGGAGATATTGTAAGTTATGAGTTTTATTTAAATGATAAATATGACATCAGATTAGTTTATTCGGTTTATAGTGCTAGTAATATTGTTATATTAAATACAATAATGCCAACCAGTAGAATATTGGCATCTTATGATTTTACGAAAGAGATATTTGAATCAACTAATCATAGTGATAATCCTTTTAAAAATAAGAATTATATTTTTAATGATAAATTATATATATATGATAATTATGATTATTTATCTGAGGAAGAAATTAACGAAATAATTTTTAATTGTTTTGATAAAAAGAAGAATGATTTAGATATTGAAGAAGAAAATAAAGATAAAAATTTTTTAGAGATTAGTAAATATTTATTTAGTTTATATGAGTATGCTCAAAAAAAGTTAATTGATGAACTAAATGATGAGAATATATATTTATTGGCTACAAATAAGAATATATTAGAGAGTGTGGCTGAATTAATTTTAAAGATTGGTAATGAAATTATAATGAAATGTGATGATAAAAATCTTAAGTTTCAATATAAAGAATGCGAAAAGGTTGAATTGTTTCAATATACTTCTTTAAATTTTATTTATGATAAATATGTAGATAATCATTTTGATTTAGTTACTTATTTTAAAGATTCTAAAGATATGTTTTTTAAACAAGTTGGTTCTAGACAAAATTATAGAAGTTGGTTCGATAAGTGTTTGCATTTGATACGTTATTGGGATGATCTTTTGTATGATTATAGAAATGTTATGAATTACTTTCTTGATATAAAATTTAATTTTATTAATTATCATCTTACTCATCTTGGTAATCTTGTTATAAATATAGCTATTGAATCTATGCCTGAGATAAAATTAAATTCTAAAATAAATGGGTATATTTGTGGGTTTATTAAAGTGTTGGTTTATGAAAATGATGTTTTAGTTGGTGATGGTCTTTTATCTGGATACGGTAATGTTTTCTTTGATAAAAATAGTACTGAAGGTGATGGAGTATTTGACTGGAATTTAGTAAATACATCATTTAATACTAATACTAAATATGAAGTTATTTGTAAAATCTATAAGGAAGTTAAACATAGTGAAAACTTAAAGATTTTTGTTCAACCATTAAAATTGTGGATAGTAGGGGAGAAAAAATAATATGGAGTTAAGTAAGTTTAAAGTAGAAGAAAGTACTGAGTTATCAGTATTACAAACAATAGATATTGATGAAAATATATTTTTAGATATTATGGATAAAGTTATTTCTTGTATGACTAGATTAGGTATTAAGTTGGATGATAAGAGTGTTTATTATCAAAGATATGCTAATAAAACTAGTATTCTTGCTATTAAGTTAGGTAAAGGTGAAGAGAATGATACTAATAATTTTATGTTTAATGGTTGTGATGCTACTTATTTTAATGGAGATAGAAGCTGTGACGTTTATTTGCATGCTAATAAGAAGATAGGTCAAGAAGCTATGAATATGGCTAATATGATGTCTAGTGATATAGTAGAATTCTTTAATACAATAGAGGGTGAACTAGTCTTAAATGGGCTTTCTGATAGTGAATTATTTATTAGAATTCCTTTATCTAATGGAAAAGACAAAAAGAATGATAAAAAAGGAAATAGATTATTAAAGGTTGTTAAAAATATGTTTAGAAAATAAATAGGAGAAATCCTATTTTTTTTGTTTATTTGTTTTTCAAAAAATGGTATTATATTGATAATAGAGGGTGCTTGTTATGAGTAAACAAAATGATAAAGTAAAAAACAAATTTTTTAATCAAGAATTATTTAATGATGTAAACGTTAATGATGTAGGTGGTTCTTCGTCTGGTGGTAATGTTATCAGTTGGGGAGTAGGCGGAAAAAACAACTCTAATGTTAAGTCTGTAGAGTCAGATAATAATATTGGTGTTTTAGATTCTACACAAATGTTTAATTTTGTTAATACAGAAGTTACGGACTTTGTTGAAAATAATAGTTTTGGCAATAATGTAAATAATAATAGTATGCAAAATAGTGAAACTGGTTTATTTGATGGTGCGCAATTTGCTAATTCAATGGAAGGACAGCAAACTATTCAAACAGGTAATGTTTCTAATAATGAGTTTGCAACCAATGTTAATGATGTGTTTGCATCGGTTAAATTTGATGCTTCTGTTGGTTCTAATGAAGTTTCTAATGAATTCGCATCTGAGACTCCTACATTTTATGGTTATAATGCTAATCCTGAGATTGTACAGGGGAATAATGTTAATTCAAATGCAACTTCTGTAGTAGAAGGAAATGTGGTTGCTCCTGAAGTTGCTAATAATGAAAGTGTGTCGTTTGATAATAGTGAGGTTCAAGTTAGTGTAGAACAGGCAAGTGTTGTTCAAGAAAATCCTCTTCAAGGTGTTTCTACACAAGATAATTGGGTAGGTAAAACTGATGGAGATAATACAATTGCTGTACCTGTTTTTGATCCGTTTAATTCGATGGCTGAACCGGCTAGTAGTTATGTTCCTGAAACACAAGCTGCTCCTGTAAATGACGTTGATTTTCAAATGCAACAAAATTCTCCGTTATTTGCAATGGCTGCAGAAACACAAAATGTAGATACTTCTTCGTTTTCAAATAGTTCTACATCAAATGTAATTGATGATACTACGGTTGGAAATCAACCTTTAAGTATGGCGGTTTTAAGTGGTGAAATTCAAGATGAGGCGTTAAAACCAAAAGATGTTTCTGAAAATAATAAATATTTCCAAAAGACAACTTTAGAAGATAATAGGTTAAGATTAGAGGATGTTGTTCCTACAGTTGTTCCTGTTGTTGATGTTTTAGCTGAACCAACAAGAGATTTAAATATTAGAGAATTAATGGTTGCTTATGTAGGACCTAAATTTCAAAAGATAAGTATGTCTCCGTTCTCTTTTTGCGGTGCTTTCTTTACAGCTTTTTATTTTTATTTTAGAAAGATGTATATACAAGGTTTTATAATTGCTATAATCAATACAATTATATCTATAGTGATGTATAAAAGTTATGTTATTGGTTTAGGTTTATTATTAGGAGAGTTTATTATTATAGGTTTGCTTACTAATTCATTATATTTGTCACATGTTGAAAAACAAGTAAGAAAAATTGCTATGGAAAATCCTAAAATGAATCAATATGATTTGTTAAGAATAATTCCTGCTAAGGGTGGTACATCTTTTTTCATTGCTTTATTAATTAATATTTTAGTTTCTTTTGTTACTAATCCAATTATTAATATTATTGGTGGAACTCCTACGTGGGCAGAAGATTTATCAACTCCTAATCAAACGGTTATACAAGTTGATAAAAATGCTAGCTTAGATGAAGTTGTTACTTATGATTTACCTCCTGAATTTGAAAGAGTTGATACTGGTACTGTTCCTTATATTATTGAAGAAACTAAGTTTGTACATGGTAAGAATATTACGATTACTTCATGTGGATTTAATATATATTTAGCAAGTGGTGCAGAAACAAGTAAGGAGTTCCTACAAAAAATGGCAGATGCTGAAGAGAGATATAATAGGGTATTGACATATAAGACTCAAAATGATGAAGTTTGGGATTCTTATGAATACGATCATTCATCATATTATTATTTCTATAGAGCTAGAAAGTTTAAAGGTCATATTGTATTAGTTACTTATCGTATAGATGCTAGAGCAACTGATGGTATGTGTGAAACTCATTTAGAAAATATTATGAATTCGATTAAGAAAAAATAGGGATTGATTTCCTATTTTTTTATGTTATTATTTTGTCAATAAAAGAGGTGTTTTATGAAAGATAAATTTAATATTGAAGGTATTACAATGCCTAATTATGATAAGTGTATATTGAGTACTATAAGTTCTATATTAAAGTATTATGGTATTGATAATGGACATACTACTTTAGATAGTGTAGATAAATTATTGAATAAAAATTATAAAAATGTTTTTTTAGTTATTTTAGATGGTATGGGAGAACATATATTAAATACTTTAGATAAAGATGGTTATTTTAAAAATAATCAAATTGATATTGTTACTTCTGTTTATCCATCTACTACAACAGCTGCTATGACTACTTATTATTCAGGTAAGAGTCCTTTAGAAACTGGTTGGATTGCATGGAGTCAATATTTTAAAGAATATGGTAGAAGTATGGATGTTTTAAAACATGTAGAATCTTATACTGGTGAAAAGATTAAACCATCTTTTAATGATATTTATGATACTGTAATTAATTATAAAAGTGTGTTTGATATGATAGAAGAAAATGGTGTAAAAGCTTATGAAATAATGCCTCATTATGCAGAAAGAAAGAGTAAGAGAAGTTTTATTGCTGATACTATTGATGAATTATGTAATGCAGTAGAAGATTTAAGTAATATAGATGAAAATAAATTTGTTATGGCATATTTTGATAACCCGGATGGTTTATTACATAAGTATGGCGCTAGTAGTGAAGAAGCTAAAGAATTTATATTAAATGCTGAAGAAAAGATTAAAGATTTAACTGCTAAATTAAAAGATAGTCTAGTAATTATATCTGCTGATCATGGACATAAGGATTTAAATAAAGTTTATTCAGTATTAGAACATCCTGATTTAAGAGAATGTTTAATTACTCCAGAATTATTTGAATCTAGATTTGTAGGTTTTTGGGTTAAAGAAGATAGAAAAGAAGAATTTAGAACTATTTTTGAAAGAGAATTTAAAGATTATGTGTTACTTACTAAAGATGAGTTGTTAGAACTTAATTTAATTGGTGTAGGAGAAAAGCATAAGAAAGTTGATGATTTTCTTGGTAATTTTGTTGCTGTATCTGTAGGTGATTCTATCTTTAGATTACAAAATGATTATTTTGAAGGTAAGAAAGTAAAGAAGAGTACTCATTGTGGTTTAACAAAAGAAGAAATGGAAGTACCTGTTATTGCATTGGAGTGTAAGTAATGGACAAAGAAAAAAGAATAATAGATTTTTATGTTTTAACTAATAAATTAAAGAATGTTATTAGAACTGGTTGGTTAAACTGGCATGTTAATAGTGATAGAGTAGAAAGTGTTGCTGAACATGTTTATGGTGTTCAAATGCTTGCTCTTGCTATGTATTCAGAATATAAATATGATATTGATATAAAGAAAGTTATATTTATGTTAGCTATTCATGAACTAGAAGAAACTATTATAGGTGATTTAACTTTCAAACAAATCTCTAGTGAAGATAAGAAAGTTATTGGACATGAAGCGGTTGAAAAAATATTATCTAATCTATTGAGTGGTGAAGAAATAAAAAAGTTGATATTTGAATTCGATGAAGGAAAAACTGAAGAAGCAAAGTTTGCTTATCATTGTGATAAATTAGAATGTGACTTACAATGTAAGTTATATGATGAAGCTGGATATGTTAAATACGAGGATCAATTACCTAGTGATGATCATAGAGAAGATATTATGGAAGCATTGCGTACTGGAAGTAGTACATGGTCTTATCATTGGATGATGTATGATAGACCTAAGTATCTAGATGATGATAATTTTTTAGAAGTTTTAGATTATGCTATAGACAATAAGATGAGTAAAGAAGACTAATATTTAAGTTAGTCTTTTTTT
>JAZOOK010000049.1:0-5899 GCA_045654965.1 Candidatus Coprovivens sp. | reverse complement strand
TATCTCATAAGAACCAAAAATATATAAATTACTTAAACCTACATCTTTTAATGTCTTAAATAACTCCATCTTAACATTTGTATTAGTTTCGTCATGTTCAAATTTAAACATAAATAAAGGAATTATACTTATAACATATAAAACAATAGCTATAATAGTTAATAATCCTGTACCAACAAAATCTAATATTAAAGATCCTATATAACCAGCAAATATTAACGCTAATTGATTAACTATAGTTACAATAGAATATGTAGAAGATATATGTTTTTTATGTATTACTTTTAAATTAAAATATCTTCTAGACAACCAATAACCTGCTCTATAAACTGCATATAAAGTAGCTATAATAACCAAATAAGATAAACCCATATACATTTTATTTAACATAACTTGAGTCAGAACAAATCCTATAAATCCAAATATCGCTAATATTTTATTCCCTTTCTTAGTTGCTAAATAAACCATAGGATAAGATATTAATAATTCAATAAAATTATATAAAAGAAAATAAAATACAACTTCTTTTAAACTATATCCAAATTTAAACAATAACAATGGTATAAACGTTTCTATTAACGCTCTAGCAAAAGTCGAAATAAAAACATATACATTAAATTTTTTTTGATTTTCTACCACTTTACTCACCTACTCTACAAAATTATAACATTTTTTCATAAAAAAACAGCCTTAAGCTGCTTCTTTAACACATAGTTTAAGTAATTTATACATGTAATTAGATAATAATTTAATCTCTTCTTTCTTATCTAATACATCCATTAATTCCCCATAATCTAAAGTTCTATAACAATCTAAATATCTATTAACTAATATTTTAGAATAATTAAATACTATATTCTTTCTAGCATTTTCTAATCTAATTAATTCAGCTTCATCAATATCTATTTGATCTTCTAATTTATCTAACTCTTGAACTCTAAAATCATATTCATAAGTAGTAGAATCTAAATTATCTAAATCACTCTTTATTTCCCTAATTCTAGATTTACTAATTGCTATATTTAAACCAATCCCATCTATTTCTGGTTTTAATCTCTCTATATCATTAAAAGTTTCATTTACTTCTCTTAACCTATCATTAGCAAACATTATTAAATCATCACTATCATCACCACGATAAGAATGTGTATTAATAATATTAGCTTCTCCAACAAATTTATGTCTAATCTTAAGTTCATTCTTAGAGAATAAGAATAATCTTAATTTATCATAATGACCATGTTCTAATACCAATGCATCCCATGCTACATCACAATAATAATCTCTACCATCTAAAGTAACTCTAAGTACAGCATAATCTGATTCTCCCAATAAAGAATATATCTTTTCTCCATTGTATACTCCAATATCATCTATAGCACCTAAAGAATAAACTACAGAAGATTTAATTCCAGCAAATGACAATAGCATTTGAAAAGCCTTAGCATAAGAAAGTCTTCCACCTTTACCAAAATTAAATACTTTATTAACATTACTTACTAAATTTAAATTTTCTAACTTAGGATCATCTTCATTAACAAATTTGATATTATTAATCATCCAATTATATAAAACACCAAATTTTTCAATATCTCCATCAGTAGCATATACATATTTAGATACTACAGAAGATATAACTTTTAACATAGAATCTATTTCAGCATTTGTATATTCATATGTATGATATCTTCTTAATCCAGCAGACTCTACCCAAGAAACTCTACTTAATAAAGAAACATCAATATTTCTTTCAAATAGTATATTAACAATATCTATATAATAAGAAACATCTAAAGTAATAGTAGATTTTTGATTATTCAGTAAAAAATCAACAATCTGTTTAATATCTTCAAAATCCTTATTATCATAGAATGTAAATCTTCTTATTTTATCTAATCCAGTTATATTAACTAAATTATCATTATGTATTAAGCATAATTCTTCTAAACGTTGTAATGGAGTCAAATCCAAATCAAATAAGGCATTTTGTTCTTTTATTTTTAACCCTCTAAGTTTAATACACTTATTAGCAATCATATCTATATCTTCGTTTGTAACTGAAGGAAAAGATTGCAATTCAAGAATTTCTATATTAGACAAATAATCTAAATATTCTAATTCATTTTTAGATAGATCTATTTTCTTTATAGAAGATAATTCAAAATCACTAAATAAAACATTATCATCATCTTTATTTAATAACTTATTAAACTTGCTAGCTAAAGAACCACTTATATTTATCATAAGCTACACCAACCCTATTCTAATATTTATTATACCATAAAAAAAGAAAATATCTTATAAAAGACATTTTCTATATGTAAATTTAATTTAGATGCTTGTCCTTTGATATGTGTCAGGATAAACATGTGGAGCGAATGCTTTCCATCTATCAGTATCCTCTTCTCCACTATATACAGCAGTCATATCCCTAACAGAATATCCGCCAAAGCTATTATAAGACTTTTCTTCCACTAAAATACCTCTATTTGTACCAGAAGCATGTGCAATAGTAAACGTTCCTTCTTCAGGATTATTATCTACTATAATAATAATATGCCCTTCACTAGACAACAAGTCTCCAGGTTTTGCAGTATTCCAATCATCTCTTTTTATTTCAGTACCAATACTACGGAAGTTACCAACTGGTCTCCATTGGAAACCACCTTCTACTCCTTTATCAACACACCATGAAACAAATGGATTACAGTCTACACCAGAAGCAACTTGTTCTGTTGGTACATATGGTTCAGTACCTTTAGTACCTTTATGTTCATAATCAAGTTTAATACCTTTATCTGCAGCCAATTGTAATATAGCTAAAGCACTATTAACAGCCGCATCACGCCCAGAGTATTTTTCTTGAATGCTTTTAATAACACCCTCTACATAAGCCTTACCAGAGCCTTTTATAACATTACCATTCTCATCATAAGAATTATAATATTCATATAAACTACCACCATTTAACATAGTTAATGGATCAGCAGGATTATCATCAGAATAATTATTAGCATATGCTGCTACTAAAGCATCTACATCCACAATAAACTGACCATAATCTTCTGAAGAAGGATCATAGGTAACAAGTTCTACTTGAGAATCAACAGCATTAAGAGCAGATATACTATTTATAATAGTAGTTCTTGCTTGAGTATTAGATACTGTTAATGTATTAATTAAAGCATTCAAATTAGCTCTAGCTGTTTTATTCTCTTCAGTATTTGGCAAATTATAGTACTGTAACTTTAATTGATTAATTTTTTCTCTATGATCTTTATATTTTTGTAAAGAATCTAACGCATCTGCAAAAGATCTAATCTTAGATATTTCAGCATCTGCTCTAGTCATAACTTCTTTTAAAGAAGTAGTCATTTTATCATGTGCATTACCTGACCATACTGAATCAAAAGATATAGTTTTAGCATCTGACACTACACTTTCCATTTCAGCACATTTAGTACGTAAAGCACTTGCTATAGCACTATAACCCATATATTATTCCTCCTATTGATTATCCATTGTATTTATAACAGTAGTTAAGAAATTTTCTAAATTTTTCATATCATTGTGATAACCTTTAGCTTTATTCAACATCTTTGTACTAGAATTCAAAAAGCTTTCGGCAGAGTTACCACACCAAGAATCTTTTAAATCTTCTACGGAAGACATAAAAGAATCTAAAGTATCTAAAGCTGCACTATTTATCTTGTCCATTTGAACTCGCCACTCATTTAAAGCAGCAAAGTCAACATATACAGATGTATCTAATCTTGTTTTACTCATAATTATCCCCTCGAATATGCACTTTCTATTGCCGAAGCACTATCTGATTTTCTAATTAGGTAATTAACATAATTTTCCATCGAATTAACTAAATCTTTATATAAATTAATATAAGAAATACAAGTATTAACAAATGAACCTTTAACATCTTGGTCGATCCAAGATGTTGATCCATCTATACTTTCTACAAGAGTCATTAACTCCATTATTCTTTCTTTATAATCATTTATTAAAACTTGTAATGATGAAACTACACTAGAAATACCTTCTGCATTATGTTTATAACTATCTCCCATAAAGTCATCTCCAAGAAAAAAATCTTTTTATAAACAAGTTATAAAAAGGTTTTTTATATTATTCATTTTCCATTGTATTAGCAATACGAATAATGTCGTTTGCTGATTTTACAATTTGTTCATGAGCTAAATTAAACATACCTCTAAATTGATCCAACTCTGCTCTTAATTCAGCTGGTTTTTTATCACCTTGATATACACCTGTATCAACATTATCTATTTCTTCCATCTTTCTAGAAATATCATTTAAAAGCATTTCTAGTTCAGATGCTATTTTAGTCATTTCATTTGCTCTTACCCTAGCTTCCCCAGGGTTCATTAAAAATTTTCCATCTGCCATAATTAAAGACCTCCTATCTTTCTTTCTTATCCTATCCTAATGGATTAGCACTATTTATAGCACTCTTTAATTCTGCTTCATCACTATCGATTTTTCCAGCAGTAGAATTAATTAATTCTGCACATTCTTTAAAAGTATCTGAATATCTTATAAAAGCAGGTTTTTGACTCATAACTTTATCCATGAAGTCTGTAGATAAACCTCCTCTAAACTCTTCAGATCCTACGAATTGATCTATTAAACTATATAGTCTATTTACAAGAGAATCATATTCATTTGTATTATCTCCCATTGTATTTGACCAATTTCTCATTAGTTCAGTATCGTGACTGACAACTCCTGTTCCCATTAAAACATTCCTCCTCTATTGTCTTCATTATATCATTTACGAACTTTTATCATATTTTTTTCAACTATATATGACACAAATTTTACTATTTATATCTATTTCCCGTCTTAGAAATCATGTTATCACTATAAGATACAGTTCCATTAGATCTGAAACTTAAGTATTCATGATTTCTAACACCAGCAAGTGCATCCTTAACAGCTTGTACTACTGTATCAGGTGCCCTGCCCTCCATGTATACTCTATAACTGCCGTGTTGATAAACTACAAATTGATTTGGTGCTGTCGCTTGCGCTATCGGATCAGTACCATGACTTCTTATCCAGTTATCCGTTTCACATCTATTTAAGATCGTCGTAACAACTGCTAAAGCATCATCATATGTTTTATCACTTTCAGCAGATACTATTGCACATAATAATTCAAAATCCTTCTCACTTAATTCATAACATAAGTTTCCGGTAGTAACATTAAATCCTTTTTCAGGATAATTACTATATTTAGTAATATCAATATCAGGATTATTAGGATCACCCTCTGTAATTTTTACAGGTCCTGAAGCATTGATCTTACCACCGCCTGATGAAGTATTAGAATTATTTGAACCATAATGCTTCTCAGCACTATTACTAGAAGTATTTGTATGACTATTAGCAATAACTCCCGCAGTAACTCCAGAAGAAATAACATTATTGCTATTACTTTGATTACTCGAAATATCTTGCGATTCTGTATTAGTAGTAGGACTTAAAGTAACTGTTGCATCATTAGTACTTGAAGTATCTCCCATATCAAAATCATCCGAATCAAATTCTTCAATCAAACCAGCATAGTTTGAAATATTCAAACTAACATTAGTCAAATCAGTAGAAAGATTTGTTAAATTACTACTTAGTGTACTTGCAGTCGCTGCTACATCTATCCCGTCATAGCTCTCTACTGTTTTTAAAGTTGCAGAAAGATTATTCATCGCTTCTATAACTTCTTTTGATTTAGAATCTAATTTGATAGCTAAAGCTGCTAATTCTGATTTACTAGTTATTTCTGTAGCCATCCAATCACCTCTATCATCTTCAATATATCACACACAAAAAAAGAATAAAAGAAAAACACTTTTATCCTTTACAC
>JAZOOK010000048.1:0-6011 GCA_045654965.1 Candidatus Coprovivens sp. | reverse complement strand
TGTTTATTGCAGCATAGAGTCTTTAATTAAGGCTCTTTTTTTGGAGGTATTTATGAAGTTTAAAGAAGAATTATTTGAGAAATATGAAATTAGAAAAAGTAAGAAACAAAAAACTGAATTTATTGAATGGGTTAAAGATATAGCTAAATCAAATGGTTGGGAAGCTAATATAGAAAATGGTTCTTTGGGAGTTAGAAATATTGTTATTGGAAATCCTGATGAGGCTGAAGTTATATTTACTGCTCATTATGATACTTGTGCAGGTATGATTTTTCCTAATTTTATTACACCTAAGAATGTTTTTGTATATTTAATTTATCAAATACTACTGTGTGTTGTATTATTAGTGCCGGTATTTATTGTTTCTTTCTTAATAAGTATGTTATTTCCTGAACATATTGAATTAGCTTTTAGTATTAGTTATTTAGTATTTCTTTTAGAGTTAGGTTTATTAATGGTTGGTCCTGCTAATAAACATACTGCTAACGATAATACTAGTGGTGTTGCTACTGTACTTGCTTGTTTAGAACAATTTAGTTCTAAAGATAAAGTTGCATTTATATTATTTGATTTAGAAGAAGTTGGTCTTGTTGGATCTGGCGCTTTTGCTTCTAAGCATAAAAATGTTGTTAAGAATACTTTATTAGTTAATTTTGACTGTGTATCTGATGGTGATACTATGTTATTTGTTTTAAATAAGAAGACTAAAGATTTAGTTAATACGTTTAAAGAAAGTTATGAAAGTCCTAGAGATGTTAAAACCGATGTAGTTTATAAAGGTGTTTTTTATCCTTCTGATCAAACTGCTTTTAAAAAAGGTATTGGGGTTTGTGCTATGAAGAAAAATAATATATTTAAGTCTGGATATATTGATAGAATTCATACTAAGGATGATACTGTATTTAGAGATGAAAATATTAAATATTTAGTTGAAGGTAGTTATAAATTATATAAAAATATTACAAAATAAAAAGTGCTATTATTTAGCACTTTTTTTATTTTCTTTAAGTAAGTCTCTTATTTCTTCTAATAATTTAACTTCATCAGATTTAACTGGTTCTGCTGGTTTTTCTTCTTTCTTTTCAGCTTCTTTTTTAGCGAAGAATTTATTCATAAGTTTAATTATTATGAAAATGCATAATGCAGTTAATAAGAAGTCTACTGTACTTTGAATGAATGAACCATAGTTAATTGCTACTTCTCTACCCCATACTGTGATATTTAAAGCAAGTTTAGTGAAGTCAAATCCGCCGATTACTAAACCGATGATTGGCATTAAGATATTATCTGTTAAACTTTTTACTATATTAGTAAATGCTGTACCTACGATAACACCTACTGCTAGGTCCATTACGTTACCTCTAGCTATAAAAGTCTTGAATTCTGACCAAAAACCTTTATTTTTTTTACTTAGTTCTTTTAATTCGCCTTTTAGAGTTTTCTTTTCTTTTTTTGCCATGTTTATCCTACTTTCTTATTTTATATAATCTGGATTGTTTCTTTTTATTTCAGTAAAAGTTTCATCTAAATTATTATATGAATCATAGAATTTGAAACGTTCTTCAGATTTCATGTTGTTATTATCGATAATTCCTGAAAAATTGTCAAGTTGTTCTAAACGATCTGATGTATATCTTTCGTTTAATAAGTAATCTATTACGTTAAAATATATTTCTTTATTTGAGTCGAATATAACGTATGTATCGTTAATATTATGGACTGCACTATATGCTATTAGTTCTATTGCTTCGTATGCTCCAACATCTAGTTTATCTATTCTTTTTAAATCTAGAAGATAAGATTCTTCTGTTATATTAAAATCTTTTCCTCTAAGTCCGAATGATGACATAGAAAGTTTGACTATTATATGTATTAAGTCATCACTTTGAAATAACATAGCTTTTTTACGAGCATTATTATCTTTTGATATATATAGATATTTATTTTCTTCTGGATTTGTGTTTTCAAATACTGAGTCATCATCAAATAGAACGTATTTTATTGCTGATAGTGCGTTTTCGTGTCCTTGAGAGTCTTTAGTAGCAAAGAATATGTCATCTAGATCATTTATTTTATATGAGAATGTTGTCATATTATCACCTAGGTTAATTATAACATATTTTTTATTTTATTTATTATAGTTTGGACTTCGCCAATGTTTTCTTCTAATAGTTCTATTCTAAGGGTACCAAATCCTTTTAATTTAGGTATTCTATCTAATAAATTAATTGGTTCATGGTTGAAGATATGAGTGAAGTTTTTATATATTATTTTGTATTTGTTACCTTTTATGTCTTTAATATATGTTTTTTCGTCTCTTATATTAAATATGTTATTTTTTATAATCATTGCTTCTGGATAACCATATACTATTATTTCTGATTGTTCTTTATTTTTTATTTCGTTTATTTGTAGGTTATCTGCTTCGATAGATATTGTTACTGATTTAGAGTTTAATCCTAAGTATTTAGAGATTGTATGGTCGTTAGCAGCATTAAGATAGTAGTCTGTTCTTATGTTGTTTTCTTTACCGTATTTAACTATACTACCGAATTCTGTACATAGTAAGTTTTCTCCTGTGTAAGATGGATGTTTTTCTATTACTCTATCTAGTCTTAGATATATGTTTTTGTTTTGTTTGTATTTATTGTATAGGTTTTCTTCTGTTGTATAGATTATATCTATGTTATTAGATATTGCTAGTTTTAATTGTTCTTCGTTTCTAGTTAATATACTTATTTTAGGTTTAGATGCTGTTTTATAAGGATATTCTTTAATAGTTATTTGTTTTTCTGATGTAGGTGTTCCTTCTCTTTTAGTAGTTAGTTCTTGTACAGCGTTTCTTCTTAGTTCGTTAAGTTCTTTTAGGTTAATGAACATGTTATCATCTATATTTATATCTATGTTATTTAGTTTGTATGGGGTATTTCCTAGTTTAGATAGTTGTTCTATTATTCTTTCTTTTGTTATAGGGGCATTTAAAGCCTTATCTACGATGTTTCCAGTTGTTTCTATGGTATTTGTATTATCTGTTATAGTAAGTATACAATTTTGACCTATAATGGCTTTAAATGAGATATCTACTTTTATTTTCTTTTCTTGAATAGAGTTTAATTCTTCATTTAGTTTAGTATCTATAGTTTTTAATACATTACTACCTAGTAAGTCTTTTATCATTATTCTATCTTTGTTATCTACTTGGCATGTGTTACCTTTAGATATATTAGATACTAGTAATCCTTTATTGTTATATAAAGAATTTACATACATACCCTTATTAGGTTTGTCAAAACGAATAGCATCGTTTTGGTTTAGTTCTTTTTCTAATTGTATTGTTATTCTTTTGTTATTTACACCAATTACTGTACCTATTTTTATACCTTGATGGTTAGAAGTTTTTTCGTTTATGATATTTTTTTCTTCAAATAGATAACCTGTTGTAAATTCTCTATTATATGTTTTTAATAGTTTTTCATTATCTTCTTTAGTTAAGATAAGATCTTTACCTGAATAGTAGTTATCTATTAGTTTACGATATGTTTTAGTTACGATAGCTACGTATTCTTTAGATTTCATTCTACCTTCTATTTTTAGAGAGTCTATGTTGTAATCAAGTATTTGTTTTAAATTAGGTAGTGTATTTAAATCTTTTGTACTTAGTATATATCCTTCTTTTTGTTTTATTTCATTTTTATAAAGAGAATAAGGTAAACGGCATGAACCTACACACATTCCTCTATTAGCACTTCTACCGCCGTTTAGACTACTCATAAGACAATTTCCAGAGTAACAAATACATAGTGCTCCATATACAAATACTTCTTTTTCTATATCTACATCTATGTTATTGATTGATTCTAAAGATGATTCTCTATCGAATACTACTCTAGTGCATCCTATTTCTTTGTAGTGTTCTATAGCTGGTTTATTATGGTTATGAGCTTGTGTTGATACGTGTATTTCAAGATTAGGTATTGTTTTTCTTGTTAGTTCAATAAGTCCGTTATCTTGCATTATTACTGCATCAACATTATTTGTATGTAGGAAGTTAAGATAGTTTAATACTTCTTCTATTTCAGAGTTATATATCATTGTATTTACTGTTACGTATATTTTTACTCCGTATAGATGACATAGTTTTATTGCTTCTATCATTTCTTGTTCATCAAAGTTGTTTGAGTATGCTCTGGCACCGAATTTTTTACCACCTAGATATACTGCATCCGCTCCGTTATGTATTGCTGCTAATAAACATTCTTTGTTCCCTACTGGTATTAATAGTTCTGTTTTTTTCATAGTTAAATCACCTATTTAATTATACAAAAAAAGTAGCTTAATTGCTACTTTCTTCTAATGCTTCTATTTTTTCTAAGTCAGATATTAGTTTGTCTTTATAACCAGGAAGTGTATCTATTAATACTTTTGTTATTTCTAGACAAGCTAATACTGAATATATTTCTGTATTTTCTGCAATTCTTTTTGCAGTTTTTCCTTTTTCTGTATCTTTGATTTGTAGGAAGATTATGTCATCAACGTTTAATTTTTCGTTTTGTGTAACTCCTACTGCAAAGTAATATTCCCCTTCGTATCCTTCTAGTTCACCGATTTCATGTACTAGATAATAACGAGCGCCGTTTCCAAGGATCAATACTGTTCCTTCCTCGATTATCATCTGCCAAGTCCTCCTCTACTATGTTCAGCATCGTAATTGTGTAGTAATGCTGATACTTCTGCTAATTTTGCTCTTTTTTCTCTATTTTTAGCTGCTATTTCTGCTTCTTTTGCAGCTCTTTCAGGACTGCCTTCTGGAAGATTATTCATTTCTTCAGTTAGTCTTGCAATGTCAGCATCTATAGCTTGTATTTCTCTTTGAATTTCTTCAGTTCTTGCTGTTAATTGTTCTGGAGTCATTGTTTCTGGTTCTTCAGTATCTCCATCGTTATTTCCTCCTTGAGGATCGTTTGTTAGTTCTGGACCGAATAACCATTCTTTTATTTTTTTCTTGATAGCTTTATATCCTTTTTGTACTGGAGGTAATACGTATTTAATTCCTAATAATCCTCCACCTACTCCAGCAGCTAACATTACTGTAATTATTGGGTTTGCTTTTAAGCAAGCTACAGCACCAATACCTAGACCAGCAATTACTAAACCTTTTAATAGTTTGCTTTTTAATGTAGGACTTTGGAATAATGCTTTCATATTTAAGTAAGCATCACCAATTCTTCTTCCTAATGGTCTATCTGTTCCTACGATTGGTTCTTCTTGATCTGGTTCTAAACCTGGTTCATCATGATCTAAGTCAAATGTTTGAGTTGTTAAATCTCTAACAGTTTCTTCGTAATAACCATTTTGTGTTACGTTTGTCATTTCTGGTGGATTTACTCTATAGTTAACTTTTTCATGTGGGTATGCAGTTCTAAATGATGCATCTTCATCAAATTCTTTTGTTACTCCATGTCCTTCATAATATGTATCTAATGATTTTTCATATTCTTTTCTAGTTTGAGCAGCAGTTTTTGGTTCTGGTGCTTCAAAATCTAGACCAGGCATATTAGTTCCTTTATATTTAAGTAGTAGTAGTTCGACTGGGAACTTAATACTCATTTTCATATCGTCTGCATTACTGTTGTTTCTTCTTAGTTTATCTTCGTAATCATTTGCTAGTTTTGATACTTTAAGTGCGTTTTCTTTACTTAAATATATAGTTGTTCTATAACTATTGTTACCACTTTTGTATTCTAAACCTCTGAATTCATATGTATTTTCAGCTGGTTCTTTTTCAAAGTCTAGATATGACATTAGAGTCATTAAAATATCATATTCTTCTTTGTCTTCTTTTTTTACAAAATTTTCATCATCTATTTGTTCTACAACATCAGCTGCATTTGATGATTCTGCAAATGGTTTTGCATCTTCAAATAGTTTTGTTCTTCTTCTTTTTATTGCTTCTAAAAATCTTTTATTTGATTCTTTGCCGTTTACAATATTTTCTGTGTTATTTTGCATTG
>JAZOOK010000047.1:0-7176 GCA_045654965.1 Candidatus Coprovivens sp. | reverse complement strand
GGTTTTTATGGAAAAGATAATGATACAAATTATAATGAATTATATTTCAAGCTAGTTGAAAGTAATTTGTGTCAATAGTCTTGAAGTATAAAAATAGATGTGTTAGGATTTAAGTAGGAGGATTAAAATGGAAAAGATATTTAACGCAATTAAAAGTTTTGTTTCTTTCGTTTTATTTGTTGTATACTTTGTTTTTGCTTTGGTAATGACTATATTATTATTGAATTTTAATGAATATGGTGTTACACAATTTGGGGATAAGAGTTTTATTTTAATAAACGGTAAGATAAGTAATGAATTATACAAAAAAGGAGACTTGGTTATAGTTCAAAGTTCTAAAATTGAAGATTATAAAGTAGGAGAATACATATTTACTTATAGAATAGGTAGTGATCGTATTCCAACCGTTAATGTTGGTAAAGTTGGTAATGTGTATCCTGAAGAAGATGCTATTTCATTTGAAAATGGTGAAACTTATTCTTCAGAATTTATTGCAGGTACTATGGTAAGTCAACATGAGAATGTAGGTAGTATTTTATCTGTTATTGAGTCTAAATGGGGATTCTTGTTTATTGTATTAATACCTGTATTCTTAATATTTATTTATGAGGTTTATGCTTTAATTATCGAAATAAAATATGGTGCAGAAGAGGACTAATTTATTAGTCTTTTTTTATTTAATAAAAAGGTTTTATTATGTTGTAAAAGATTTGTTAGTGTGTTAAAATTAGTATAGTGTAGAATGAATAAAATAGGAGTGATTTAGCTTGGAAATTAATGTTTTTTCAGTTATAAAAAAGCTAATTAATATAGTTTTAGATTTTTTTATTGTGATACTGGCGGGAGTTTTGTTAATTGCTATTTATAACAATGTACAAATTAACATTTTAGGGAATTCTTATTCAAGTTTTATGGGATATTCGTTATTTGAAGTACAAACAGGAAGCATGGAACCTGAGATTAGTGCAGGTGATTGGATAATTGTAAAACATGAAAATGATTATGAATTAGAAGACGTTGTTACTTTTGAAATAGATGGTGATTTTGTTACTCATAGAATAATCAATAAATATGGTGATACTTTTGTTACTAGAGGTGATGCTAATAACGCTAAAGATTCTCCAATATCTAAAGAACAAATAGTAGGAAAAGAAGTTAAGACATTGCCTACGTTTGGTATTTTAAGAAGAACAATCTTTAATCCAATAGTATTAATTGGTTTAATAGTTATTTTATATTTATCAAGTACTTTATTTAAGAAAAAAGCAGATAATCATGAAGAAAATGAAGTTGTTAGATCTTTTGATAAAGTTGTTAAAGAAGAAAAGACTAAAGGAACTAAAAAGAATGCTTCTAAGAAGAAAGTTAAAGTTGAAGAAGTAGAAGAAGTTACTGAAGTTATTGAAACAGTAAGTGAAGATGAAGTGGAAGTTGAAGATACTATTCAAGTAGATGAAATTGAAGAAGATTTAGATAATACTCAAGACTTAGAAGAAAAGACAATGTTATTTAGAATGATTTCTGTTGATAGCGAAGAAATTGATAGTTTAGAAAATAATAGTGTTTTAGAAGAAGCAGAAGAAAGAACTCAAGAGTTAAAAGTAGAAGAAACTCAAGAAGCAATGGATGCTGCTACTGAAGAAAAAGTAAAGATTACATTAGAATTAATTCAAAAGAAGAGAAAGAAATGTAATAACTTTATTGAAAAAGCAATGTTATTAAAAAGAGAAGAAATAGAAGAAATAGTTTCTATTCTAAATTTAAAACAAAAATATAAAGTTAATGAACCAAGTATCAAAGATGCTTTAGGTGACATCTATATGGATGCTAAGTACTATAATAACTGTGCTTTAGGAGAATTAGATGTTAATGTTAAAGTTACAGCATCTAAAGTAGAAAAGACTTTATTAGATTGTTCTATTAACTTATTTAAGAATTATAAAGGTAATGATGATAAATACCATGACAAATTAAAGAAATTCTTAAAGATTATGGTATTAATTAATAAACTTGAAGAAGATTATATCAATATAGATGATTTAGAAAAGAAAAAAGATGTTTATATTAAGAAGATATTAAGATATTTAAAATATAATGATTTACCTGCTAAAGAATTAAAAGCTATGGTTGGTAACATTATTAAAGTACAAAGATCTTATGCTTCAATGATGAAATTCTTGTTTAATAAATTGGATACTGGAATGTTTAAATTAGCTTATAACCAAGTTGGTAAAGAAAAAATATATGTACTAGATTTAGAACATAATATTCAATTTAGTAAAATGTATAGTGATTATATAGTAGATAAAACTTATACTGAAGGATTAGTTGCTGAAGACAAATTAGAAGTATTAGCTACATTATTATCTTCTCAGTTAGTAAAAGATATGTTGGCTAAAGAATTTAATAAGAAATACTTAGTTATGATTCCAGATAGTTTATTTGCTAAAGAAAAGAAATTAGAAAAGATAATTGGTATGTTTGATGATGGGCATGCTTAGAATAGTGTATTATTCTTACTTAATGTGGATATGGTAAATGATAATAAAAAGATTATTAAGAAATTAATTAAAGAAAATTATCATTTTGGTATTGATTTAAGTACTGTTAAAAATATTAGAAAAAAAGATGAAACTTCATTATATTTAGTAGATGTTTTAGTAACAACTAATAGTAATAATGTGGTAAAAGAATTAATTGCTAATTATCCTAGTGAAATTAAAAATAAAGTTCTTTATACAGATGTTTTATCTAAGATTAGAAAGTAGGGGAGTTTATGAATACTTTTATAAGATTTTTTTACGAATTTATATCTATCTTATTTGATGGTGTAGTTATAGTGTTTAGAGGATTAGTTGAAGGTTTCAAGAAAATGTTCAACTTCTCTGAATATACTAAAATAATTTCAAATTATAATGAGGCTTTAACTGGCTTTGAAAAAGTATTAATGTGGATTTCTGTATTAGTAGTAGTTCTTATATTTCTATTAATTATATTTGCTTTATTAATGCAAGTTAAGAAGTTATTTAGAAAGTTTAATAATAATTTTAATAAAGAAGATTTACTTGAAGAAATTTCAAATTTAAATCAACAAGTAGCAAAATTAATGAAGGAAAAAGATGAATTAATGGCTATGAAAGTTTCTCAATTAGGATTAAATCCTGATGGAACTGATTCTGAAACTCCAGCTGGTAATAGCGAAGAAGGGGAAGAAGAAGTTGATACTGAAACTACAGTAAGATTCCCAAGTTTAGCATTAATTGATGCAACATTATCTAAGAGCAAACCTAAGAATTATGATAATGATTTTACTTTATCAGAGTTAATTGAAAACTTTAGATGTTATGCTGCTTCTCAATTAAAACTATATTATGAATATGAAATTTTAAGACCATTTATTGCTGGTTTAGCTTGTGGTAAGATGATTATTTTACAAGGTATTTCTGGTACTGGTAAAACATCTTTAGCATATGCGTGGGGTAAGTTTGTTGAACAAGATTCATGTGTATCTTCAGTTGAACCATCTTGGAAAGATAAATCAGATTTCTTAGGATATTTCAATGAATTTACTAAGAAGTTTAATGAAACAAGAGCATTAACTGAAATTTATTCAGCTTCATTTGATGATGATGTACATACAGTTATCTTAGATGAAATGAACTTAGCTCGTGTTGAATATTATTTTGCTGACTTATTATCTATTTTGGAAATGCCAAATAGAGATGAATGGTTAGTTGATATAGTATCAAGTCCTTGGGGAAGTGATCCTAAGAAATTGGTTAAAGGTAAATTAAAAATACCTGGAAATATTTGGTATATTGGTACAATCAATAACGACGCCTCAACATTTATGGTTACAGATAAAGTTTATGACCGTGCTATGACATTAGATATTAATACTAAGACTAATGCATTTAAATGTAGAGAACAAGATTCTATGAAAGTTAACTCAAGTTACTTAGAATCATTATTTAAAGATGCTATTGAAGAACATCCATTATCTGATAAAGGATTAAATGATGTTACTCAAATAGATGATTATGTAATAGAACATTTTAGAATTTCATTTGGTAATCGTATTATGAAACAAATGACTGTATTTACACCAGTATATGTAGCATGTGGTGGTAAAGAAATTGAAGCAATAGATTATTTTATTGCTAGAAAAATATTAAGAAAATTTGAACAATTAAGTGCAGCTTTACTTAAAAATGAAATTGATCCTTTCATTACTTGGTTAAATAAAAAGTTTGGTAAAGGTGTTATGAAAGAATGCGTTCAATACTTAGAAAATCTTAAGAAAACTATTTAGATAGGGTGATGTTAATTGACGAATTCATTTAACAAAGATGATTTAACTGCTGTTAAAAAAACTGTTCGTGCTTTTAATAGAAAAGTGGAAGCAGAAATGGATTATAAGTCTGCGTATAATGGAAATGTATTATCGTTTGATTGGTTAGATGAATTCGAAAATGCATGTCCTAAAATAGATATTATTGTTAGAAATGCTAAGGTTACTTTAATACAAGAGGCTAATGTAGAATTGATTGAAAAAGCTACTAGAATTACTGTTGAAAGTGTAAAAGACTTAGCTAAACATACTAATTATATTAATGAGATTGATTCTAAATCAGGTGATGTTAAACCTGGTAAAATATTGAATATTCGTAATGAAGAAACATTTAATATTTATGAAAATAGATTTTTATATACGTTAATACATGAAATGGAAGATTTTGTACTTAGAAAAGAAGATGATCTTAAAAAGTTACAAATATCTGATAGCAAAGTATTAGAGTATAAGGGGAAAGCTAAATCAGATAAAGATAGAGTTTCAATTGAATTTAAGATTACTGCTGATTCTTTACCTTTAGATGATGTTGGTGATGATTTAAAAGAAAAAATTAAAGATTTAAAAAGAAGAATTAAAGATATTAAAGTCTATATTGGTGGATGGTATAGAAGTGAAATGATGAAATCTTTAGAGAGAGCTCATGTTCCATTTGTTAAACCGCCAATAAAGAAAACTAATATATTACTAAAAAATCAAAACTTTAAAATTGCTACTAAATTATGGGAATATATTAGAAATTATGATGATGATCAAAATAATAGTAGAGATAATTTAAATAGTAATGGTACAGATGCTATGTTAGATTTCTTAAATCATGGATTCTTACTTGATTATGCTGTGATGGATTCTATATTTACTTCTAAAAGAGAACAAAAGAAACAATTGTCTAAATATGCTGTTGTATTATTGAGTTTAGAAATGAAAAGAATTATTGAATTACTTAGAAGTCAAGGTATTAAAATTGATGATGAAGAATTATTAAGATTATTAGCTAATGAAGTTAATGAAGAAAAAGACGATAGATTAGCTGGTAGTGATGATATTAAGAAAAAGTTTAAGAAAGCAATGGATGATTACTTAGAAAGGGCACAAGAATACTTGTAGTGATTATATGAAAAAAGTATTGAGTATATTTAAGAAAGTCTTTGATATTGTGTTAACACTTTTTGTAATATTATTTGTATTAGTAGTGTGTTTACAAAGATTCTCTAATAATGAAATTTCTATATTTAAATATAGAATGTTTACAGTAGTATCTGGAAGTATGGTGCCCGAGTATAATATTGGTGAAGTTCTTATTTCTAAAGAAATAAACACCGAAGATATTAAAGTAGGAGATGACGTTAGTTATCTTGGTGAGTCAGGTACTTTTAAAGGTAAAGTAGTTACTCATAGAGTTGTTAAAATTGGTAAAGATGCTGACGGAAATAAAGTTTTTCGTACTAAAGGTTTAGCTAATTTAGTAGAAGATCCTGTTGTTTATCCTGATCAAATATATGGTGTAGTAGTACATAAAGCTATTTTATTATCATTTATTTATAAATGTGTAGGAACTCCTACTGGAATGTTTATATTTATAGTTATTCCTGTTTTATATATTGTAGGTTCTGAAATGATTTATATCATGTTAGAAAAAGAAGAAAAAAGAAGAAATAAATTAAAAGAAAAGAAGGAAAATTCTAATAAAGATACTAAAAAATCTGTATCTGAAACTAAAAATAAAAGATAGAAATACATTATCAAAAAGGTGGTGATGAAATGAATGAAGAAGAAAAAGTAAAATTTAATAGAAGAAGAAAAAATTATTTGAAATTAAATATTATATCTTTATTTTTTACAGCTGTTTCATTTATTTCAGTAACACTTGCATGGTTTGCTTATAGTGGTTTAGTTACTACGGAAACTAAAGTAAATGTTAAAGCTTGGTATATAGAATTTAATAATAAAGGTAATGCGGTATCTAATGATATTGTTATATCTTTAGATGATATATATCCTGGTATGGATGTAATGAGTGAAACTATTGATATAAAAAATAGTGGAGATTCAGATGCTATGTTAAGTTATAAAATTAAGAGTGTTAGAATACTTGATGAAACTTATACTGTTGCTGAAGATGGTTCAGTGGAAGATAAGTTAGCTCATAGTTATCCATTTCATATAAATATGAGTTTAAGTAAACATTATGCAAATGCTCATGATGGATTAGGTAATTTTGTTGTATCGGTTATGTGGCCTTTAGATAGTGGTGATGATGCTTTAGATACCGAATGGGGTAATAAAGCATATGAATTTCAATATAACGAAAATGAAAAGTTGAAAAATGATGCTTCATATCAAGTGAGAAGTGCTATAGAAATAAAAATTAGTTTAGAAGCTGTTCAATATGTTGGAGAAGGTAATGCTCCTGATCCTGAATACTTATTGGGTGATATCGTATTATATGATGTTGTAAACAATCAATCATGTAATGAGATAAGTACTACTTGTTTAAAGACTTATGTAATTGATGAAAATAATAAGTTATCTGATAGTAGTGTTACATTGTTACCTGATTTATATGGAACTTATGTTAGTGGAACTTATGGTGAATATGATAACTTATTTAATACATTAACTAGTAATTGGACTGTTACAAAAAGAAAACTTAATACTAGTGATTTATTAAATATTGTAAATAATGATGTTGTATCTACTGTAATGGTAAGTGATAAAATATCTAATCAAAGTATTGGTTATTTAGATTACAATAATAGATATAATGTTATTCTTAATAAAACTATAACTAATAATGGATATTTTAGATTCAAAAATGAGAAATT
>JAZOOK010000046.1:0-12050 GCA_045654965.1 Candidatus Coprovivens sp. | reverse complement strand
ACACAAAATTACTAACATTAATAAACAACAATAATAAAGATACCTCACCAACCAAACTACTAAAAATTATTTTAAATAATTTAGTATTTCTTTTTAAGATATAATCAACACTTACAAGTAATATAAAATCAAATAAATAATTAAGAAATAATACTATATCCAAATATACTATCATCGCATCACCAATAGTATAATAAACTCTATAAAGTAAGAAAAAAGTCAAAAAACAACGATTATTAATCGTTGTTTCTATTATAAGTTACAGTAGTAAATACTTCGTATCTATCATATTGTACTTCATCACCATATAAATAAATACTAAAATTAGCATTAGAACCTGGTTCTATTTCAAAATCACTATCACTAGCAACATATACTAACTCATTATTTGAATAATATAGAACTGTAATATCCATTTTACCAATTACTTTATCTTTTTTATTAGAATATTGAATAACCAATTCATCTTCAAGATCATTTATAGTTAAATCATTTTGTTTAACATCTTTAACATCAATTACATTTGTAAAATCATTAATTGAAAGATTAGTTTTGTAAGTAGCATATCCTTCTTTTAAAGAATATTGTCCAAAATAACCATAACTTTCAGAATTAGGTGCTATATCAATAAACTCAGACGATGTTCCAAGTATTTTTTCAGCTGAATCATAAAATTCTAATTCTATCTCAACAGTAACATGTCTATCACTTTTATTTTCATATAATAACAGCAAAGAACCATCAGGTAATTTAGTTTCTTTCTTTAAAGTAATTAATTTAGGAAGTTTTTCTTTCATTTCTTCTCTATCTTTAACTTCATCTTCATATTTTTCAAGTTGTTTTTCTGCTTCTTCTCTAAGTTTATTTTCTTGTACTTTATCATAAATAAAGTATCCACCGAAACCTAATACTGCTACCAATAACACTATAACAATAGGAATAATAATACCATTTTTAGAACCATTATTACCAGGAGTAGATGCAGGCATCATTGCTCCTACAGCAGGTTGTGGTGCAGGTTGTTGTTGCACTGGTATTGGTGATGGTTGAGGCATTACACCTGGCATTGGAGCCATCGGTTGTTGCATTACAGGTTGTTGTGGTTGAACACTCGACTGACTTACAACAGGTTGTTGCATTGCCGGTTGTTGCATTACAGGTTGTGGTGTAGGTTGTTGCATAACTGGTTGAGCTGCAACCGGTTGTTGAGCATTCACAACACCTGTACCACAATTTGGACATACATTAGTCCCAGGAGCTAAAGGAGCTCCACAATTTGTACAATTCATTATTCAGTCCCCATTTCTATTATCTTAATATACCAATTATATCATTAAAAATAAAATAAAAAAAGACGATTCTAAAAATCGTCTCTATTTCTTAAGAATGGCGGAATATCATCGAAATCTTCTTCACGTCCCATATAAGATGTATTCTTTGGTAAATCATTATCTAATCCACCAATTTGTTCTCTAGAATCATCAAATCCTGTTGCAATTACAGTAACAATAACTTCATCATTTAAGTTTTCATTAATAACTGCACCAAATATAGTATTAATATCTGTATTAGCAGCATTTCTTACAACTTCTGCAGCATCTTCAGCTTCAAATAATGTAAGTGAATTACCACCAGTAATATTAATAATTGCATCAGTAGCACCATCAATAGTAGTTTCTAATAAAGGGGATGAAACAGCTTGTTTAGCAGCTTCAATAGCTCTATCTTCACCAACACCTATACCAATACCAATAATCGCGTTACCTCTATTTTGCATAACTGCTTTAACATCGGCAAAGTCTAAGTTAACTAGACCTGATACAGCAATCAAGTCAGATATTGATTGAACACCTCTTCTTAAAACGTTATCTACTTCTTTAAACGCTTCTACTATTGGAGTAGTTCTATCTATCATATCTCTTAATCTATCATTTGGAATAATGATAATTGTATCAACATGTTTCTTTAATTCTTCAAGACCAACTTCAGCTTGTTCCATTCTTTTACGGCCTTCAAATTTGAAAGGTTTAGTAACAATAGCAACAGTTAAAGCCCCTTGTTCTTGAGCAATTTGTGCAACTACTGGAGCAGCACCTGTACCAGTACCTCCACCAAGTCCACAAGTAACGAATACCATATCAGCACCCATTAATGCTTCTTCAATTTCTTTTTTACTTTCTAATGCAGCTTCTCTACCTACTTCAGGATTTCCACCTGCTCCTAATCCTTCAGATATTGTTTTACCAATTTGAAGTTTAGTTTCAGCTTTACTTACATTTAATACTTGTAAATCTGTATTAGCAACGATGAAGTCAACTCCACCTACTCCAGATTCAATCATTCTATTAACAGCGTTGCAGCCACCGCCACCAACACCAATAACTTTTATCTTAGCAATTTGATCTCTTTCTAAATCATGCATCTCAAAATCCTCCTATCAACCATTAAAAATATACCCGAACAACTTTCCAAGAACACTATCGTTTTGGTTTGCTAAATTAACCCCGCTCAAATCTTGTTGCTCATCTATTGTAAATATTGAATAATCTTTATCTTTTAACTTAGCATTATAAGCATAATACTTTAACAGTCCCAAACAAGCACTATACTTGTTATTACGTACACCAATTTCCATAATATTACCAAGTGTAACATCATGTCCAAAAGTTTCTTGTAATACAAGGTTAAAGTCTTTGCATTCGGTTAACCCTCCTGTAAATATTATATAACTTATTTCTTTTTTTGTTAAGTGATTTATACTTTTCTTGCATAAATTCAGTATCTCACTAACTCTACTCATAACAATTTCACTTACTTCAACTTTATTGATTCTAATCAACTCAGACAATGTATTAGTCACATCAATATATTCACTACCTTGTGCCATACTTTTATGAGCTAACGCAAACTCTTCTTTAATTTTCTTAGAATCTTTTAATGGAATCTTATAAACAAATGAAATATCATTATCTACATTTTGTCCACCATATAAGTTTACTGCAGTGTTAGTTAATACCCCTTTATTAAATACAGACATTGTAGTAGTTTCATCTCCGATATTAATAACTACTCCAACTTTCTTATCTAAATCTTTATTCTTAAATTCAAAATAATCACCAATAGCAGATAAAGTAATATCTAAAACGTCAACACCTAATCTTTCTAAACAAGCTAGTATAGGATATATATTTCTTTTAGGTGTAGAAACCATTACTCCCCTTACTGCTAATGTCTTAGATGTTAATCCTTTTGGATCTTTAACAATTCTGTTATCATCTAAAGAAAAACTTGTTGGCATTATAGATATATATTCTAGTTCATTACTCTTTTTACTTTTTACAGCTTTTTGTAATACTCGAATAACATCTCTACCATCAATCATATTACCTTCGTTAGTAATTGCAATACTACCAGTAACAACTGTAAAACTAGCATCCTTAGCTGGTACAGAAACAATTACTTGACGAATCTTTAGACCGATTATTTCTTCACACTTTTGTATAACATTTCTTAAAGATTCTAATACAGAATTAGGGTCTTCTACTATTCCATATTTTACTCCTTTAGAAGGTGACTCTGCTACTGCTAAGATATTTAATTTTCTTTTTACCATTTCTCCAACAACACATTTAACTGTATCAGAGCCAACATCTAAACAAGCCATTATCTTACGCATCTTCATCACTCCATATTATACTACCCTTAATTATACAAGAATATTGTGAATAAATCAACATAGGTACAATAAAAAAACTGCCATATTTACTGAATTAAAACATTAAAAAAGTAATCAATTACTTGATTACTTAATAGCTTCTAATAATTCAGCTTTTTTCATTGAAGCAACGCCTTCAACACCTTGTGCTGTAGCTACTTCTCTTAATTCAGCAACTGTCATTTTAGAATAGTCTTTAGTTTCAGCTTTAACTTCTTTTTTTGCAGCTTTAGGAGCAGTTTTTCCTTCTAAAGCAGCTTTAGCAACGTTTACTAATTGAGTGAATGCAGCTGCATCATCAATAGCAATTGTTGATAACATTTTTCTGTTTACTTCAATACCAGCTTTGTTTAATCCGTTAATGAATTTAGAATAACTAATTTCATTTGCTCTACAAGCTGCATTGATTCTTTGAATCCATAATTTTCTGAAGTTTCTTTTATTTTGTCTTCTATCTCTATAAGCATAAACTCCACTATGGAAAGTTTGTTCTTGAGCAGTTTTGAATAATCTATGTTTAGAACCAAAATATCCTTTAGCTGCTTTTAAAACTTTTCTTCTTCTATTTTTTGCAACGTTTCCGCCTTTAACTCTTGTCATGTCTTACTCCCCTTTCCTATTAGATGAAATCCTTAAGACGTTTTGTATCGCCTTTAGCTAATACGCCTTTATTTCTTCTTTGTCTAACTGCTTTAGCTGAATCTTTACCAGTTATATGATTTCCATTTGATTTTTTATAAACTAATTGACCATTTTTCTTAGCTTTTAGAACTTTACTAGATGCTTTATGTGTTTTTTGTTTACATTTTCCCATAATTACTTCCTCTTTCTTAATATTATTTTTTTGGTGCTAATAGCATTATCATAGTACGACCTTCTAATTTTGGTTGTGACTCGATAACAGATATTTCACTTAATTCTTCAGCAAAACGAAGCATAACTTCTTTACCTAATTCAGGACGATCTATTCTTCTACCTTTAAATCTAATAGAAACTTTAATCTTATGTCCTTTTACTAAATATTCAGAAGCATTCTTCTTACGTGTATTAAAGTCATGAATATCAATATTTGGACTTAGTTGATATTCTTTTAAGTCTTTATTACTTTCTCTTTGTTTCTTTTGTGATTCTTTAAGTCTTTTTTGTTTTTCATAACGGTATTTATTATAATCCATAATTTTACCAACAGCTGGAACTGAATCTCCACTCATTAGAACTAAATCTAATCCAGCATAATTCGCTAATGTTAAAGCATCAGCTATTTTCTTCACTCCCATTTGTTCCCCATTAGGACCAATAACCATTAATTCTGCCACTCTAATTTGTTCATTGATTGGCATTTCATTCTTATCCTTTGCTATAGTAAGCACCTCCACACAATTAAAAAGGGCGAACATCTAGTATCCACCCATAAAAACAAAATAAAATAATATTAAATATTCTTTATTTAGCCTTATAACCTATCGAAACTCTCTTCAATCAGGTGGATGTGGATACATCGCTTTCTTTTCAATAACAACATAGATTATAAAGTATGCAATCTATTTTGTCAACTTATTTTTAAAATATACGCCCATATTTAGGCATTTATTACCCTTTTAATCGCTTTTGATATATAATTTCATTAGTTTTTATCAACTTATCATTAAATGATAATGGCATAAACACCATATATTTAATATCAGTTTCTTCATCAAAGTACACCCTTAAATGAACTGCACCCTTTTTAGACTTACCTTCAAAATATGAAGGAATATAATAATATCCCTCTAAAGAATTAAATAAACTCTTATGAGTATGACCAAATATATCTATATATGAATCATCTCTACTTCTACCTTGACTATCATATAAACTATCTAAGTAACCATTCAATTCAGTAGAATCAATACCATCATTATTTAAATCTATTGGAAAATCAAAAGTCTCTGGATGATGTATATCAAATCTTCCAAGAGGATTATAAAAACCATTTAATGCAATAGTAGAATGATTATAACCTAAATTAATAAAATCTTCTCTTCCATCACATAACATACTTATTGGATCAAAACCATACTTAACAACATTTCTATCATGATTACCACCTAATACAGCATGATATATACCATCTGCTCTAGGTATCATAGAAATACTTTTTTCAACCATTCTATAATTACTCATAGCATGTTCATATTCAAACATATGACCTGCAGTAGCATGATAAAAATCACCTAAATTTAATATTAAATTAATACCATTATTAGCACAATAATTATTTAATACATCAAATCCTGCTAATACTTTACTATCAATATCTTTTAAATGAAAATCAGATACTAACATAATATCATAATGTTTACAACCAGCAGGAACATCTACTTTAAATTCTCCATCTTCACAAACTATTGGAGAAACAATCTTATAACTAGGAGTAAAAGAAAAACTATTACTTGTAATATTTATTTTACTTTTAATTCTTTGAAGTAAACTATAAACTTCATCTCTTTCCGTTACAAATCCTTTAGCTTTAAGTCCTCTAATTAAACCATCAATATTAGCCCCATCAAATAATAATTGTTGATAAATAATAGCTTCCATTTGAGATTCTTGAACTCTCTTAGCAGCAAGTTCTGTTTGTTCTCTTAAATCATCTTCAATTATTGTTTTTAATCTTAAAACTTCTGTAGATAACCTTTCACATTCTTCTTTAAAAGGTTTGTAAAATTCAACATTAACTCTTTCAGAATCTAATAAATGTTCTAATCTAGAAATTTTTTCATTTAATGCACCAATAGTTTCATTTAACGACTCTATTTCTTTAGATTTACTTCTACTTTCTCTACCCACATCTATTAAAGATCTTTCAGTAGTTTCTAACTTTTCTTGTGCCTTTTTATCACTTTCTTCTAGTAGTCTATAAAGTCTTTGTGTTTCTTCTAACTCTCTTGATAAAGTCTTAACCTTATCTTCTAACTCAGCAATTTGATTTATATACTTTCCTAAGTTATCACTACTTTCTTCTTTAGTAGGATACAACTCATTTACAGTAGCTAACACTTGACCAATAACATCGTCAGTAAATTCTAAATCAATATCAAAATTATTTCTATTTAAATAATCATCATATAACTGTTCAAAACTTCTTATAATATCTAAAATTCTATCATTTATTTCCTTACCTTCTTCTTTCATCCAATGTAAGAAATTATCAATAATATAAATTAACTTAGTAAGTTGTTTGATAGACACTTTTTCATTTTTTCTAAATTCTTTAGCAACGCTATCAGTAAAATACTCTATTAATTCATGATCTTCTACTTTACCCCTTTTTCCAATAGCATCACATAAATCTAAATAATAAATATCATCTACAGCATGTGTCTTTAAATAGTTAGTAATCTTAATCTTATCAACCATAGTAAGTGCCATAAAAGTTCTCCCCTTTAACTAACAATAGTCTATCAATATTAACATATTTTTTCAAACAAAAAAAGACTATATATCATAATCTTTTTTTATATCTATTATTTACTAGCAGAATATACTATTAATTCATGTTGTGCTCTAGTACAAGCAACATATAATAAGTTCTTTTCATTCTTTAAATATTTACTATCACTATCACTATATACAATAACACTATCAAATTCTAACCCCTTAGCTAAATAAGCCGGTAATACTACCAACTCTTTATTAAATTCTTCACTTTGTCCATTTAATAAAGAAATTGGTATTACATCTTTCATATCTTCATATAACTTAATTGCAGTATTATTATCCCTAGTAATAACAGCTACTGATTTATATTTATCTCTTAAATAATTAATGTCTTCAAGAATCATACTGTTATTAGTTCTATGTATTAATGGTACACTTTCTGTCTTTCTAATAGCACATACATGATTTAAACCTAATATCTTATTAGTAAATTCTATTATTTCAGGACTCGATCTATATGTCTTAGTCAAACTAATACATTTACTTTGTTTAAATATATTAGCAAGTATATCTAAACTATCATATTTATAATAAGGATTAATAGTTTGATTAACATCACCTAATATAGTAAAATTACTATTTCTAAATATTTTACTAATAATTAAATATTGTAAATAATTATAATCTTGTGCTTCATCAATAACTACTTGTCTTATATCTTTTTCATAAGGAAAACCTTCTAGTAAACCTTTCATATAAACAAATAATAAAGCATCATCATATCCAATAATTTTACTTCTATTAAATTTTCTTAACTCTTCATCATTCATTCTTATCTTACAAAAATCACTTGAAAAGAACCCCATAAATATATCTTTATAATCTTTAACAAAACTACTATTTTCCATTATCATCTTCTTATAAGTAGGTTTCTTCTTAATACTACCCTTATAGTTAGCTTCACTAAGCTTTTCAGCTATAATATCAAGTCTTTCGAAGAAAGGTAATGTATTATATCTATTATGTAATAAATCGTTTAAATCGTCCTTATAAACAGTATAAACTTTATTCTCAGTAAAATCTCTAACTACTCTAGCTTTTCTAACAAAATCTTCAATATATAAATTAATATCATTAATTATCTCATCACTTTGTTTATATCTAATTAATTCGGGATTACTAACTCTCTCAGAATAAAATTTACCAATAAAATCCATAAATGGTTCAACTTCTTGAAACTCAGTAATATTACTACTCAAATAATCATTAAAAGTAGTTTGTAAAGTATTATCTTCACCTAATTCTGGTAATACATTTGATATATACTCAGTAAATATTTGATTAGGTGAAAAAATCAAAACATCATTACTAGTTAAATTCTTAATCTTATAAAGTAAAAATGCAATTCTATGTAAAGCCACACTAGTCTTACCACTACCAGCTATACCAGAAACTATTAAAGTTTTATCTCTAACATTACGTATTACATTATTTTGTTCTTGTTGAATAGTATTAACAATATTTTTCATTTTATCATTACTATCAGTAGCTAAAACTTCTTGTAATAATTCATCATCAATACTCATTGAATTATCAAAAGCACTTAACAGCTTTCTATCAGCAATCTTATATTGTCTTTTTCTAATTAAATTACCTTTAACAGGTCCACCTGGTGCTGCATAAGCACAAGGTCCTACTTCAAAATCATAAAATAAACTACATATCGGACTTCTCCAGTCATATATAATATTTCCATAATCTTCATCTTTAAGATATGTTAATCCTAGATATACACTAAAACGTTCTTGATCTTCATCTTCAAAAACAACAGAAGCAAAATAAGGATTATCTTTTATTCTAAATAATTTTTTAAAATAATTTTGCTTCATAAATATCTTATTAGCTTCAAATTCACTTTCTACAGTAGCTTGATTTAACTCTTGAGCATCCATAGCTCTCATATTATCCCAAGTATACCTTCTAAATTCCATGAATTTATCTTCATCTTCAAAGATATCTTCTCCCATTTGTGCTAACTTATCATCTAGCAATTTTAGCACTTCAGTAAGTCTCTTTTCTTCAAGTTCAAAATCTCTTCCAGTTATTGCCATAATACACCTTCCTCCCTATAAATACACAACAAAAACTCCACTATATAATTTTAAAGAGAATTATCCTATAGTGGTGCAATCAATAAAAACTAAATTGTCAAAGTAAAAAGTCAAATTAAGTATACAATTTATTTCATCATATTGCAAGAAAAAAAGATGCTATTCAGCATCTTTATTAGCTCTTTGTTCTAAAATTATGTTTAGTTTATCTGACATATCTATTGATTCAGGATTTTCAAATCCGATATGGCATATTTCTTTAATTTGACCATGGTCAAATAAAGCAACACCTTCAGATGCTAAAACACCTTCAGGATAAGGGCATCCTCTATAATCCCACATTTTTTCAGGAGAATCTTCAGCAACTGAACAGAATCCAGTAATCATAACTTTTTTAGTTCCACCATTAAGTAAAACTACAGTACCAATAGGTAAAAATCTTTCTTTAGTATCCATACAATTACCTCCTATTAATGTACACTGCTTACATCAGACATTTGGCTAACGCCATATCTACTAAGCATTTCACTGTTAGACATTGGATTAGTTGGTGCTTTAGGAGTTCTACCCTTAGGAGCGCTCTCAGCAACACCAGGTGCTTCTTCAGTTCTTACACCTTTATCAGTCATCCCTGTATTGTTATAAATTTTATTCATATGTTCTTCTTTTTCATCGTTTTCTAATCCCATATATAGAACGTCTTCGATTTGAGAAGCATCAAATAAACAATAAATATTTTCCATTAACCCTTCAGGGAAAACACAACCATTATAATCAAATACTTTGTCAGCATCAGCATTTTTAGATCTATAACCAGTAATCATTACTTTCTTAGATCCACCTACTAACATAACAACAGTACCAATTGGTAATTCCTTTTTATTCATAATATCACCACCATAATATTTTTAATCAGGAGAGAAAACTCTCTCCTAATTAATTATTATCCTTATCGTTAGATTTTAATCCTAGTGAAGCGAAGAAGTCATCTTGACTCATATAGCCAGCACCTGGAGTTGAAGTATCAAAACCAGCAGTTCCACCAGTTGTATTACCTTCACCACCGAATGATACAGAACCATCAGGATTAATTGTAGGTCCTCCACTAGTTGAATTATTACTTGATGTATTATCAAATGATACAGAACCATCAGGATTTATAGTAACACCAGAACTTTGTGAACCATTATTTTCTGTAATATGTTCAAAACTTGGTCCGCTAGGCATTGTAGTATCTTCTACTGCAAATCCACCATCAGTCTTACCACTTTCTTCATCAGCTATCATCTTACTTAAGTAGTAATCTTCACAAGCTTTATCAAATTCTTTTCTAGATTGATGATATGTTTCTTTTGCAGTATTTGCTTCTTTAATAGCATCATTAGCTGCATTAGCACTTGTATTATATTTATCAACAGCAGCATCATATTCTTTAAGTGCATCTTCAGACCACTTAGAAGTATCTGTACCATACTCTTTTTCATATTTTTCTTTAATAGCATCTACAGATTGTTTATTAATTTGAGCTTCGTCTAATAATTTATTAGCATCATCAACTTTAGTTCTATAAGTAGATTCTAAACCATCTAATTCAGTTTCCATATCACATAATTCTTTATTATCAGAATTTAAATGTAATGATTTTAGAGGTTTGTTATTATCTTTTAATTCACTCATAGAAGGATTATTAGAGTAAGATGATTTATAATCATTTACACCATCAGCCTTAGCCATTTCAGTAGCCTTAGCAGCAACAATTTGTCTTGTATTACCATCTAAGAATGCATTAATAGTCATTTGCTTACTTGCAAGAATTGTTGCAATTTCAGCAGTTCCATAACCAAATTCTTGTAATTGTTTAGTTAATGAAGTGAAATCTCCTGAAGCATATTTAGCTTCAACATCATCCATAATTTGTAGTCTGAATTTTTCAATTTCTTCAAGACCAGTTTCAAATTGATATTCTTCCATTGCTAGTTTATCATAATCAACTTTACCGTCACCAGTAACAACACCTAAATCAACAAGAATATCTTGATCAATTGGAACATCTGTTTCAACAATTGGATCAACTGTAACTGTTGGAGGAGTAATAGTTCCACCACCATTATTTCCACCATTGTTTCCACCGTTATTTCCGCCGTTGTTATTTCCGCCGTTGTTGTTTCCGCCATTGTTGTTTCCGCCATTGTTATTTCCGCCATTATTGTTGTTTCCGCCATTGTTGTTGTTTTCGCCATTATTGTTGTTTTCGCCTTTATCAATCTTACCAATGAATGAAGCTCCAACTAAACCAGCAAATAATGGATTAACACCTAATGCAGCAAGATCTCCCATAGCTGCTTGTAATTCAGATTCATCTAATCCAGTAGCAGCGCTAGCAGCACCATATGCTCCTCTTTCATCTGGAGTATGTTGTGGTAAAATCAATTGAATCATTTCAGAAGTATATAAATCACTTTGAATAGTATCAGCCATAAATGCATTTGCATGTGTAACTAAACCTAAATAATCAATTTCATAACCATATGTTCTTTCTAAGTAATCAGCAGCTATCATTGAACTTGTAACTGTATAAGCATAAGTATAGAATGCACTCATAGCTTCTGAAGTATCCATAGTAACTGTCTTACCATCAATAACAACTTCAGTTTCAACACCCATAATAGTTAAGCCATCAGCTCCACTAGTTCTAACACTTAAATCATAACTGCTTGCTGATTCAGCAAAGTCAGCACCATAATAGTTGAATTCATTAATTCTTGTTCTAACTCTTTCTAGAGCTATTTGAGAATTTTTTAACT
>JAZOOK010000045.1:0-8207 GCA_045654965.1 Candidatus Coprovivens sp. | reverse complement strand
ATCATCTTTGTTGTTTGATAAATTACTATCTATAGGATTTTTGATTATTTTATTTAGATGTTCTTTTAATAGTTCTAATTTAAATTCTGTTACATTTAAAATACCTTCTATTTTATATGATGCTTTATCTTTTATAGTTGGTTTTTCTATTTCAAAAGGAATATATTCTCTACAATACTCTAATTGTTTTTCTTGGATATCAATTGTTAATTCGCTTTTTAATACTTTACCAAAACTAATTTCTTCTATGTATCTTTTTCTTATTATAATTTTCATTCAAATACTCCTTTTAAAATTTTGGTCCTGAAGGTGGTTGTTCTCCATCAGGAACAATAGTACCATTATTTATTTCTGAAACAGCACGATCATATTGGGCTGCTTTTATATATTTACTAATTATTAGAAGAGTTTCTTTTAGTATTTCATTAATACTATTTTTTAAAAATGCATTATATTCGCTTTCCATTCCTGGAACTAACGACATTAGAATTTTTTGATCTTTTGGTCCATATCCATGTTCACCTATAAATTCTTGCATAAAATTTTTATATGCCCCATTGGTAAAATCTTTTGTTTTATTAGTTGAAATTTCTATATTAATTTTTTCTAAAATGTTATTTACAACTACTGGAGCATCTGGTGAACCGTTATTTAATTTTTCAACTATTGTAGTAACACATTTATCTGTAATACGTCGATAAAAATCCATTGTTTTATTATATATTTCATATAATTCTAAATTTAAATTTGTTATATCTACTTCTTTTTGAGTTGCTGCTTTTATAATAGCTGCTAATGGCATGTTTTTAAATTTGAATTTGTAATTTGGATCATTTTTCATTTGTTCTAGTAATTCATCTTTTTCTGATTTTTCTTTATCCGAAATTAGTAATGGTATTACATATTCTTGTAAATCCTCACCAACTCTTTTTGTTGAAACATTTAATACGTTTACTAAATTTTCTGAATAGGTATCAACAAATCTTCTTTCGTAATTTCTTAAATATGATTTTATGTCATCGTATAGATTTTCATTATCACCAAAATTTCTTATGAAATATGTATTTAATGCAGAAAATAGTTCAAATTCTACGTTTTGACTTCTCCTATGAAGAGAACGTAATTGAGTTTTGTAGTTTTCAAAAAGAATTTCTACTTTTGCTTTTTTTTGTGGTGGTTCTAGATTTGTCGTTAATACATTAGCTACACCAGAATAGAAATTTCTACTTGCTTCTTGTAGGAGATCACGACACTGAGCAATTTCTCTTTTTATTTGATAATGTGACTCTTCTATAATACTTTCAATGTTTCTTCTTATACTAAATGAATTTTGAATTCCTGCTTGTCTAAAAAAATATGAAAGTTCGTCTTCAAGATTCATTTCAAATTTGTTGATTTGACTTCTTGTGCTTGCATATAGTTCATCGCTCATATAAGTTTCAATCATTCCATATAATTTTCTATAGGCTTCATTAAGTTTTTCTTTTGTCATATTTGCCACTACTCTCTATTTTTAGAGTATCATAATATACTTTTTTTGTCTATCATCTTATCTGTTTGGGGTAAAAAAAGTAGACTATTGTCTACTTTTCTGCTTACTTAATTACGTTTTTAGTTTGTTTTTTCAATCCAATTAACTTCCATGTTAATATTTATTGTCGCACCATTTTCAGGTAAGGTATCAGGGGTCAATGCTCCTACAGAATAACTTGCTATTATTTGTTTTGTTTCTCCAGCCTTTAATACATCACCAATTTCAAGTTTAGGTTGTGTTTCTGTAAAAGATGTAAACCAAGCAAGTGAGTGAGCAAATGATAACTCTTCTTTGTAATAATCGTATTCTTCTTGATTATCACTAGAAAGATCAATGCTTTCAATTTCAACATCAAATGTACTGTCATTTTTAATAGTTGCTACAACCATACACATAATCATTTTTGTTGATTTACCTATATCACAAGCAAATGATATGCCTTTTTTGTCTTCTGATATTGTTGCTACTGCTGGGACTGTGTATATAAATTCTTTCATATCCATTGTTGGGAACTTTATCTCGTTATATTCTATATATTCAGCACTGTAATCTTTTACATCTACAAAACCAACATCCCATTTCATAGCATCATAGCTTACTGTATTATTAATAGTTAGTTTCTCTGTTAATACTGCGTATCCGATTCCTAAAGCTACTGCAAATAAAATTATAATTATAAACATCAAATTTTTTTTATTTTTTCTCATCACTATAATACTCCTATTATCTTAATAATATTATATAATGATGCTAATTTCAAGTATTATATAATCATAATTAATTTTTTTACATATATTTTTATTATAATATTGTCTTTTTATTTTGTAGCTATTATTCCATAGTATCTTCTTATTAAAAGTATTCCTTTTTCACTTGTATTTTCTTTGATGTATTTGTCTATTAAGTTTAAATCTAATTTTTCTGAATTAGATAGTTTATTGTTCTTTTCTATTTCAGAGAAGTCTTCTAGTATAGGTGCTTTTACTAATAATGCAATTAAATCTTCTTTTGTTTTGTAGTATTCTTTTACATGTAGAGGAATTAATTCTACTTTTTTGAATCCTGCATTTAAAATGTCTTCATAATCAATTTGACTTATTGCTTTCTCATCAAAAAAACATTGCCCATGACCAAATAGTAGTTTTAAACTCCAGCAGTCTATTTTGTCTACTCCTCTTACTAATAAGTGTCCACCTTTTTTTAGGGTATTATATATCTGTTTAGCATCTATTATAGTATGTCTTGCAACTACAACATCATAGTAGTCATTTGGCGTAGTCATTTCTAAGTTGTTCATCACTTTAAATGTTATATTCTTTCTTCCTGATTTATTTAAATTATTATTAGCAGTTTCTATCATTTCTGGAGAATAGTCTGTTCCTAATATTTCTTGGCATTCCGGGAAAAATTCAAGCAGTTTTTCTCCACCACCTGTTCCTAAATCTAATATCTTAGATTTTTTAGTAGTTATTTTATTTAGTTCTTCATAAAGATCCCAGTTTGTGTAATTCTCTGTTATATAATTTATTTGACTGAAGTCCCAGTCTTTTATTTTTTCATAATATTGTAATTCATTCATATTCATTCCTTCTTTCTTAGTTTGTGGTATATAAAAAGAACCTCCTTTCATAAATAGCAAAAAACTACCACAAAATAATTTGCTTTTAGTTTTTTTACCATTCATGAGGAGATTCTTAAGGCTCATCATTATTCCTTTAAACTTGCGTTTATCTGGTAGTAAAACGCGAATGGATGAATTGATTTACTACTTTTTAAGTATATCATAAAATTTTTATAATGGGAAATTTTGCTTACTTTTTTTAGTTCTTATATGAATATTAAAGCATAAGAAAAAGTTCTACTTTGCAGCAGGACTTTTTGTTAATTTTTGAACAGGTTCTTTATACTTTTTATAGCTTTCCATTATATAAGAATTCATAATATCTAATTTTCTTTCGATATCTTCAACTAAAGCTAATTGATTTCTAGCTCTATCTAAATTATGTTTTGGATAACTAATTTTGAAGTATGTATCTCCGTTAATATAGTCATTTAAGAATCTTATAGCTAACTCTAGGGCTATTATTCTAATTGATTCAGCCATTAGAGTTAATTCATCATAAGTTATATAAGCGGCCATTTCACTAAGATAACCATCTGTATAAGCTTTGAATAAATCTAAGTCTAACGATACTTTTGATAAATCTGTTTCATCTTCTTTAGCAGTGGATGCTGTTTACCTTACACCATCGCCATAGTCAAATAGTAAACTACCTGGCATAACTGTATCTAGGTCTATAACAGCTAAGTATTTACCTGTTTCCTTATTCATTAATACATTATTTACTTTAGTATCATTATGAGTAACTCTTAAAGGAATTTCCTCAGAACCTAATTGTTCAGTAATTAATGAATATAGGTCTTCTCTCATTAAAATGAATACTATTTCCTCAGCAACTTCTTTTACTCTTCCTTCTGAATCTATTTTAATGTCTTCTCTTAGTTTTTCATATATTTTATCTGTTGCATGAAAGTCTTTAATAGTTTATGTTAATCTTTTTATTGGATAATTTCTCAATAGTCTTTGGAAATTTCCAAATGCTTTTCCTGTATTGTATACAACATGTGGATCTTGAGAACAATCATAAGATATAGCTCCGTCTATATATTCGTATATTCTATAATAATCTCTTTCTCCTGCATCTTGTACGTAACATAATAATTTATTATCTTTAGTTTTTAGTACTTCTAAAACTCTATGTTGTGTATCTCCTTCTATTACTGCTTGTTTTTTTAAGTAACTAGTTACTCCCTCAATATTCTTCATTAGTTTGTATGGTTCTGTAAAAACAGTAGTATTAATTTTTTGTATTAAGTACTTACGTTCTACTCCCTCTTCGTCTACAAACACAGCTATATAGGTATTATTAATATTTCCGGAATGATTTTCTAATACTTCTTTTAGATTTCCTTTGATATTATAGTTACCTATAATTCTTGATATCATTTTTTTCCTTCAATATGATAAAGAATTCAAATAAAAAAAGAACTCTTTATGGGAAGAGTTTTTTTCTTAACTCCCCCACGAGTTCATTATAGCACACATATTTTTTATGTAAATACCTAAAAAAGTACTAAAAAATTTGCTTCTTTAGTACTTTTTGATTGATCAATTTGTCATTTCAACTATTTTACTGGGCTTTATCGACGATAAAGAACGACCAGCGATTCAATGTGCTGAGTATGAGGGAACATGTCTAGTCCTTTTACTTCGATTATATTGTAATAACTAGATAGTTCTTTTAAGTCTCTTGCTAGAGTCATTGGATCACAGGATACATAGATTATCTTGTTAGGATTAAAGCCTATGATAGTATCTTTTGTTAATTTATCTAATCCTGCTCTAGGTGGATCTACTATTATAGTGTCTACTTTATCTTTTATTTTAGGAAGACATGTAGATACATCACCTAACATGTAATATATATTGTCTCTTTTATTTATTTTTGAGTTAGTTATAGCATTTAGTACTGCATTTTTTACTATTTCTATACCGAATGCTTTTTTGGCATTTTTAGAAGCGTTTATACCTAGTGTACCTACTCCACAATATAAGTCTAGAATAGTTTCATTATCATTTATATGTTTATTTATTAAGTTAAATAATTTTGAACATATATCTCTATTTACTTGGAAGAATGAATCATATGATACTGTGAATAATTGATGATTTATTATCTCAATAAATGAGTTATCTCCTTCAATAGTTGTATCATTTAATAATATTCCTACTATTTTATGTTTTGATTTTAAATAACTTATATTAGGATTTACTTTATCTTTTGATTTAATCCAGATAAGTAGTTCACTATTGTAGTTAGAACGAATTATTACTTCACCATTTTTTACATTTAGTTTATCTATATCTTCGATAAAATTGTTGATAGCTGGTTCTGCTAATAAACATTTATCTATCTTAATTAATTTATGTGTTTTAGATGCATAGTAACCATATTTACCATTTTCTACTTTTAGAGTTATTTTATTACGATAGTTTAAGTGATTTTTACATTTTACTATTTCTACTTTAGTTTTAATATTTGCATATTTAGATAAAATATTTTCTAGTTTTTCTTTTTTATAATTGCATGTATTTTCATAAGATAGGTTTAATAATTCACAACCACCACATTCATTAAAATATGGACATGGGCTTAGTACTCTATCTTCACTTGTTACTATGTATTCTAATACTTCTGCTTCATTAAATTTCTTAGATTCTTTTGTTAATCTTATTGTAACTTGTTCATTTGGTAATGCATTTTCTACAAAAGTTATCTTGTTATTCACATAACAAATACCTCTACCTTGGTTGTCTAATTTTTCTATTTTTACTTCACACATATACAATCCCTCGATAAGTTTATTATACTATATTTTAAAATGTTAAACATATAATTTAATCTTTTTTAATAAATTAGTAAATATTGGTAATAATATTAATGGTGATATGATGATTGCTAAATATTTAAGGAAAGAATTTAATAAATCTAGTGATTTAAAACATAAGAGATTTAATAAGATACATGTTTTATATTTAGAGAGTTTATGTAGTAGTAATAAAGTTAATGAATATATATTACAGAATGTTACTATGGGACATAGATATTTGTTCTTAAAAGATATTGTTAGTGGACCTAATGTAATACATATTAAAGATTATAAACTTATTAAAGAGTATTTACTTAATGGATTTGCTTGTATATATGATAGTGATGAAATACTAGTATGTGAAGTTAAGGGAGATTTATATAGAGCTGTTACTCCACCCACTACTGAGACTAGTGTTAATGGACCTAAGGATTCTTTTAATGAAAGTATATTAATGAATTTAGGTTTGATTAAAAGAAGAATAAAAACAGATAAATTAATTAATGAAGATTTTAGTTTAGGAAGAAAGACTTTAACTAAAGTATCTTTACTGTATTGTAGTGATATTGTTAAAGATGAATTAGTAGATCTAGTTAGAAATAGATTAAATGGTATAGATATAGATGGATTGATAGATAGTGAGTTATTAATACAATATTTAAGTAGAGATGATGAGCATAGTCCATTACCTACTATTATTAAGACTGAAAGACCTGATAGAGTTGCAAGAGCTCTACTTGAAGGTAAAGTTGTTATAATAGCGGATAATTCTCCTTATGCACTTATAATGCCGGGATTTTTAAGTGACTTTATTAATCCTCAAGGAGATTATTATGTTAAAGCAATTAATGTTAACTTTTTAAAGGTAATAAGACTATTATGTTTTTTTATTACTATAATGTTACCTGCTATATATATTGCTATTATTAGTTATAGTCCTGAGACAATACCTATTCAGCTTTTGTTATCTTTTCAAGCTGGTAGAAGTGGAGTTCCTTTCCCCTCTTCTTTTGAAGCAATCTTTATGATATTTTTATGTGCAGTTTTAAGAGAAAGCGATATTAGGTTTCCATCTAATTATGGAAGTTCTATTTCTATATTAGGTGCATTGATACTTGGGGAAGCAGCAGTTGCGGCATCTATTGCTAGTCCTATTATGATTATTATTATAGGGATTACTTTTGTTACAGGATTAATATTTAGTAGTGGTGAAATTATTGATGGTCTTAGATTTTTTAGATTATTTATTTTAGTTGCTGCTATTTTATTCGGATTGTATGGACTAGTTATTGGAGGATTTATAATATTAGTACATTTGTGTAGTGTTAATACTTTTGGTAAACCTTATTTGTATCCAGTAACTCCTTTTGATAAGACTTATTTATTTAAGACGTTACTTAAAAATAATAAAGATAATAAAAGAAGTAACATACTTAGTGATAATAGAAATAGAGGTAATGTATGAAAAGAATATTTATATTACTTGGATTAGTTTTAATACTTAGTGGTTGTTATGATTATAGAGAATTAAATGATATGAGTATTGTTACTGGATTAGGTATAGATTATAAAGATAATGAATATATAGTTAGTTTAGAAGTTACTAAGTCTATTAAAGATGGTAGTTCAAATGAAGTTGAAACAGTTATTTATACGGGAAGTAATAAAATATTAGCAGATGCTTTCTTAGAAGCTAAGAATATGAGTGATAAGTATGTTTATATGGAACATGTTAATGTATTATTACTTAGTGAAGAGTTATGTAAAAAAGGTATTGGTGATGTGATAGATTATATAATTAGAGATACTACTATAAATAGTAATTATTATATGGTTGTTACTGAAGATATTAATAAAGTATTAGAGATTAAACAAGAAAATGATAGTATGTCTAACGTTATTACTAATACTATTAATTATTATTTAGATGATACTAAATTTGATGATTTAGATATTTTATATAGTCATATGATTAATAAGCGTGAAGATATTGCTGTACCATATATATCTATAAATGAAGATAAGGTTATGTTTAAAGATGTGGCTTATTTTGATAAAGATAAGATGGTTGATATTATAGATAATAAATTATATTTGTTTCTAAAATTAAATAGTAAAAATATTAACTTTAGTAAAAATGGTAATACTGTTAGTATTTATAAAAATAGTATTAAATATGATATTAAGAAAGATAAAGTTATTATTAAAGTATGTGGTGATGGTTTAGTAAAAGAAATAGATT
>JAZOOK010000044.1:0-2577 GCA_045654965.1 Candidatus Coprovivens sp. | reverse complement strand
TAGCTAGAAGTCTTGGTATGGAAGTAGATGAAGTATCAGTTGATAGAAAGCTTTTAAATGCAGTGTTTAGTGTATATAGAGTTATACATAGTGCTGAAGCTACTAGTAATATGAGTAACTTAACTGGTATTATATTTGGGCCTAGAGGAGAAGGAACTAATTATATTGATATGATAAAAGATCATAGAACTAAAGGATTCTCTCCATTAATTAAAAGAAGATTTGTAATAGGTTCTTATGTATTACAAAAAGAAAATCAAGAAAGATACTTTATGAATGCTCAAAGAGCAAGAAGAATGATAGTAGATACTTGGAAAGAATTATATAAAACACATGATGCTGTTATATGTCCTGTAGGTGTTGGACCTGCTAAAAAGTTAGATGAACTAAATAAAGCACAAGACATTAATACAATGGCATTAGATGAACATTTACAAGTTGGAAACTTTGGTGGATTCCCATCAATTACTATTCCAAATGGATTTGTAAGTGAATTACCAGTCGGTATTAATATTACAGGTAACTGCTATGAAGATGAAAAAGTATTAAATATTGCATATGCACTAGAAAGTGCTATGGACTATAAAGGTCAAGTAGTTAAGGAGGTTAAATAATGACTAAGTATTTAGCTAAAATAGGGTTAGAAATGCACTGTGAAATGAGTGAAACTAATTCTAAAGTATTCAGTAATGCTAGAAATAGTTATGAAACAACTCCTAACTGCAACATAGCTGCAGTAGATATGGCATTCCCTGGTATTTTACCAGTAGTTAATAAAGAAGCTGTTAAGAAAGCTTTAATGGTTAGTATGATTTTAAAATGTAGTCAACCAGAATATTTCTATTTTGAAAGAAAGAATTATTACTATCCAGATTTACCAAAAGGCTTCCAAATTACTCAAGAAACTAAACCAATTCCTTCAGGAATATATGGTAAAGTTGAATTTGAATGTGGAGATGAAATAAAGACTGTTAGAGTAAATAACTTCCACTTAGAAGAAGATACTGCATCTTTAGATCATTTCTATGCTACTAGTAATTTAGATTACAATAGAGCAGGTGTTCCTTTAATGGAATTAGTTACTGAACCAGATATTCATAATGCTAAGGAAGCTGTTGCTTTCTTAGAACATATGAGAAGTGTTTATCAATATGCTGGTGTTTCAGAAGCTGATACTAAGAAAGGTCAAATCAGATGTGATGTTAACGTATCATTAATGGATGCTACTTTAGATGAAGAAAATCCAGAAAACTGGGGTACTAAAGTTGAAATTAAGAACGTAAACTCATTTGGTGGAGTTAGAGATGCTATTAACTATGAAATAGAAAGACAAACTGATATCTTAGAAGCTGGTGGAGTTGTAGAACAAGAAACTAGAAGATGGGATGAAGAAAGTCAATCTACTCATTTCATGAGAAGTAAAGCAGATGCTATAGATTATAAATATTTTGTTGAACCTAATATTCCAAAATATAAAATCAGTAAAGAATGGTTAGAAGAAATTAGAGCTTCAATACCAGAACTTGCTATGGATAGAAAAAATAAATATATTAATGAATATGGGCTATCTAGTTATGATGCAGGAGTTCTAGTAAAAGAAAAGAGTGTTTCTGATTACTATGAAGAATGTGTTAAATTAGGAATTGATGCTAAAGTAGCAGCTAACTGGGTTACTGTAAATATAGTAGGGGAATTAAATAAAGATGATAAACCTATAAATGAATTCTTTATTACTCCTAGTATGTTAAAACAAATTATTGATGGAATTAATAGCGGATTACTTTCTTCTAAACAAGCTAAGGAAGTATTCTTTAAAGCTATTGAAGAACAAAAAGAACCTAAGAATTTCATTAGTAAAGAAAATGCTCAAATTAGTGATGAAAGTGAATTAACTAATATTATAGTTGGTATCTTAGATGCTTCATCTGAACAAATTGAACAATATAAAGCTGGTAAAAATAACTTATTTGATTACTTTGTTGGTCAAGTAATGAAAAATACTAGAGGTAAAGCAAATCCAGTAATGACTAAAGAAATTATTCAAAAAGAGTTAGATAAAAGATAATCTAATTCTTTTTTTGTTCATAAAAAAACAGTAGTTAATTACTACTGTTTTTTATCTTCTAATGTTTCGAATATACGTGTTAGCTTTAAATCGAAGTCGCATAATGAATTTTGAATAGAATTTATTAGAACTATTGCTGCTTCTGCAAAGTCATCTTCTGTATATTGTTCTTGATTTAAATCTAGTAATTCACGATTTAATATTATTTCATTATCGACATTTAATTCTTTACACATTGTATTAGTTATTGTTGCTAATATTTTTAATTGGTCGATTACAATGTTTCTTTTTTCTTTAAGAGGTTGGTCTTTAAAGAACGACATATATATTTCAAAGTTTTCAGGTTTTATATTTTCTAATTGTGCAATACTTTCCATAATTACCTCCTAAACATTCCATTTAATTCATCAGTAACTTCTTTGATTTCTTCTTGTGTTTTTGCTTGTTGTGCACGAGCCCAAGCTCTTTCGAATTGTGCCCATTTTCCTGTAATACGTTGAATTGTTTGTTCA
>JAZOOK010000043.1:0-15624 GCA_045654965.1 Candidatus Coprovivens sp. | reverse complement strand
TAATATATGCAATAGTAATAATATATGCAAAATTAAAAGATGCTACATCACCAATATTTATAATAGATACATTAATTATAGAAGTATTATATTTAACAACAGAATATACAATGATATTACCTTTATTATTAATGGCAATTTATTGTTTACTAGAAAGAAAAAAAGATGCCTTATTAATACCAATGTTCTTATCACTTTTAATGTTTAGCTTAGAAAGTAAAGCGGTAGTATTTATAATATTTGGATTACTTACAGTAACATATATATTTGGTTCTATAGGAAAAGAAGGATTTAATAGATACACTGTATTCTCAGCAATAACATTAGTATTATTATGTCTATATCTAGAAGTAAGTGCATATATTACATGGGGACTACTATTAATTTGGGGAATAATCCATTACATTTGTAAACCAAGAGATAATAATGAAATATACTTATCAGTAATGATATTCAGTATCTTTGGTTTATACACAAAAGCATTAATAGATATAGAAAGTGAGTTATACGCTAACTACGCATTAGGAATTATCCTGGTAGCAATAGCTATGACTAGAGGAGTATTAAAGAAATGGGATGAAACTCTTCTATCATTCATGGAATGGTGTGTAATCATTGGTTTAACATTACTAGGATCAATAGTAATACAAGAAGCAATAGATGGAGTAGCATATTTAGGAATACTATTAGTACTATCAATACTTTCTTATACAAAGGAATGGAAGAACTACTTATATAGTAGTATAATAAGTATGGTATTTGGAGTAATAGTATTAACAGCCGAATATTGGAAAGAAATACCATGGTATGTTTATATATTAGTAATTGGTTTAGCATTAATTATTTTTGCAATGTACGACGAAAAACGTAAGCAATTAAAAAAATCGCAAACTAGCCAAGTTCAACCAATATTAGAACAACCTGTAATTCAAACACCACAAGTAGTAGAAACTCCACCAGTACTAGAACAACCAATTGTAATACCTACAGTTGCAGAACAATGTTCAGTAGTTGAAGAACCAACTCCAAAGGTAGTAGAAACTGCAGTGGTAGTAGAAACTCCACCAGTAGTTGAACAACCACAAATTGAAGAAGAAAAAACTGTAGTAGAAGAACAAAAACAAGAAACAGGAATAAAACTTCAAATAGTAGATGATACATCTACAACAAAAGTAGAAGATAGTTCTAAAAAGACTGGTGCAAGAAAAAGTAATAAAACAAAATCAATAAACAAAAACCAAAAAGCTTATAATAAACAATAGGAGGAAAGATGGAACCAACGTTAGCTCAAATAAAAGAATATGTAAGGGAAAAAGGAATAGATGTATTTGGAGTATTAAACCTTGATAGAAACTCCAATACAACAAGCTTAGCTTTTGGAGATAATCAAACAGAAGTATATTTCGAATACTATTTAGAACACAGCACAGAAATCGTTGAGTGGATGAATCAAGACCAAAATATAGAAGAAGCAGTAATGAGTTTTAGATAATATAGGTTTACTATATTATCTTTTTTTATCTAAAAACATATATACAATTTTGACAAATTTGATATAATAATATAGAGAGTAGAAAATTAAGGAGGCTACATTTATGAATATAGTAATACCAAAACCAGTAAATGAAGTTCTAAATATCATAAATGAAAAAGGTTATGAAGCATACCTTGTAGGTGGAGCAGTTCGTAACTGGGTTATGGATTTAAAACCATCTAATTATAATATTAGTACAGATGCCTCTTTAGAAGATATTAAAAAAGCCCTTAAAGGATATCAAACATTCTATTGTGGAGAAAATGATTCTCATTTAGGAATAGTTAATTCTAAATTCCCAATGGAAATAGCTAAGTATAGATCAGAAGATAATACTTTAGAATCAGACCTTGCTATGAGAGATTTCACAATGAATGCATTAGCTTATTCAGATGAAGATGGTCTTATTGATTACAATACTGGAGTAATGGATATAAAAAATAAGATTATCAAAGTAAATGGAGAAGATGATGAAATATTTGTTAATGATCCATTAAGAATAATAAGAGCAATTAGATTATCAGCAGAATATGCAATGCGTATTGATCCTGATACTCAAGAATATATGAATGATGATAGAGATATGTTACAAGATGTAGCAACTGAAAGAGTAAGGGATGAACTATGTAAGTTATTAGTAGTTCCTCGTGCAGACTTCTACATAAAAAAATATTTCGATATATTTATCGAAGTATTACCAGAACTAGCTCTATTAGAAAGATTTAATCAAAATGATCCAAAGCATATATATGATGCTTTAGAACATACATTAGTAACTCTTAAAGTGGTAGAACCAAAATTAGAATTAAGACTTGCTACATTATTCCATGATATTGGAAAACCATTTACTGTAACAAAAAATAATGATGGTACAGCAAGTTATCCAAATCATGCAAAGAAAAGTGCAGATATGGCAAGAGAAGTAATGAATAGATTAAGATTTAGTAAAAAAATGATTCAAAGAGTAACTAAATTAATTGAATATCATGATTTCCAAGTAACAGATAACGAAATGAGAATAAAAAGTTTCTTAACTAATCTTGGTCCTGAAAATATAGATGATTTATTTAAAATAAAGAAAGCTAATTTCTATGCTAAAAATCCAGCATATGTTAATGAATTAACAAAAATAGAAAATGATTATGCTATGTTAAAGAGTATAGCTAGAAAAGCATCATTCGTAAAACGTAATGAAATAAAAATAAATGGTAAAGAATTACTAAATCTAGGAGTAGCTCAAGAAAAAATAGGAGCAGTACTAGATAAAATTCATAATCAAATATTAGAAGGAAAACTAAAAAATAACAAAGAAAAATTAGTAGAACATATTACTAATGTAGTTATTCCTTCCGGATATGAAGGCATTTAAAAAGGTTCAATAACTTGAACCTTTTTTTATTGCGCTTCAACCTTATCTTGAGTAGCTATATTATTTTCTTTCTCTAATTTTTCTAAATATTCTTTTTTTAGTTTTCCTTTTTCATAATTATCAGTAAATACACCATCCTTATACTCTTTAACAACTATCTTAGTATCGTCTTCTAACTTAAAAGTATATTCATAAAGTAAATTTTCTTCTTTAGTACATTTCTTAATCCATAAAGAATCACAATTTGCTATATCTTCATAAATATATGGTTGATATTTAACAGAAGTTAAATCGCTAGACTTTATTTCATACTTACTAGTTAAATGATTAACACCTCTAGAACAATTAGCATCAGTATAAGCAATAACACCTAAATAACCGATAAGACAAATTACTAGAATAATAAATAACCAAAATAATAATTTCTTCATAAATTTCGCCATATTTCACACCTCAAATATAATACTCTATATATAGAATTATAGCATATAATTGCCCAAAAGAAGCAAATAAGTGTTATAATATCAATAAGGAGGATTTTGATATGATAAGAAAATTTATTTCTGAACTAGTTGGAACTATGTTATTAGTATTCTTTGGTTGTGGAACAGCAGTAGCAGTAAATACTTATTTAGGAACTGCACTTGGTATGTCTCTACCTTGGAGTTTAGTAATAATATCTCTAGCATTCGGATTAATTTTAGTTGCATTAGTAACAGTACTAGGAAAAGTATCAGGCTGCCACGTTAATCCAGCTGTATCTGTAGCTCAAGTTATTGCTGGTAGAATGAGTATCTTTGACTGTGTATACTATGTTGTAGCTCAAATTGTAGGTGGTATTGCAGGTGCATTCTTATTAGCTTTAATAATGGGAAATACTGCAAGTTTAGGCGCTAACTTCTTTGAAGCATCAACAAGTGTAAGTTTAGGATCAATGGTTACAGCACCAATTGCATTAGTAGTTGAAGCTATATTAACATTTACTTTTGTTCTAACAGTATTATCTGCAACAAAAAAAGAAAACGATAATTCAGGGTTAGTTATTGGTTTAACATTAATGTTAGTACATTTAACAGGTATGGTATTCACTGGTACAAGTGTTAACCCAGCTAGAAGTATTGGTCCAGCTTTATTAACAGGTGGAAAAGCAATATCTCAATTATGGGTATTCATTATTGGACCACTAGTTGGTGGAATACTAGCTGCTTTATTCTATAGAATTGTAATTGATCCAAAAGAAGAAAAAGTAGTATATGCTAACGAAGTAGAAGAAGAAATGATTGAAGAAGTTGAAGAAGTAGTAGAAGAACCAAAAAAAGAAGTTGCTAAAGCAACAAAGAAAAATACTACTAAAAAAACAACTAAAAAAACTTCAAAAAAATAAAAGTAGGAAAATCCTACTTTTTTTAATTTATTTCAATAACTCTTTTAGATTCTTGTTTTCTAGACTTTGGAATAACTACTGTTAATGTACCATTATGAAAATCAGCTGAAATATTTTCTTCATCTATATCAGAGAAACTAAATGAACGAGTAACTTTACCATAAACTCTTTCTCTACGAATATACTTTTTGCTTTCTGATTCACTGTTGAATTCAGTATTCTTTTCGGCAGTGATAGTTAAAACTCCATCATTGCATTCAATAGATATATCTTTTTTATCATATCCTGGGATATCCATTTCTATATTGTAATTACCATTTTCTTCGTAAACATCACATTTCATAGAAGTAACATCACGTCTAGTAGCAAGTCTAGATACATCGTCTAAAATATCATCTAAATAAAAACTTCTTGGAATTAAACTCATATTTCTTCCTTCTTTCTATAATTTAATTATATTTCATTAATTAGCACTTGTCAAGACAGAGTGCTAATTATAATAATTCTTAATAATTATTATTCCTATTTTTACATATTTATACATTTTTGTTATAATACTATCGATTGGGGAGTTGTCTATGTGGAAAATAGGTAATGTAGAAATAAAAAATAGAATAGTACTAGCTCCAATGGCTGGTATTTCAAATACTTCATATCGTAAGATTATAAAGGAAATGGGAGCAGGTCTTATCTATGCTGAAATGGTAAGTGATAAAGCTATTATGTACTCAAATGAAAAAACATTTGATTTACTTAAAATGGACGAATCAGAAAGACCTATTACTCAACAAATATTTGGTAGTGATATAGAATCTTTTGTTACAGCAGCAAAGATAATAGAAGAGAAAATGCATCCGGATATAATAGATATAAATATGGGTTGCCCAGTACCTAAAGTAGCAGTAAGAGCTCAAGCTGGCAGTGCACTATTAAAAGATCCAGATAAGATATTCGAAATAGTATCAGCAGTAGTTAATGCAGTATCAGTACCTGTTACGGTAAAAATAAGAAGCGGCTGGGATGAAAAACATATAAATGCAGTAGAAGTAGCAAAAGTATGTGAAAAAGCCGGAGCAAAAGCAATAGCTATTCATGCTAGAACTAGAGCACAAGGATATAGCGGTAAAGCAGATTGGAATATCATAAAACAAGTAAAAGAAGCTGTATCAATTCCAGTAATAGGTAACGGAGACGTAACATCACCAGAACTAGCTAAGGAAATGTTAGACACAACAGGTTGTGATGCCGTAATGATTGGTAGAGGAGTACTAGGTAATCCTTGGTTAATAAAAGAATGTGTTGAATATTTAAGTACAGGAAAAATAATAGAACCAGTATCTTTTATAGAAAAAGTAGAAATGATGAAAAGACACTATCAATTATTATTAGAAGACAAATGTGAAAAAGCAGCACTATTAGAAATAAGAAGTTTTATAATTTGGTACTTAAAAGGAATGCCTAAAAGTAAAGAAATTAAAAACTTAATATGTCAAAGTAAAACAAGTGAAGAAATGTTCAATATTATTGAAGAATATAAAAACTATTTAATAGAAAATAACTAAAAAAGAGATTCATTAGAATCTCTTTTTATATATCATCTCTTCGTATTGAGTAACACCACTATTTAAATTAATATTATATTTATCTAATAAATCAAATATATTACTAGATGTACCATTTATAATAATATCTTCACATATCTTAATAGCCAACTCTTTATCTTTATAATAAATTAAATATAGTTCTATAGCGATTAAATATGCAATTTGATAAGCCATATCACTAGTTATACCTTGATCAAAATAAAATTCTAAATCATCTTGTTCAAATCCTTCTTTATCTAGTAAAGTAAATAATTCATCTTGATTTAATTCTTTATTTTCACTAGCTATATCAAGAGCATCTGTTTTATATAAAACATTATGTGACTGATATTTAACTATTGCATAAATAGCTTGCTGTCTTTTATAACCTTCATCAAATAGTTTATACTTATTTGCAATATAATCAGCTGCAATCATTTCCATAAACATTGCTATAGTTTCTCTTATAACGTACTCACTAGAAAAATCAGGATTAATATAAAAATCAATAATATGTTGTACTTCATGAACTAGAGTGGTAAATTTTGTAATATTAGAATAATTAGGTGTAAATATAAAACCCTCGCCAACGCTTTTTAATAATAATGATTCACCTTCGGTATGACTACTACAACCAATAAATTTCAAATGATCTTCAGCTTCATTATAAAACTCTAATACTTGTGAATAAAATAACTCTCCCTGATGTCCATAAAATTCTAAAACGTCATTCAATACTTGATCATCACTAAATATTATAGATTTATATCTAGGTTCACTATCTAATTCTTCAACGCTTCTCCCGTTAAATATAAATCTTTCTACAATGGGATAGAAGGGTTTATAAAAATCATGATATTCTAAATCATCTTGTATTTGTTCAAACACACTTGTAACATCAGTATTTTTAAAACCATTTTTAAGTCTAGTAATATATCCTTCTAATCTAATAACATCTATCATTACAGTATTATCATGCATATTTTCTTTTAATAGAGCCAGTAGACTTTCTAAATCTTTAATTTTTATATCGTAAACTTTTTTCATCATTAACTTCCTTAGCTCTATTAAATAATATTTCTAAATATGCATCAAAATTTTTACCAGGTTCTATTCCTAAAGAAAGAATATAATCTAAATAATCTTTACTAGTATCTTTTTGTATTTTTATTATACTGAATAATAATTCTAATGCTTTATCGGGATTGTCTTGATATATTAAATAAAGTTCTATAGCAGTTAGATAAGATACTATATAATGCATACAATCTCTAACCCAAGTCTTCATAACATCATTAACCCCAAGTTTATTAAGATTAGCTTCTTTACTTAGATATTGTCTAACAAATCTCTTGTTATTTAAATCATATCTATCGCATTCAGAATACATATCTAATTTAGTACTTACTAACATAGCACTATACATATAATCTTTTAAAACATCTATATTAATATCAAATGCATCTTTTTTTCTATCTAATTTTTCTGCTATATAATCTGTACCTAATAATTCAAAGAATAGGGAATCAACTTCTATAAAACAATATTTACCAAAATCCCACATAGCTTTAGAGTTAAGTTTACAAGATATCCCATGACCAAATTCATGTATAGCAGAAACATAATCTTGTAATGTACTGTTATATCCTAATTCAAAGAAAGTTAATCCTGTATTATAAACAGAATATGTTTGACCAGTTGTAACTGTACTACCAGTAACTTTTCTCATATGTATCGTATTTTTAAATGTTTTAAACATACTATCGAAAGTATCACTAAATATTCCATTAAATTGTCTATAAAAATCACTACTAACTCTAACTATTTTATTCACATTGGTATCTATAGTAGGCAAATTAGTATTAGGATTAATCTCTAATATATCGTTATAGTCACTTAAAAATCTAATATAAGGACAATAATATCCATAATCACTTATTACTTTAAAATCACTGCTTACGATACTTTTATGATCAATAATTTCAAGATATGGAGAAATACTAATTCTCTTTAAAGACATTTCACGATATCTATCAATAATATCTAATATAGAGTTAGCAGTACTTTCATATTCTAAAGATAAACTAGGATCCACTTCTTCTATGGATAACTTTACGTATTTAGCATGTAATCTTTTTAAATATTCTATATTCCATCTTTGCATACTAATACCTTCTTTTCTTTAACTCTTTACTGAATTTTGATAAAACAATTTCAGCTTCTTCACTTGCATGTTCATTGATTGCAATATTTTCTACAACAAAAGTTAATATGTCTTCTTTAGCTGGATATTTTAGGAATTTCTTAAATAATTCTAAAGCTTCTTTTTTGTCTTTTTTATAAATGTTAAGTAATTCTAATGCAACAATATAACTTATTACATAGACTCCTTGATCTTCTATAGTAGTACTTAATAATTCTTCAAAACATTCTTCGTCTATGTCATAATCTTTTTCTAATGAAGAAAAAAATCCTTTACTCATAACATGTTTGTTATCAGCCCAAGTATTAATAACAGGAGTATGTAAACTTAAATATTCAGCATTATTAACATAAGTTACTAAAGTAGTATACAAATGATATAAAACCTGTAATTTATCGAATTCAAAATTATTCTCATATAAGGCCACTAACTCTGGGAAAATAGAAGCAACTTCAACGAAGAAATCCTCTCTATCAGTATAAGATACTTCAGGATTAATCAAATTAGCTATAGCATGTCCATATTCATGTACAGCACACTCGTAAGTACCAACCGCATCAGTTTCATAAACAGTAATAAAATTTTTTCTAACACCATCTATAAATAGAGTAGTACCATCAGTCTTACTATCTTTACTTTCATCTAAAGGTAAAAACTTTAAAGAGTGTTTTCTATCTCTATAAACCTCTAAAAAATACTCATATAATTCTTCATCAAATTCTTTATAAAATCTATCTACTAAACTCATCACGTCATTACAAGATAGAGTAGCTCCAGTATTCATAAAATCAAAATTACCATCAGGACTAATATTATCTAATTTATCAGAAATATTATCAATAGTATCTATATAATCACTAACTTTACCAAGAAAACATCTAACTATAGAATAGTATCTTCCATAACAACAAGAAGAATCTAATATACTAGTTAATCTTTGTTTAGCAGTAACTCTAGTTCTAGGGAAATCTACAAATGTTTCATAATATAATTTATTAGAAGTGTCTAATACTTTTTCTAAATATAATTTTCTTTTTATATCTGTTTCTTGTTCAATTAATACTTCTAATTTTTTTAATTGTTCTAAAAAATCAAGTCTATTCCAAGTACACATCTCATAAATCCCCCCTGATTAATGATTTATAATAACATATACCTATATAAAGTTCAATTAAACAAAAAAAGTCATTGACTAAAAAGGTCAAAAAGTATATACTTAATATAGTAAGGAGGTATACGGAAGACAATCTATGTACCTTAATGGATATATTCTAGGGCATAAACTTGTAAGATAGTGAAAATATAAAGAAATTTATATTTCGTTTGTGAAAGAATATATACAAAAAACTTGGGTATAGATAATTTTCAACTTGTAACATGTATATGATAAATATATTTGTATATTAGTAATAGTTTACTAAGCCCGCAAGTTATTTCCAGTATGATTATGACATACTGAAGAAACACGTATTACCATGTGTTTATCTGTCGACCGTTAGTCGTTGAATGGTTAAAAACTCATCACCATTCAACCACTATTCCCAAGAAGTACTAAATTATGATTATGTTATTATTAATAGTTAGCATTTTCTATTTGCCAATAAGGATAATAATAATTTAATAAAATTGATGAGAGCTTTCATACTAGAAATGAATTTATGAGTAATGAATTCACAAGTATGTTATGCATTATATGAACATTTGTTAAAGTATGATAGAAACTATCTTTAATGAATTAGTGTTCGTATGCGAAAACATGTATATATGGATACATAACATGTAACAATTTATGTGGTGAAATAGTGTGAGTAGTTTGGATACATAACATATATGATTAATATATATGGTGAAATAGAACAAAAACATGGATACATAAACACATAGCGTATGGTGAAATAGTGTCAGTAACTTGGATACATAAACATATGAAAATATGGTGAAATAGAGTGAAATCATGGATACATAAACATACAAAACAATGTATGGTGAAATAGTACCAAAACATGGATACATAAACGCGCACGATTAATATGCACGGTGAAATAGTGTGAGTAGTATGGATACATAAACATACATTTAGATATGGTGAAATAGAGTAAAAAGTTCTGAAACATAAGAAACAGGATAAAAAGCTTGGATACATAAACATATCAGTATAGTGAAATAGAGTAAAAAGTCCTGACACATAAGAAACAGGATAAAAAGCTTGGACACATAATATACAAATCAGTATGGTGAAATAGTGTCAGTAACTTGGATACATAAACATATGAAAATATGGTGAAATAGAGTGAAATCATGGATACATAAACATACCAAAACAAAAGTGGTGAAATAGTGTCAGTAACTTGGATACATAAACATAGAAATATGGTGAAATAGAGTGAAATCATGGATACATAAACACGAAATACATGGTGAAATAGTATATACACACGCATAAGAGGCTCTGGGATTTAAAGGAAAGATCATTATACCAGAATGTCAGCGTTTAAAAAATTTATGGAGTCTTAAACTTGTCTTGCAAGAGAATCAAGGAATCCAAACGTTGAGTGATAAAATTCGTCAAACGATTTGAGGCACAATAAACTATATCATTGGTGCACGTATAAAGAGAATTTAGTGATGAATTGGAGAACTCCAATACGAAAGTATAGAAACGTAAATGTAGTAATTTACTTGAGATACTGGATGAATAATCTAAGTATTTATGAAAACTATCAAAATAGTCTATAAACTCATTTAGCTATATGGAAGTTAATTTTGAAAACGAACAAATGCAAATCAGGAAACGATTAATGTTTCCTTTTTTTTGTCTAAAATTTAACATCAACCATCTTTACATATATTGATTTAAATACCAAATAGTTATAAAATATATAATAGAGAAGACTAACAAAAAAAGAATAAATAGGAGGACTAAATATGAAAGCAATGGTAGGTTCAAGTATCTTAAGAGATAGTTTTGAAGCAGGAGAAGAAACTGCCAAAAACTCTATAAAAGGCTTAAAAAGTCCTAAAGTAGGATTTCTATTCTCATCAATAAGACATAATCAACAAGAATTAATAAAGGGAATTAAATCAATAACACCAGATTTAAAAGTAATAGGTTGTACATCTTCAGGTGCAATAATGACACCTGATGGTATAATTTCTAATGAAGATGGTTTTGCTGGAATGCTAGTTTTAGAAGATAACGAATTAAAAGTTGGTATTGCATCATCTCAAAGAGGCCTTGATCCAAGAGCAACGGGTAGAAAAATAGCTCAAGCAGCTATGGAGGATGCTGAAAAAACACATCCACCAGTTGCGTTTGCCATGTTTGCATCTCCTAAAGAAGAAGAAGAATACTTAAAAGGAATTCAAGATGTAATAGGTGAAATTCCTATGTTTGGTGGATCAGCAGCTGATAATGACATAGTAGGTGAATGGAAAATACTTTGTGGAAACGATAGTTTCGATGAAGGATGTGCAGTAGTATTATTCTATACTACTAAAGACATCAAAAATATTTTAACTAATTCATATCAACTAACAGAAAATATGGGAATTATTACAGCATTAGATGATAATCGTCGTATTATGGAAATAGACCATGTACCAGCATTAAAAAAATATGCTGAATGGACAGGATTTAATGCTGATGAATTAATGGGACAAAATATATTACCGGCATCTATTCCTATGCCATTAGGAACATCTACATTACATGGAGAAACTATTTTAGCTAGACACCCAAAATTTGGTAACCCTGATTACTCATTTACAGTAGGAGCCAACATGGCGGTTAACACAGCTATAATGTTACTAAATGCTGATCAAGATCATCTTATTAGTGGAGCTGTAGAAAATTTAATGGAATTAAAAACAAACTTTAAACCAGCTTGCTTATTATTGATGCATTCAAGTGCTAGAAAAGCATTTATTGGAGATAGAATAGATGAGGATTATGTAGCAATAAAAAATGCAGTAGGGGATTTACCTTTCATAATTGCATTTACATCAAGCGAATATGGTCAAGTAGATCATAGTGGTGCTTGTGTTACTAATTTATCCTTATCATTTACAGGATTTTCCGAGTAATAATTAGTAGTTATATTAGTGGTTATATAAGTGCATTATAGATAACTAAAAACTATATCAAAACAAGCTAAAAGAACTTGACTTTTTCAAGTTCTTTTAATTTGAAAAAAATCTAAAAAAACGCGAAAATCAAAAAATGTAAAAATTATGAAAATCAAAAAAATGAAAAAAAGTAAAAAATACGTAAATCGAACAATAAAAAATGAAAAAGTGCTTTGAGGCCCTGTAATTACGGGATTTATTTGATTTACGCATAAATGATAATATCAAATGTGTATTAAGACAAAATGCTTAAAAATCGGCAAAATCCGTTTTTTTAAAAATTCAAAAAACTCAATTTTTCAAAAAAAACAAAAAAATAAAACTATCAATTTTACAACATATAATATATAATGAAATTAGGAAAAGGTAGAAGGAGAGTTTTTGACTTATGGCAAAAGAAAAAGAAGACGTTTTTGCTAACTTACAAGTAGTAAAAAGAAATGGCAAAAAAGTTGATTTCAACAAAACAAAAATAGCAATAGCAATAAAAAAAGGATTTGATGACGTAATCGAATCTACAATGGACGAAGAGACAGGCATTGCTAAATATTCTGAAAAGGATATGCAAAAAATATTCCAAGACGTTCTTTCAAGAATTGAAAAGGAATATGCAGACAAAGATAAAATTAAGATAGAAGAAATTCAAGACTTAATTGAAACATCTCTAAAATCAAAAAAATATGATGAAGTATACGAATCATTTGCTAACTATAGAGAAAGAAGAGCTCAATCAAGAGCAGCATTCACAGAAGATAAAAGATCACACAAATTCTTAAAAACATTAGAAGGTTTAGCTCTTAAAAGTGCTTCTGAAGATGATACAAAAAGAGAAAATGGTAATATCGATGGAAACTCAGCAATGGGTACTATGTTACAATTTGGATCAAATGTATCAAAAGAATTTGCTAAAACATATTTAATGAAAAAAGCATATGCTGATGCTCATGATGAAGGGGAAATTCATATTCACGATATGGACTTCGAAGCAATGGGTACAACAACTTGCTTACAAATAGATTTAGATAAATTATTCAAAGGTGGTTTCTCGACAGGACATGGTTACTTAAGAGAACCAAATGATATCATGAGTTATTCTGCATTAGCAGCAATAGCTATTCAATCAAATCAAAATGATCAACACGGTGGACAAAGTATTCCATTATTCGATTACTATCTAGCTCCAGGTGTTATCAAAACATTTAAAAAACAATTAAAAATGACAATCCAAGATTTACTTGATTATTCTGATTTTGCTTCATTTATAAATATGAAAACAATCGAAGACGTAATCAGTAAACTTACTACAATAGAAACTCCAGTAGAAACATTCGAAAAATTCTACAAGGAAAATGAATCATTAAAAAGATTATTTACTATGGCACTAGAAAAAGCTGTAGCAAAAACTGATAAGATTACATATCAAGCAATGGAAGCATTTATCCATAACTTGAATACAATGCATTCTAGAGCAGGAGCTCAAGTACCATTCTCAAGTGTTAACTTTGGTACAGACGTTTCTCCTGAAGGTAGAATGATAGTTAAGAATTACTTACTTGCTGTAGATGCAGGATTAGGACATAGTGAAACACCTATCTTCCCAATCTCAATATTCAAAGTAAAAGAAGGAGTTAACTATAATCCAGAAGATCCTAACTATGATCTATTCAAACTATCATGTAAGGTATCTGCAAAAAGATTATTCCCTAACTTCGAATTCTTAGATTCACCTTATAACTTACAATATTATGTTCCAGGACGTCCTGAAACAGAAGTAGCAACAATGGGTTGCCGTACAAGAGTTATGGGTAACGTAGTAGATCCAGAAAAAGCAGTAGCTCCAGGAAGAGGAAATTTATCATTTACTACAATCAACTTACCAAGAATAGCAATTAAACATGGTATAGTTGGACCTAATGACGGTGCTAAAAAAGCTGACATGAAAGGATTCTATGAAGAATTAGATCAAAAATTAGCTTTATGTAAAGATCAATTATTAGAAAGATTTGAAATCCAATGTAAGAAAAGAGTTTATAACTTCCCATTCTTAATGGGCCAAGGAAACTGGATGGATTCAGAAAAATTAAAACCTAATGATAAATTAAAGAAAGTACTAAGACACGGGACTTTATCTATCGGATTTATCGGTTTAGCAGAAGCATTAACAGCTCTAATTGGTGAACACCATGGAGAATCTGCTAAAGCACAAAAATTAGGATTAGAAATTATTGGTCATATGAGAGAAGTAATGGATGCATATAGCCAAGAATATAAATTAAATATCACTTGCTTAGGAACTCCTGCTGAAGGACTAAGTGGTAGATTTACAAGAATCGATAGAGCAATCTTCGGTAAAATTAAAGGTGTAACTGATAAAGATTACTACACAAATTCATTCCACGTACCAGTTGCATACAATATCTCAATTGCTAAAAAAATCAAAACAGAAGCTCCTTATCATGCATTAACAAATGCAGGACACATTAGTTACATTGAATTAGATGGAGACGTTACAGAAAACGTAGAAGCATTCGAATCAGTTGTAAGAATGATGAAAGAAGCAGAAATTGGTTATGGCGCAATTAACCATCCAGTAGACAGAGACCCTGTTTGTGGATATGTTGGAGTTATCAAAGACGTATGTCCAGGATGTGGACGTCGTGAAGGGGATCCAATTCCAGCAGAATTACTTAAAAATTTAAATTTTAATAAATAGAAGTAGAAAGAGGTAAAAGGTATGAAAACAGAAAAAATCGAAAAAACTGCTGAAACAAAAGTTGAAAGCAAAAAAATGGTTGGAGAAGGAGTAGGCTTCGAAAGAATCAGAAGAATCACAGGCTATCTAGTTGGAACAGTAGAGAGATTCAACGATGGTAAAAGAGCTGAAGAAAAAGACAGAGTAAAACATACATTTGAAAAGTAGGAATAATCCTACTTTTTAATTTTATTAAAATAAACATAATGATATAATAAAACTAGAAGAGGAGCGGTAAAAATGAGAAAAGAAAAAGTAGAAGAAGAGAATAAAGAAATAAAAATAGAAGAAAAAACAGAAAAAAAGAAAATTAATCCATTATTAATTGTATTATTGATAATTGTATTTGTTGGACTACTAATAGGAGCATTCATTTTAGGAACAAAATTTGCTAACAAAGAAGATGAAGTAAATAAAGAACAACAATACACATTAGATATTTATGAATTTACATATGGTTTATGCGAAAAAGAATCTACAGAATGTAAAAAAATTGATTCTGTACCAGTAAAAACAAAAGAAGCAAAAATTTTAACTTCATATGAAGAATCAAAAGATGATACATACTATCAAGTAAAACATATTTTATACAATGATGAAACATTAAAATTATATAATTTAGAAACAAAAAAAATTACAGAAACAAATTTAAAAGCAGAATATGATGAATATGA